>JBKPDO010000030.1:0-10098 GCA_046727955.1 bacterium | reverse complement strand
TTGCCGGCCTTGGGGTGGTTGCCGCCGTTGTTGAAGCACTGGTAGACGGCGGTGGCGGTGGCCACCGTCAGGGTGACCTGCTCGGTGGTCACGGTGGTGCCCAGCCCGGCCTCCTTGAAGTTGACGTCGAGGGCGCCGGTGCTGGTGCTGACGCTGGCGTTGGCGAACAGGAAGTGGGGGCTGTCAGCGAAGGCCGCGGTGGCCATCGCAACCAGCAGCGCGAGCGCGAGGGCAAGGGTTGCTGCTGCGCGTCGCATCATTCTCCTTTCCGTGGTCGACTCGCCGACCCCGGTCGGCGAGCGGGCGTACCGGGCCGGCCAAGCGGTGGGGCGCGGCACCACCGATGGCCGCGTTGGCGTGGAGGGGTTGGGCAGACAGGCAAGCCCCCGGTTCTCCGGAGTTTGACCGCCTTTAAGCTGAGCATTTTGCCGGCTCCCGTGGCCTTGATGCTGGAGCTGCTCGCGATGCTTGCCGAAACGCTACGGCCACCGTGTGGGATGGTTGCTGGGTAGCCATCACGTCGCCGCACCTGGAAATTGATCTGGTCATGTGAAGAGCGAGGTCCTTCGGTACGTAACTGCTATCGGCTTCTGCTGTCCGCGTCAAGACCTGTTTGACCTGCCCATATTCGCGTCGAACCCGCTCTGACCTGCAAGCCTTCAGACCAAGATTCAAGTCAACGTCTAATATGATTCGTACAAGTTTGTGGTCAACCAGGGACCAAGGGGTAACGGCCAGGTGATCGCCACACGTCGTGAAGCAGAGCCTGCCCGGTCATTGGTTTGCATGTAATTGGGATTTGGGATTTGGGTCTCGCCTGCCGGAGAACATGCTTGACCCGGTTGCGCCGGGACGTGCTTGACCTGGACGCTCCTGATCGCGTCCTGGAGCGGCGGCACGCTCCCAAGACATCAGGAACCGTTGGTGGCATGCTCGTCCTCCTTTGCGCAATAGGCTGTGAAACGTCAAAGGAGGCGACCATCTGAATCGCGACGGTCAGGCCTGAGCCACCAGCGGGCATTGATGTTTCACCTGCGCAAGGCGCAAGCTAGGAGGGCCGCCGGGCCCGGCGGCGCAACGCGCCAAGCAGCGCATGGCCAAGCAGCGCATGGCCAAGCTCGGGAGACGAGCGGGCGCCCCGCAGCAAAAGGGGCCGACCATGAAGCGGGGTGGATGGCGAATCCGGCGAACGGGTCAAGCAACCGGCCGAGGACCGTCCTTGGGCCGAGCCCGGCTGCCGGCGGTGCTCGAGCACCACGGGCACACCAGCGAAACGCTCGGGCTCGAACCAAACAGTCGGGGTAACTGCATTCGGGGGGGTAACTGCATTCGGGGGGGTAACTGCATTCGGGGGGGGGTAACTCCATGAGGTGTTTCATCGGTTTCAACCGCCTGCTGCTCGCGGGGATCGTCGCTGCCGCGGCGGTGTTGTCGCTGACGCAGGTGGCCCAGGCCGGACCGCCGCCGCCGATGGTTCCGAGCAAAATCGAGGTTCCTGACGGCAACAAGGTCTTTCTGATCGGTCACGGGGTCGGCGTCCAGATTTACTCCTGCAATGCCACCTCGAGCGGCTTCGTCTGGGGGTTTGTCGCGCCCCGGGCGAATCTGTTCGACGACCACGGCAAGCTCATCATCACCCATTTCGGCGGGCCAACGTGGCAGGCCATGGATGGCAGCAGGGTCGTGGGCCGGCTCGTGGACTCCGTCACCGTCGATGCCAGCGCCATTCCATGGCTGCTGCTGTCGGCTGCTTCGACGGCCGCTGGCCCTGACGGCGACCGGCTCGTGGCCACGACCTACATCCAACGGATCGCGACCACCGGCGGCCTGGCCCCGCCCGCTCGGACATGCAACGCGGCAACGGCGGGTGCTGTGGCCGAGGTCCCATACACCGCCGACTACTACTTCTGGAAGAAGATGGGTGCCTGACGCAACGCCGGTGCCCAAAAGGGCCGGCCCGAGGCGCAACCCGCAACCCACGACGACGGGCGGGACTACTCGCCCACGGTAGTATGGCCGCGCGCTGGACGGTTCCGGGCTCTATCAGCCCGCGCCCTCGACCACTGCGACCGTCAGCTCGTCCAGGCTCGGGAGCACCACGCTCGCGGCGGCCTTTGCGTCGGCGGTGAGCGGGTAGCGCTCCCGCGGCACCGCGATGACCCGCATGCCCGCGGCCCTCGCCGAGCGCACCCCGTTGCTGGAATCCTCCACCGCGACGCAGGCCACGGGCGGCTCGCCGAGGCGTGCCGCGGCCTCCAGGTAGACGTCTGGCGCCGGCTTGCCGCGCCCGACTTCCTCGGTGGAGACCCGCACCTTGAACAATCCGTCCAGGCCGGCCAGGCCGAGGACCAGGTCGATCAGCCGCGGCGGCGAGGAGCTGGCCAGCCCGAGCGGCCAGCGCGCCGCCAGGCGCCGCACCGCCTCCACCGCGCCGGGCAGCAGCGGCGGCCGCTCGCCATAGCGCTCGCCCACCAGCTCGACCACCTCGCGCGCGACGGTATCGGGCGGCCGCTCCACGCCCAGCTCGCCGGACAGGTAGGCGGCCCACTCGGGGGTGCTCATGCCCATCATGCGGCTCTGGCTGTCCGGCTGCCATCGCCCGTGGTGCGTGGCGACGTACTCGCGTCGCACCTCCTCCCAGACCGGCTCGGAGTCGATCAGCACGCCGTCCAGGTCGAAGATCACCGCCGCAGTCCGCTCGGCCATCGACGCCTCCCGCTCAGGCCCCCACCGGCACGTCCCCGATGGGAGGCTACCGTCCTCGGCCGCGGCACGGCGGCCGTGCGATCATAGGCCCATGCGCCTCAGGTCCAGACCAAGCGACAGCGACCGGCGCTGCCGGCTGTTCTACGCCAGCGACATCCACGGCTCCGACCGCTGCTTCCGCAAGTGGCTCAACGCCGCCCGGTTCTACCGGGTCGACGCGTTGGTCTTCGGCGGCGACATCGCCGGCAAGATCGTGGTGCCGATCGTCCGGCTCTCCGAAAACAGGTACGTGGTCGAGGTGCACGGACGCATGCTCGAGCTGGCCCCTGGCGAGGAGCTGGAGCGCGTCCGCGCCCAGGTCCGCGCCTCGGGCCGCTACGACGTCGTCATGGACCCCGACGAGAAGCGCGTCTACGACGAGCGCCCCGACCTGGTCGCCAGCGAGCTGTTTCCCGCGGCGATGCGGCAGAGTGTCCGCTCCTGGCTGGAGCTGGCCGAGCAGCGCCTAGAGGAGGCGCGGATACCTGGCTTCGTGATGCTCGGCAACGACGACCATCCCGAGCTGGCGGGCCTGCTCGCCGGCAACTGGCTGCGCTACGTCGAGGAGCAGGTGGTCGAGCTGCCCGGCGGCTTCGAGATGATCTCGTTTGGCTACTCCAACCGCACCCCCTGGGACAGTCCGAGGGAGCTGGACGACGACGACCTGGGCGCCAGGGTCGAGGCGCTGGCGGGCAAGCTCGAGGACCCGGAGCATGCCGTGTTCAACCTGCACTGCCCGCCCCACGGCACCCACCTGGACCAGGCCGCGAGGCTGGACGACCAATTCCGGCCCGTCACCCAGGGCGGTCAGGTCGTCACCGGCCCGGTGGGCAGCCGCGCGGTCCGCCGCCTGATCGAGCGCTACCAGCCGCTGCTCGGCCTGCACGGGCACATCCACGAGTCCCCCGGCGTGCAGCGGCTGGGCCGCTCGTTCGTCCTCAATCCCGGCAGCGATTACGGCGGTGGCGTGCTGCGCGGCGCGCTCGTCATCCTCGACCGCGGCAAGGGCGTCCGCTCCTGGCAGCTCGTCCAGGGTTAGCTCAGGCCCCCGCCGGACGGCGGCGGCTGCGCCGGGTCGAGGCGCGGGGAACCAGCTCGGTGGGGAGGATGCGGTTCTCGGGCACCTCGGCGCGCTCCACGATGGCGAGCAGCGACTCGACCGCGGTCTCACCGAGCAGGTGCGGCCCCAGCCTGATGCTGGTGAGCGGCGGGTGCGACTGGCGGGCCAGCACGCTGTCGTCCATACCGGTGACCCCGAGGTCCCGCGGGACCCGCAGGCCAAGCTGGCCGGCGGCGCGGAGCACGCCGATCGCCAGGCGGTCGGCGGAGACCACGATGGCATCCGGCGGCCGCCTCTGGCTCAGCAGGCGCAGGGCCAGCAGGAAACCCTGCTCCTCGGTGAGGTCGCCGGCGCGCATGATCGACACCTCGCCGCCGCGCGCCCGCACCTCCCTCTCGAAGCTCTCCTCCAAGTCCTGGTCATAGGAGAAGGTGCTCCGCAGCGAGATCAGCGCCGGCCGCTCGTAGCCCTGCTCCTCCAGGTGCGTCATGACCTGGGAGATGCTGGCGCGCTGGTCGCTGTCGACCCAGGGCACCTGGTTGGACCCCAGGTACCTGCCGATGGTCACCAGCGGGGTGCCGTGCCCGAGAAGCATCGGGATGAGCGGGTTGTCCCTGGCTGGGTTTGCCATGATCACGCCGTCGAAGCGCCGCTGCTTGAGCGCCAGGCGCAGCGGGAATCTCGCCCCCTGCGACGCGCCGATCAGCAGGAACCCGTAGCCGGCCTCCGCCGCCACGGCCGACAGCCCCTCGAGCAGCGCCGGGAAGTAAGGGTCCAGCACGAACGAGTCCATCCCGAAGGGAAAGTGCAGGCCGATGGTCATGGTCCGGCCGGTCGCCAGCCCCCTGGCCGCCCGGTGCGGTCGGTAGCCCAGCCGCTCGGCCGCGGCGAGGACGCGGCGCCGCGTCTCCGCCGCCACCGGCCGCTTGCCGGAGAACACATGCGAGACGGTCGTTATCGACACGCGCGCCGCGCGCGCGACCTCCTCGATGCTCGCCATGTCAAACCCCCCGGCCCATGATGTCCAGCCAATCCTAAAGTGGTCGGATGTGCGCCTGCAGCCCCCTTTGATCCGGATGGTCACGGCCAGCCCTGTACCATCGCGCTGATGAGCAGGCCGTCCACTTTCTCGATCGTGGCCGCCGACCCCGCCACCGGCGAGGCCGGCGTGGCGGTGCAGTCCAAGTTCCTCGCGGTCGGCGCGATGGTCGCATTCGCGCGTGGCGACGTCGGCGCGGTGGCGACCCAGGCGTTCGCCAACGTCGCTTTCGGGCCCCAGGGACTCGACCTGCTGGCCCAGGGTCTGGAGCCGGAGGCCGCCATGCAGCGGCTGCTCGGCGGCGACGAGCGGCGCGAGGACCGCCAGGTCGGCCTGGTCGACCTGCGCGGGCACGCGGCCTCGCACACCGGCCAGGACTGCTTCGAGCACGCCGGCTCGGTCACCGGCTCGGGCTTCGCCTGCCAGGGCAATATCCTGGCTTCCGCCGGCGTGGTGCCCGCCATGGCGCGGGCGTTCGAGCGCCACGCCGAGCTCCCCCTGCCCGAGCGGCTGGTCGAGGTGCTGCGGGCCGGTCAGGCGGCGGGCGGCGACCGGCGCGGGCAGGAGTCGGCCGCGCTGCTGGTGGTCAAGACCGGCGGCGGCTACGGCGGCAACCACGACCGCTACGTGGATCTCCGGGTCGATCACCACCAGCAGCCTATCGAGGAGCTCGCCCGGCTGCTCGAGCTGCACCGCTTCTACTTCCAGCGGCCGCGCGAGGAGGACCTCGTCAGCGCCGACGCGGCGCTCGAATCAGAGATCTTGTCGCTCCTCGAGCGGCTCGGCAGGCGCTCCCCCGGCCAGGACGTCTGGGACGCCCTCTACGACCACATGGGCTGGGAGAACCTGGAGGAGCGCTGGGCCGGCCGCGGGCGCATCGACCCCCGCGTGCTCGAGCACCTGCGGAGCGGAGCGACCTGATGACGAGGCTTGACGATCAGGTCGCGGTCGACGACTTCCTGCGCGGCGCGAACTTCATGTCGGCGTCCGGCGGCGGCGACCCGGTCGAGCAGCGCGAGTTGCTCGGCGACGACCTTGCCCGCGGACTCGAGGTCGGCTGGTCCCCGATCGACCCCGGCGCCGACGACGTCATCTGCACCGCGTGCTTCTCCGGCTCGATCGCGCCGCGGGCCGAGGACCCGCGCCTGGCCAGTGCGCTCGCGCCGGGCGAGCGCATCGAGCGGCCCATGGTCGAGGCGATCCGCGAGCTGGAGGACTACCTGGACAAGCCGATCGCGGGCCTGGTCTCGGTCGAGATCGGCGGCATCAACACCGGCGCGATCCTGGACGCCGCCGCCAACCTCGGCAAGCACCTGGTCGACGGCGACTACGCCGGCCGCGCCATCCCGGAGCTGGACGCCACCACCCCCCACATCTACGGGGTGCAGGTGCTTCCCTGGGCGCTGTGCGACGAGTTCGGCAACCGCCTGATGATCCGCGGCGCCGCCTCCGACGCCTTCGCCGAGCGCATCGGCAAGTTCCTGGCCCAGGCCTCCTTCGGGCTGATCGGCTGCGCCCTGGTGCCACTCCCCGCCCGGGAGGTCGCCAGGATCTTCGTCCCCGACACCCTCAGCGAGTGCCTCGAGCTGGGCCGGGCTATCCGCCTTGCGCGCGAGCGGGGCAGCGACCCGGTCCGTGCCGCCGCCGCGACGCTGGACGGATGGGTGCTGTTCAAGGGCACCATCACCAGCCGCGAGTGGGTCGATACCGGCTACATGGAGGGCTTCCACGAGATCCAGGGCGAGGACGAGTTCCAGGGTCACACCCTGAAGCTGTGGTTCAAGAACGAGAACCACCTCAGCTGGCTCGACGGGACGCCCTACGTGTGCAGTCCCGACCTGGTCGAGGTGTGCCACGCCGATACCGCCGAGCCCCTGGTCAACACCTACCTGGAGGTCGGCGACCGGGTCGCGGTGGTGGGCCGGAAGCGCCGCGCGGCCTTCGACTCGGCGGCCGGGCTGGCCGCGCTGGGGCCGCGCCACTTCGGCTGGGACCTCGACTTCACCCCCATCGAGGAGCTGACCTCGGCCAGGTGAGCGGTGGTGGCCCGCCGGGCTCGAACTGGTGGCGGCGCGTCTCAGCTGGAAGCCGGGTTGGCCTTGACCCTGGGCCCGGCGCTCGCGTATCTGCTGGCCATGCTGCTCGCGGGGATCGCGCCTGGCGTCAGCCTGGTGATCTACGGAGTCTTGCCGCTGCTGTACTTCCTCAGCATCACGATCCTTCGCAGCGACCGCAAACGGGACCAGGAGTACACGGACTTCAACTGACTCGTTCTGGGTGGTTTCGGGCAATCCGCTGGCTCAGGGTGAGGCGGCTGGCTGGGTCCAGGCGTCGACCAGGTCGTCGAGGGTGTCGAGGGGGACCGGGCCGCTGGCCAGCACCGTGTCGTGGAACGTCTTGAGGTCAAAGCTCGGGCCCAGCCGCTCGCGGGCGCGCTCGCGCAGCGTGCGGATGTGCAGGCGGCCGACCATGTAGGCGGTGGCCTGCCCGGGCCAGGCGATGTAGCGGTCGACCTCGTTGTCGATGTTGCTGTGCGACAGCGCGGTGCGGTCGCGCATCAGCGCGACCGCCCGGTCGCGGCTCCAGCCGAAATAGTGCATGCCCGTATCCACCACCAGACGGGCGGCGCGCCAGGCGTCAAAGGACAGCATGCCGAAACGGTCCAGGTCACCCGAGTACAGGCCCAGCTCGTCGCAGAGGCGCTCGGTGTACAGCGCCCAGCCCTCGCAGTAGGCGGTCACGTAGGCGAAGCGGCGGAACTCCGGGATGCCGCTGAGCCGCTGTGCCAGCGCGAATTGCAGGTGGTGCCCTGGCACGCTCTCGTGGAAGGTGAGCGCCTCGTACTCGAAACGCGGACGCGTCTGGGGCGCGTAGGTATTGACGTTGTAGATGCCCGGCCTGGTGCCGTCGGCGGTCGCGGGCAGGTAATAACCGAGCACCGAGTCCTTCGCCTCGACTGGGTCGATCGGCTCTACCACGCAGGGGGCCAGGTCGTAATCGCGGAAGGCGTCCGGCAGGGCCTCCTCGGCGCGCCGCAGCGCGTCGTGGGCGGCGCCGAGGATCTCGTCGGCGCCGCGGAACCGCAGCGAGGCGTCGGTCCGCAGGCGCTCCAGGATCTCGGGGACCTCGCTGGTGCCGAGCACTCGCCCGCCCAGGTCGGCCAGCTCCTGGCCGAGGCCGTCCAGCAGCTCCAGGCCGGTCTGGTGGATCTGCTCCGGGGTGAGGTCGGTGGTGGTGTGCGTCCGCAGCGCAGCGGCGTAGCCGTCGGCGCCGCCGGCGAGATGGCAGACGCCGACGTGGTCGTCGTCCCGTCCGACCGGGAGCAGCTCGTCTGCCAGCGCCGCGCGATAGCGGTCCAGGGCAGGGCGCACCACCGTGGTGACGATCTCGGCGGCTTCGCGGCGCCAGGCGTCGGCGTCCACTTCCGCCGGCGGCGCCGGCCGCAGCAGCGGGTCCTCGCGCAGATCGCTGGCCAGGTAGTCGTCGAGCTGGGCGATCGTCTGCCGGACGCCGCGTGCCGGTGGGAAGCGCCCTTCGGCCTTGGCCTGGCGGTACCGCTCGAGCACCCCATCGAGGTAGTCGCCGAGCTTGCGGCAGCGCTCCAGGTAGCCCCGGGCCCGCTCGGCGTCGCTGAGCGGGGCGCGGGGGATCACCGCGAACAGCCGGGTCTGGACACCGGTCGTGGTCGCGGTGACCGCGACCTCGGACAGCCGCGCCGCCAGCTCGGCGCGCTGGTCGCCGATGGTCCGCAGCAGCATCGAGCGGGTGACGCGCTCGTCGGGGTCCAGGGTGGCCGGGTCGACGGCCCGGGCGCGCGTGGCGAGCCGGTCCAGCTCGGCGGCGTAGGCGTCCTCGGCCTCACGGCTCGGGTCGGGCACCTCGGCGTCGTGGCCGGGCACGCCAAACTCGGTTGCGGTGAAGGGGTCAGCGACCATCCAGCGGCGGAAGTAATCGTCGGCGATACGGGCGAGCTCGGTGTCCATGGCAGCCTCTCGACGGTGGAGCCTCGTAGGAGTCGCAACGCGCCGTAAGGATGGCACGCCACCGGGCCGGCCCGCGCGGCCGGCGGTCAGGCCCGGGTGCCCGGCGGGCAGGTCCGAGTGCCCGGCGGGCAGGTCCGCCGGTGCCTTCGACATGGCCTTGTAGATGTCCTGGTAGGCCTTGATACCGGCCTCGGCCTGCGGGGTGTCGACCGCGCCCTGCCACTTGTCGCCGTTCTTGACCGCCAGGTCACCGCCGTTGTCCCAGATCAGCGTGGCCAGGAAGTACCAGTTTCTGGCCGGGCAGGTACAGCGGCATGAAGTTCTCGTTGCTCTTGTTGGCGGCGGCCAGCTTCTGGCCGTCCTGGATCCACTCCGCGATGGAGGTCGGCGGGCTGCTGATGCCCGCCTTCTTGAACAGGTCGGTGCGGTAGACGACGAACCGGTTGGCCGAGTAGAAGGGCACCGCGAACTGCTTGCCTGCCACTGACCGGACTCGGTCATGCCCTGGAGCCAGCCCTGGCTGCCGAGGTCGGCGGCCTTGTCGGACAGGTCCCGCAGGGCGCCCGACGAGCTGAAGTTGGCGGCCTGGGTGTTGCCCAGCTCGATCACGTCAGGCGGGGCGTTGCTCGCCAGCGCGGTCGTGAGCTTGTCCAGGATGCCGTCCCACTTCTGCACCTGATAGTTGACGGTCACGCCTTGGTGGGCGGCCTGAAACTCCTTGTTCAGGTCCGAGACGAGCTGATCCGGGGCGGACCCATCCATCAGCCAGACCGTGAGCGTCTTGCTCCCACCAGCTTGGTTGGCGTTCGAGCCACCGCCGGAGCTGGAGCAGCCGGCGATGACCAACGCTGCGATCACCGCGATCGCGGCGAGATAGCGTCGTTTCACGGATTCCTCCTCCAAGCCGTCACGGCCTGTGGAAACCCGTAGTGGAAACCTGTAACTGTCGGGAACCCGATCGGAGACGGCGCCGTTCTTCCGATCGCGGAAAGAGTGGCATCGACGACCACCGCCGTCAGGGCGCCAGCCGCTCCAGGACAGTCTCGGCGCGGCGCAGCGCCTCGGTCGGGTCGGCGTCGGGAGCGGCGACCTCGGCATCGTAGTTCATGTCGAGGAAGACCTCGGTGACACCCTGCTCGCGCAGCTCGTCGAGGTCGCCGCGGATCTCGTCGAAGGAGCCGGTGAGCGGTTGCCGCGGCGCGGCGCCGCCGGGGCGGACGCGCAGCGGCCCGCGGCAGACGAAGCGCAGCGCCGCCGGGTCGCGGCCCGCC
>JBKPDO010000029.1:0-5706 GCA_046727955.1 bacterium | reverse complement strand
TGCGGACGGTGGACTCGTCAGGGACGGGGCAGGTCAGGGGGATCAGGCAGAACCGTCGCAGGTGCAGCGAGTCCGACACCTCGGTGAGCAGGGTCTGGTAGCCCCATCCGGTGCGGTGCTCGGGTGATCATGAGCCGCAGGTAGGTGGCCATGGGCATGGTGGGCCGGCCCCGCGTGAGAGGATCGGCGTCAAGCTCGGCCGCAAGCGACTGGAACCGGGCCAGGAACGGCGCCAGGAGCTGCGGGTCGGACAGCACCTGGTCCAGGCGGGCCAGATCCTCGGGCAGGGTCCGCACGCCCTCGGGCAGCTGGTCCCATGGGGTGTCGGGCTGGTCGGCGTGCAAGATGAGCATCGGCCCTCCCGGAAGCAATCGGGTTCTAGCAGTCTACTAGCTGCTAGAACCCGGTCGCGTAAGGTGAGCCGATGAGCACCAACACCCCCACCCTGGCCGCGCTGCAGGCCGAGCTGGACCGGCTCAAGGCCCAGATCGCCCAGGTCGGGTTCGTCTGCCCAGGCAGCGTGGTCCGCCGCTACATGCCCTGCGGCAAGCCGGGCTGCCGCTGCCAAGCCGACCCACCCAAGCTGCACGGCCCCTACTGGCAGTACAGCCACAGGGTCGCCGGCAAGACTATCACCCGACGCCTGACCCCCGACCAAGCCCGGCTCTACCAGCAATGGATCGCCAACCGCCGCCGCATCAACCAGCTCCTGGCCCAGATGCAACAGGTCTCAGCCCAGGCCGCGGAGATCCTCCTCCACGAATCCGACGTCGCCCGCCCCAGCTCGGTTCAGACGCCCGCCCGGGCCCGGTAGCCACCTCGACTATTTCCGGGGGAAGTAGTCAGGAGGGGTCTAGCTGCTACTTACAGTCGACGTTCGTGCACTGCGCAGGGTTGCCGTTGCCCGCGGCGTGGTTGCCGCCGCCGTCGGTCACGCCGGGCACCGCCTCGATGCCCAGGTCCCCGTTGTGCACGGCGACGTTACGGGTCAGCGTCGTTGACGCGCTCTCCACGTCAATGCCGTCGCCGCCGGCGCCGATCGCGACGTTGCGCTCCAAGAACGTGTTGATGACCGGACCAACATGCTCAAGGTCGACCTGGATCCCGTCCACGCCGGCAGCGCGCACGACATTCGCACGTAACACGTTGCCGCTCGTCACGCCCCCAAACGCATCAAGCCGGATGCCCCCGCGGCGGGCTCGAGCCACGTTGTTCCCCGCCACGAGGTTATACGAGCCACCCTCAAGAGAGATGCCGAACCCGCAGCCCTCCGGGCACCCCACCGCGTCGGCCACCTGATTTCGGGTGATGGTGTTGCCGTCGCCACCGATGATGATGTCGTCACCATTCCTGAGCACGCGGTTGCGGCTCACCTCGTTGTTGTCATCGCCCTCGAGGACTATCCCGGCCACCGGGTTGTCGGCCACAAGGTTCCGCACAATCCGGTTGTTGTCGGATTCGCCGATAAACATGCCCTGGTGACCGTTTCTGGACACGGCGTTCCGCTCAATCCGGTTGTTGTGGGAAGCGAACAGCACGACCCCGTCGCCGTCGGTGGTGCGGCCGTTGTCGCTGGCGGAGTTCTTTTCGACCTGAGTATCTGTGGACTCGACGACAAGGAGACCAACGAACAGGTTGTGTGACGCCGAGAGATGGCGCAGGCGGTTGCTGCTTGCGCCCAGGACGAAGCCGCCTACCGCGAATTCCCGGACCGAGCCACCCTCGATCGTGACTCCCTTATGGCCAGCGGTGTTGTCGACTCCCACATCGCAGGACTCGCCCTCAGGGCACGCGGCTACCAGAGTGCCATCGCCGTCGATCGTGTGGCCGTTGAGATCCAGCGTGATGTTGTCAGCGCCGACCACGATGCCGTTGTTCGGGCAGTTGACGAGGTCGCTGTCTAGCTTCGTATCGGCGGTGATCGTGACCCCGCAGCTCAGGTGGCTTGCGAGCGCCCGGCCGCTGCCGAGAGCCGTGAAGCCAGCCACCACCAGAGCAAGGATCATCGCCCTGGAGACCACCGTCTTCGGTGACAGGCCGAAGTGAAACTTCCAGGTGAACCGGGACAGGACAACGAGCCGTCTAGACATCGGGGCCTCCCCCTTGACCGCACCCACCAACCGTAGTGGCGGCCAGGGTAGTTTCCACCCGGTCGAACGGACCTGCCCTCGGCCATCCTGCGTAGCTCGAACGTAACTTCAACATCGCGACCGCGAGGTGGGAAGCACCGTCGGGGCCGCTGGTGGCACGGGATGACGCAGAAACTGGTCATCGAGTGGCCGATATGACGGCTCCTGGGGAGCCTCGCCGCGCGCCGGGACCATCCCACCGCGGCGGCCGCCCGCAGGTCGGCTTTGAGGTTGTAGAGGAAATTCTGGGGCTCCTCAACTGAATGTGGGTGCTCCTCGGGTCCTTGGCCCTGAAGGCGCTGGTAGGACTGCACAGACGAGGCGCTGGGACCGGGATGTGTGACGCGCACGGGCCAGACCGTAGGGTTGTAGGTGTCCAAGCCCCAACCCGGAGGTCATCTGCCCGTGCGCGTCACTGCTGCATTCAACCGTTTGTTGGCCCTTCCTGGTACCACGGTGCGGGAGGTCTCGTTCGAGCCGGCGCAGATCACCGTCACCGTCGCGCTGCGCCGCCGCCGGCTCGCCTGCGCGGACTGCTCCTACTCCAGCAGGGCCCGCTACGACACCCGCACAGTGGACTCGCGCTGGCGGCACCTGGACCTTGGCCGGTGGCGGCTGGTCATCAAGGCCAACCTGCGCCGGATCGCCTGCCCCACCCCATGGCGTGCGCACCGAGGGCGTGCCATTCGCCAGGGTCGAGTCGGGCTTCACCCGCGACTTCGAGGACCTGGTGGCGTGGCTGGCCACCAGGATGGACAAGTCCGCGGTCCGCCGGCTGGTCCGGGTCGCCTGGCAGACCGTCGGGGCGATCTGCCAGCGGGTGGTCGCCGACGAGCTCGACCCGGGCCGGCTCGACGGGCTGTTCGAGGTCGGGATCGACGAGGTGTCGTGGCGCAAGGGGCACCGCTACCTGACGCTGGTCACCGACCATCGCAGCGGCAAGATCGTCTGGGGCAGCGAAGGCAAAGACACCGCCACCTGCGATCGGTTCTTCGCTGACCTGGGCGAGCAACGATCCGCCCAGCTCACCGCCATCTCCACCGACATGGGACCCGCCTTCTTGAAGTCGCTGGCCAAGCCAGCCCACGCACCCCGGGCGACCGTGTGCATCGACCCGTTCCACGTCGTCAAGCTCGCCACCGACGCGCTCTATCAGGTCCGCCGACAGGTCTGGAACCAGCTCCGCGCGGTGGACCCTGACAAGGCCAAGACGTTCAAAGGCGCCCGGTGGGTGCTGCTCAAGCGCCCCGAGCGCCTGTCCGACACCCAGGCCGCCACCCTGCGCAAGCTGCGCCGCCACGGCGGGGCGGCCTGGCGCGCCTACGGGCTCAAGGAAGCGCTGCGCGAGGTCTTCGCCGGCGACCTCACCCCCAGCCAGACCACCGAGCTGCTGGACCGCTGGTGCGGCAAGGCCGCCCGCAGCCGCCTGGACCCGTTCGTCACCCTCGCCGGCACGATCCGCACCCACCGTGACGGCATCCTCGCCGCGATCCGCCTTGGGATCAACAACGCCAGAGTTGAGGCGCTCAACAACAAGGTCCGGCTCATCACCCGCCGCGCCTACGGGTTTCATTCCGCCCAGGCCGCGCTCGCGCTGGTGATGCTCGCCTGTGGCCCGATCACCCTCCGCCTCCCCCACGAGCAAACCCATGTTCACCCACATTCAGCTTAATAGAGCCGAAATTCTCACAGTGCTGCGGACGGACCTAACGAAGTACTGGTACCAGCCTGTTGCGCAAAGGATGTGCCGCCACGGCTGCCGCGCTCACGCTCCTCGATGGGCAGTGGCTTGCGACTTTTATGTTGCCAACGAATCCCAGTCGGGCTCCCAGCCTCACGAGTTAGACCGGCCGTACGGGCGGACGCGCCCGCTGTTCGCGGCGCCTTGGACCGCTGTTCGCGGCTGCCTAGACCAGCGGACCGGCCGGCGCGTCCAGGGTGCGCCGGCGATGTCACTTCGGCGTCAACAGTTTTCGGTGACGCCCGGGAAACCCCGCGCCGGCTCTACTGGGGCGTGGCGGCCGGCGAGCCACCGGCCGCCAAGGAGGAAGGCGATGGCACGCATCAGCCCGACCGGCCCGGCGTGGCCCTGGGGCGGCTGCGCGACGGTGTGCCCGCCTGGCTGACCGACACCGTCCGCGAGCTCGCCGCGCGGGCCGACGCCGTGCTGGTCACCCCGCACTGGGGACCGAACATGACCACCGAGCCGGTGCCGCACGTGCGCCGCGCCGCGCCGGCGCTGCTCGAGGCGGGCGCCACGCTGGTGGCGGGCCACTCCGCCCACCTCTTCCACGGCGTGGCCGGCACGGTCCTGTACGACCTGGGGACTTCATCGACGACTACGCGGTCGACCCGGCGCTGCGCAACGACCTCGGCCTGCTGTTCCTGGTGCGTCTGGACCAGCGCGGCCCGGTTGAGCTGGAGGCGGTGCCGCTGGAGCTGGACTACTGCCACACCCGCCTGGCGGGCGGCGGCCGCCGCCTGGATCGCGCAGCCGAAGATGACGTCGTCGACCGCTTCCGGATCCACCCCGCTGCGCTCCAGCACTGTCTTCAGCACGTGCGCCGACAGGTCGGCGGGGTGGACGCCGGCGAGCGCGCCGCCCGCCGCCCGATCGGCGTGCGCACCGCCTCGACGATGTATGCCGATGTAGGCCTCGGCCATCACAACGCTCCTTGCCTGGGGGGTTCCCATCCCCACGGTGTAACGAACGGCCCGCCTTCTCGGCGGGCATGGCAGCACCCGGATGACAATAGCGTTCCGAGCCTGCGGTAAGATCTCCGCCCAAATGGACGAGGGGGCAATGGGCCTCCAGCGCCCGGCGGGCCCTCCACCGGAGTCGCCAGCCGCCGCCGGAGCCCAGACGGTGGGGGACGAGCCGTTCCCTGTGCGGGTGAGCGCGCATGACCGGCGGGCCTTCGCCGAGAGGGTCTTCGATCAGCACGCCGAGGAGATCTACCGCTATGTTCTGGCCTGGACCAATGACCGGGCCGTCGCCCATGACCTGACGGCGCAGGTGCTGCGCACCGCGGTGGCCCAGATGAAGCGGCTGGGCGGGCGCGGGACCGACCTGGAGGCGCGCATGGTCGCCCTGGCGCGCGCCGCGGTGGCCAGGCGCCTGGAGGCGGAGTCGGAGAGCGGCGAAGCGCCCGCCCCGGACACCGCCGCCCGGAACGCGGCCGCGTTCGCTGCTTCGGAGCCGGTGCCGCTGCTGCTGGCGGAGGTCGCGCGCCTGGACGACGCGCGGCGCGAGGCGCTGATCCTGCGGCAGCTGCTCGGCCACTCGGTCGAGCACGCCGCGCGCCTGCTCGCCTTCGATGAGCCGGTGGTCGAGGAGCTGGAGCGCAGCGCCTGTGCCACGCTGTGGCGGCGCGTCAACCACGCGCAGGAGACCCGGGCGGTGTCGGCCTGGGATGCGCTCACCGTGGCGGCCGCGCTGCGGCAGGGCGCGCCGACCTGGTTCGCGCCGCCCGGCGAGGCGGCCCTGGCGGCACTGCGCGAGCTGCTGCTGGACGGCGTCGCCCCGGACCGCGGAGGGCCGGCGGCCTCCGTGCCGGCGCAGCGGGCGGCGGGGGAC
>JBKPDO010000028.1:0-25042 GCA_046727955.1 bacterium | reverse complement strand
CGGGCCAGGCACGGGCGCGGCGCCGCCGGCTGCGAGTGGCGGTGACGCCGGTGGCCCTGGTCGCCATCTTCGCCACGGTGGTGGGCGGGACCGGCATCGGCTTCGCGACGGTCCGCCACGGCGGCTCGGACCTGCACAGGGTGGCGATCCCGCAGAAGGCGGTCGGGCGTCCCGTGCTGGTCGCGGCCGGCTTCAATTCGACGTGGGGCCCGCCGCCGGCGCTCGGCCTCCCCGGGGGGTTCGTGGTCTGGCGGTACTCCTACCGAGGGACCACCCCCGCGGGCGAGCTGCTCCCCTACACGCCCGCCGATACCCAGCAGTCCCTGCTCGTCTCGGCCGCGATGCTCGAGGGGGAAGTCGACGCGCTGCACCGCGCCTACGGGCAGCCGGTCACGCTGGTGGCCGAGAGCGAGGGGGCGCTGGTGGCACGGACCTACCTGCTGCGCCGGTACCGACCACAGACCCAGGCGGTCGACCGGGTGTTCGTGCTCGACATGCCCCAGGGCCAGCCGCACGTGTCCTTCCCGCGCCCCGGCCAGGCTGGGTGGGGGCTGGGGACCGGCTGGGCCCTTCGCGGGCTCATCTCCCTGATCGGCAACCTCGGGCCCCTGACCGCGTCGGCCGACGCCCCCTTCTCCAGGGACCTGATCAGCCGACCCAGATTGCTGGCCGCCCTGGCGCTGGCGCCGCCACCCCCGGGGGTGCAGCAGGTCTGGGTCGAGGCACTCGCCGACGCCGTGACCCAGCCCTACCCCCACACCCAGACCCCGCCAGGGAGCACGAGCCCGACGATCGTCGTGCCGGCGGCGCACGGCGGCCTGCTTGGCAACCCGGCGGTCCAGCGGATCATCGCCGGCGTTCTTGGGGGGACCGCGCTGCCCGATGGCCAGCCGACAGCGGCCCTGCAGCCCGTCCTGGTCGCCGCCGCCAGCGCCTGGCAGGTCCCCAGCCTGCCATGGCAATTCCAGCACGAGCCCGCGACCCAGTGAGCCCGGCCACGGTGCCGGTCCCGCCGGTCGTCCCGCCGGTCGGGTGAGGCGCTGGAGTTCGCGCCTCAGGAAAGCGGTCGAGGATCACGCGCAGGCCGAACCAGTGGTCGCCGTGGCCGTGCGTGACGTAGACCGCCGTCAGGTTCTTGCCGTGGGCGGCGACCCAGTCGGCGAGGTCGCGTGCCTGGCCGACGGTCAGCAGCGGGTCGACGAGGACGGCGTCCCGCTCGCCGGAGATCAGCGTCGCCGCTATCGGTGACCACAGCCGCTGCTGGGCGCCGGGAGGCAGGTCGTCGGTGACGACCGGCTCGGGTGCGGTCACGTACACGTCCCAGGTGAGCGGGGCAGGTTGGTCTGTCATCGGAGCTCCTTTCGTGTCAGCGCAGAAGGTTCAGGACCTCGCGGCCGAAGACGATGTGCTCACGGTGCGCGTCGAGCTCGGCCGTCGCCTCAAGTTCTACGATGTCCAGGACAACCTCAGGGTGTCGGTTGCGTGAAGGCGCAGGAGTCGAGCCCTGTTGAATACTTCCTGCTTTCCGTAGATCCGCGCAGTCTGGCACCAGGCAGGAGCGAGTTCGTCCTGAATCTCGATGACGTGATACCCGACCCGCAATATCGCATGTGTCACTCCCGCAGCGTCGCCGCCCCGCCCACCGTCGTTTGGGACGAGCTGCTCCGGGTGACCATGTCGGCGCTGCCCGTGGCGCGGGCGCTCGAGGGCCTGCGGTTCCTGCCCGCCCGGATCGCCGGCAGGAACCGTCAACCCTTGGCCGGACGCACCTTTCTGGACGTGACGCCCATTCCGGTCCTGTTCTCCGAGCGACCGCGCGTCGTGATCTCAGCAGGCCTCAGCCAGGCCTGGCGCCTGCTGGGAGGATCGACACCGCCCCATCTGGAGGTGGCAGCCTTGCGAGCCTGGTCGCAACCTGGATGGATCAAGGTCGCGATGGAGTTTCGCCTCGAATCCGTCCCAGTGGGCACGCTGCTGCGCACCGAGACCCGAATGCTCGCGACCGATCCGCGGACACGGCGGGCCTTCGCGGCCTATTGGTTCCTCATCCGCCCAAGCAGTGGTGCGATTCGTCGCGAGGTGTTGCGAGTCGTCGCGGATCGTGCGGAGTCCCCTCTCGGGGGGTGCTGACCCGTCCGCAACGACCGGGCCACCTGGTAGGGCTGCTCGCCGGACCTCGTCCCCGACCTGGAGGTCTTCGTGGAGGGGGGCGACGGTCGCTGCGAACGCTCGAACACGACGTGGTCATGGCTTCCGGATAGAAAGGCACGCGATCATGTCGCCGAACAGCTCACCGACGGGCCCATCGGCGTCGGGACGCGCTTCCGGGCCGAGATCAGGAGCCTGCGCCGAACCGTCCCGATGGTCACCGAGCTCACCGCCTACCAGCGACCCCGGCGGAATTCGAGTGGTACGCCCGCGGGCAGAAGAGCGTAGGTCCGAGTACGCCGACTGAGCGAGTGAGCAGCTCGGCTGCCTTGCTAGATTGGCACCGCTTGCAAGTGACACGAGCTGCCCACAAGGGGGGCGATCATGGTGCGTGCTCGAGGGTTGGTCGTGGTGGCGGCGCTGCTGGCCGGGGCCGCGTTGTGGGCTGGCCTGCTCAGCGCCGCGCCGGCGAGCGCGACCGGCAGCGTCTACACCGTGGTGGTGGACGGCCAGCCCACCCCCGGCGAGCCCTGGGCGTTTGAGAAGTTCTTCCCGCATGCCATCAAGGTCCATGCAGGCGACACGATCACCATCGCCTGGAACGGCACCAACTTCCCCCACACCGCGACGGTGGTCAACAGCGCTGACCCCGTCGCCTGGCGGCAGCAGAACCAGGCTCCCGGCGCAGCGTATGCGGTGGCCGTGCCGGACACCGCCGTCGGCGGCGACGACCCCAACGAGACAGTGTTGAACCCGGCCATTGTGTTTCCCTCGTCGTTTGGCTGCGGCACGGCCGCTGCCCCCTGTGCCTTCGACGGCACCTCGGTGGTCTCCAGCGGCTTCCGGTTCTCCAACCCGTCGGCGCAGCCGAGCTTCTCGGTGCAAGTGAACGCCCCCGTTGGCCACTATTCCCTGCTCTGCCTGATCCACGAGGGCATGCAGATCCCACTGGACGTGGTCTCGGCCGGGCAGTCGATCCCCTCCCCCGCGCAGGTGGCCGCGCAGGCCGCGCGGGAAGCCGCCCGCGCCAACGCGACCGATGCGCCCAAGGCCGACGCCCAGGCCCAGCAGGTCCAGACCTCCGACATCGGCGGCGGCCACACCCGCTGGGCCATCTCGGCGGGCGGCTTCTACAAGCAGGTCAGCGCCAACGAGTACCCCGACGCCGGCGTCACCCTGCGGGTGGGGGACGAGCTGCGGGTGAGTGGCCTGGAGGAGATCCACACGGCCACCTTCCCCCTGTCGGCGGCCAGCACGGTGCCGTTCACGGTGACCCAGTGCGAGGTGCCGGGCCCGGACACGCCGGCGACCTCCCCCGCTGACTGTGCCAGCCCCAGCCAGTTCCAGGTGGCGCTGAACAACCAGGCGGTGGCGCCCACCCCATCGAACGAGCTGAGCGACCCGGGCGCGTTCGTGAACGGGGGGCTGATCGCCACCGGCCAGGCGGCGACCTTCCGCGCGGTGGCGCCGGGAACCTACACCATGGTGTGCCTGGTCCATGGGCCGGAGATGAGCACGACCATCACCGTCAAGAGCTGACTGGTTCTCCCAAGAGGAGGCGGTCCGATCTCTCCGCCGCGCGGGCCGGGTACCCGTCCGATCCTGCTTCGCAGGCATCGGTGTCACCTCCCGCATTGGGTAGAACACCGGGCACCCGCATTGGGTAGAACCACCGGGCACGTGCGCAAAGCCAATACCTGGCAGCGTCGATCTGCTGGTGGTCGGCAGCACTGCGCATCGGTCGGCAGGTGTCAGGGCGAGCGCAGCTGCCCACCCACGTAGACGGCCGCGACCCTTCGCAGGACGCCGATATCGGCGATAGGGTCACCGTCGACGACGAGCAGATCAGCGTCGAAGCCCGCGGCCACCCGGCCCTTGCGGTCACCGACGCCGCAGGCCACGGCCGCGAGTGAGGTCGCCGAGGCCAGGGCAGCGCTCGGAGACACGCCGCCGCCCACCAGAGCGCTGACCGCCTCGGGAAGGATGCCGTGTCGTTTGCCGGGGGTGATCCCACCGTCGGAGCCCGACACCAGGTGCACCCCGGCGCGGTGCAGCTGGCCCACCGTCTGGGCCCGGGCCTCGGTGCTCAGCCCGGCCTTGCGTTTGAACTCCAGCACCGCGGGCGAGAGGACCACGCCGGGTGCGGCGCCGAGGGTGGGGCAGACCGGGATCGCAGAAGCCACCAGGGCGGCGACCACGCTGTCGGGCACCTCGATCCCGCTGGCGGTGATGAACGTGCAGTGTTCGATGGCGTCGATGCCGGCGGCGAGGGCGTCGCGGATGGCGGTAAGGGGATGGGCATGGGCGGTAACAGCCAGCCCGGCGGCGTGGGCCTCGTCGACGACCGCCCGGAGCTCCTCCAGGGTGAACTGCGGGCGGGCCGCATCAGTGCCCGGGGTGTTGGCGCCACCACTGGCCATGATCTTGACGACGTCCACGCCGCGCTCGGCCCGCTCCCGGACCGCGCGGCGCAGCGCCCGGACGCCCTGGGCCTCGCCGCCCATGTTCCAGCAATGCCCCCGGGGGCTGGTGATCGGCGGGCCCGAGGCGAGCACCGTCGGCGCTGCGGTGGTCGCTTGGTCGCGGTCGCGCCAGTCCACCACTGCCCAGCGTCGGTCGCCGAGGTCACGGACCGTGGTCACCCCGGTGGCCAAGTGCACGCGCAGCGCATCCTCGATGACCGTGGTCAGCTCCTCGTCGTTGAAGGTGGGCAGCCGGTCCAGCGCACTGAGGCCGCTGTCGCCGCACAAGTGCACATGGGTGTCGATCAGCCCGGGAAGCAGCGTCGCGTGCGCGTAGTCGGCCACCGCGCATCCCCCCGGTAGGGTCATGCCATGGGGCTGGACGCCCAGGATGCGGCCGCCCTGCACCAGCACGACCCCGGCATCGGGCAGCACCTGCTCACCGCTGAACACCTGCCCCACCCGAATCGCGAGCATCCTGGCCTCCCTCGACGCGGTGGCTGGTCTCTGCTCGCCGCCATCCTCGCCTCCTGTAGCTCTAGCAGTCAGCGATGATCTCATGACCGGGTGCGGGCCTGGGACGCGGTGGCGGTTCGTAGCAGCCGGCCGGTCCAGACCAGCCACACCGGGAGCAGCAGCGCGCCACCGGCGACCAGGAGCAGGTCGGTGAGGTTGCCGTTGGCTGCGGCGTAGGCGCCACTCAGGGCGAGCATGACGACGCCGAGCAGCAGCGAGTAGCCGCACCAGGCACGCGAGACGGCGCGGTTGCCGATCGGGCCGGCGATGGCGGCGCCGGCGAAGGCGAGCAGCGCGAGACCGAGCACCGCGAACGCGGCCAGCTTGAAGGCGTCGTCGATCATGTCGACGGTGAAGAGGATCGCGTTCACCGTCTCGATGGGGTTGCGGTGAGTGGCCATGAGGCCGGCCGCGCGGTGGCCGCCGAGCTGTAGGACGTTGCCGGCCACCCACAGCAGCGCGCCGGTGGATAGGCCCATGGCGCCGATCCGCGCCAGCACCCGGTGGTGCCCGAGCAGGTCGCGGGTGAAGGCGGCGAGCGGCACCAGGCACAGGAAGCCGGCGATCGCGATGCCGGTGTTGAGGCGTTCCTGCGGGAGGGTGGTCACGAACCAGCCGAACCAGCGGTGCAGCTCGCCGTCGAGTGGGGCGTTGGGGTTGAACGCCGGCGGTCTGGCGAGCGTGATGAAGCGGGCGGTGAGCCCGTACCAGACGGCCGCCACCGCGAAGGCGGCCGCCCCCACATAGGCGACCAGGTCGGCCGCCGAGGCCGGGATCAGGGACGCCCGCCTGGACGGGGTCCTCGCATCGATGTCGTCGGTGGCCGCGGTCATCGCTGCCTCCTTGCTCCGGGGCGCCGTTGCGGCGACCCTTGCTGGTGGGTGGTGCGGCGACCGTAGCGGCGCGGCAGGCGCCCGACATCCAGGCCGTCACTGAGGTTGCCTCAGCGCTGGCACTGAAGATCGGCGGGCTGCGCGGTGCGAAGATGCTGTGGTCATGCGAACCGTGCTGATCGTTGACGACCATCCGGGCTTCCGCGGGTGGGCGCGGACGGTGCGGCAGGCGGAGGGCTTCGGGGTCGTCGGCGAGGTCGCCGACGGCGCCGCGGCGATCCAGGCCGTGCGTGCGCTGCGCCCCGACGTGGTCCTGCTCGACGTCCAGTTGCCGGACATGGACGGCCGGAGGCGGCGGTGGTGGTGGCGGCGCCGGCGCGCACCAGCAGCCAGCCCAGATCCTCCTGCCTGCGATCAACCGCTTGGACGAGATCCCCGGGATCGGCCGCCACGCCGCCCAGGCCATCATCGCGAGCTTGGGCTGGACATGGGCCAGTCCCCACCCAAGCGCACCTGGTGTCGTGGGACAGGCTGTCGCCGCGCACCATCCAGTCCGGCGCCAAGCGCTGCGCCGGCACCACCGGCAAGGGCAACCCCTGCCGGCACCGGCGCCGGCGGCGCTGAACGCGAGCTTCGTGGGGGTCCAACGCCTACGGCTCGATTCGATCACGACCAGTACGCCCGACACCCTCGTCTTCATCGTCACGGTCAACGAGAAGACGAAGCTGAGCGTCAAGATCGCTGTCGTCAGCTGCGCTACCTGGCGACGCTTCCGGGCACGATCGGCTCGCAGGCCAAGGCGGAGCTACCCCAGGTCACGCGCGAGGTTGCGGAGATCGACAACCCTGCCGCACTCGAGAAGGACAGCCCGGGGACGGTCCTCCTTGGCGGGGCGGGGCCGGCCTACTACCTGAGCGCGCTTCGCTACAACGAGGTGGCGACCGCCCGATCGATCCCCCAGCCGCTGCTGTTCCTGCAGGGCGACCGCGACTACCAGGTCACCGTCGCGGACGACCTCGACGTGTGGTGAAGGGTCTGGCGGGGCGCAAAGGGGTGACCGTCGTGCGTTTCCCGAAGGCCGACCACCTGTTCCTTGACGGCACCGGAGCGCCCACGCCGCTCGAGTACCAAAAGCCGGGCCACGTCGACCCCAAGGTGATCGCCACGATCGCCTCGTGGATCGACAAGGTCAAGACCGCCTCTGCGCGGTGAGCAACGCAGCGCCGTCAAGGGTCTTCGAGTTCGCCGCCGGCTGGGTCAGACCGGGCCGCTTATCCGCTGCTGGCCTGTGCAATGCGGGGACCAGAAAGGAAACCGTGCAAGACGACGACCGATTCCGTAGGGAGGATGATCAGGGCAAGCGTCCTTGGTTTGGACCGAAGCGATTCGGCGGCTATGGCCAGCAGAGCTGGCAGGGCTATCTCATCGCGGTCCTCCTCGTCCTGTTCGTTGCCGTCATCGCCACGGCGTCGACGGGTCACTCGCCCTCCCCTCGATCTTGATCGGCATCGTCCCCACCGTCGTCGCCCTCGTCTTCGTCCTGATCCGTCGGCGTTGACCGGAGCAGGTGCGGATGCTCGCCGCGGACTCCTTCGCCCAGCCGCTGCGACGGACACGGCTGGCAGCCGTTCCGATCCGGCGGGGAGGATGCCATGTCCGGTGAACCACGCTCGTTGCCGAGCCGGCCAAGTCTTCGCTACTTGAAGCTTGAGGCGAGACGCCGCCTGGCCGCCGGCGAGTTTGCCGCCCTCCACGAGGCTCAGCTGGCCATCGCCCGAGAGCACGGCCTGCCGAGTTGGGCCGCGCTCAAGCAGCTATCAACGAGCGTGTCCTTCGCGCGCGCATTGGTGCCAGAGCTGTCGCCCCATGAGCCGGCACGATCAGCCAAGACTCGTTGACCTAGAGAACCGTCTCGATCGTGGAGGCGTCACGCGATCTACCCGGACGGTCGCCGCGTGGTAGGGGGCCCTTTACCCATTGTCCGCCCCGGCCGAGAAGGATTCCGTCTGCTACACCCGAGCGACCGGTGTTGCTATGTGCCGCCCTCGAGGCCGGGCGGCGATCTTCCCCGTCAGGCTGTCTCGGTGGACTCCGTGACTGGGGCGATTGCAGGTCGGCGCCAGATCGGCGTGTCCGTGGCTGACCGTGATGCACCATCGATGACTGTCCTTACGGCCCCGCAGCGGGCACGAGCCTCTTCGTCCTGAAGCAGCAGCACCAGTGGGGCGGCCGGAACCGCCGACTAGTTCCGGCCGAGGTTTTCCACGGGTGCGACGGGCCGCCCAAAGTGCGACCATGATGCCAGTAGCGGCCTACAGGCAGTAACAGGAGCAGAGGAGTTGAGATCGTGGACGTCGCGACTGTGTCTGTGGCGGTCGTTACCAGCCGCACAGAGGCGGAGCTGATCGTCGGCCTGCTGCGCAGTCACGGCTTGAGCGCAGCTGTGTCGGCAGATGATGCCGGAGGACAGTACCCGCAGATGCAGATAGAGGGTGTTCGCGTGCTGGTTGCCCCCGCCGATGAAGCCTCGGCCCGTCGGCTCCTAGCCGCCGCCGACGACACCCCCTCGTAGGCCGGTCAACCCAAGACCTTTGGCAACGGATGAGCCGACGCGGCCTGACCCGCGCCTGGACGGGCCCGTCGATCAGATCGAAGCCCAGGACGGCCCGCTACCATGCGATCGCCGCGTCCATGTCCTCGACGCGCATGCCGACGTGGTCCACCGGCAGCGGAGAGATCTGCCGTATGCGTGAGGTGAGCGCTTCGGCGCTGGCCTGGATCCCGCCCCGGGACGACGGCTAGTCCCCGGCAGCATGCGGCCTGGGGTTGTGCGCCGCGGCCGGCCCCGGCCCGTCCCGGTACGGGGCCAGGAACGCGGTCAGCGCCGCCAGCAGCTCCTCGGGAGCCTCCTCGGCGACCCAGTGGCCGCAGCCGGGAATCACCAGGGTCTGCAGGTCGTCTGCGCGGTATTGCCCGAAGCTGCCGCGCAGGGCGTCGGGGTCGGAGGCGATGGCGTCGACGTAGTACTCGACGGCGTGGTCGGGCAGTTTCTGGCCGCCCTTGGCGAACTGGAAGCCGAAGCAATGTACGGGTCGGTGCACCCAACGTTCCACAATCCGAACACCCCACCAGCAGCATTTCCGCTGGTACATGGCCCGGTGATCCGTCTGCCAGGGATCAAGGCGAGGTTCGCCGGGATGGGTTGAATTCGCGCATGAGCAGGCGGTGCGACCAGCCGGCCACAGTGGGGCATATTCAGTCGACCTCCTATTCTTAGAGGTCGATGAGCTCGACCACCCCGCCCCCGTGCAGCACGCGCCATGCGGACAGGATCGACACCACGATCGCGATCGTGCTGCAGGCGGCCGTGATCAGGCCGATCGGCATCCAGGGGACGCTGATCGGGACAGCCGTGAGCAGGCGGGTCAGCGCTGCCAGCTGGCCGACGACCACCAAGCCGGCCGCCATCGCCGCCAAAATCGCCCCGATCAGCACGACCAGGGCCGATTCGGCGCCAATGAACTGCAATATCTGGCGGCGGGTGGCGCCGGCGAGGCGCAGGGCGACGATCTCGTGCTTGCGGCCTGAAATCGCCATCACCATGGTGTTGGCGACGGCGACGAAACAGTAGGCGAGCGCGACCCCGAGGATGACGGTGATGGCCTGCCGGGTCTCCTGCTGCTGCCTGGAGCGGACGGCGTCTAGGTAGCGACCGATCGGAATGACCTGGGCGTCTTGGCCTCGGACAGTCGCTCGCAGGGCGGCTGCGAGGGCGGCGGGGGTGACGCTGGAACGTGCCTTGACGTCGATCCGGGTTACGCCCTCGCCCGGGAGGTGAGGCGCCGGCAGGTAGACGGTCTCTTCGCTCACGCCGGTCTGGATCACGGCGGCGATCCGCAGTGGGACGCCGGTGCCGTCAGGCAGGTAGGCCTTCACGCGGTCCCCGGCGCGCAGGCCGTGATTGCGAGCCGTGCCCTGGTCGATGATCAGGGAGTGGTCGTCCAGGTTGGGCAGCGACCCGGCAACCGGGGTGAGGTGCTGTGTCGCGGTCAATGCGGCGAGATCGGTCGCCTGGGCGTCCAGGGTGTCGAGGTAGGCGTCGGAGTCGGTGGCCAGGCGGATCTCGGAGCGCCTCGATGGGGCGCACCCGGACGGCTCGCCGTGAGGTGACCGTCGCGCCCAGGACCGCCGAGGTCAGCCCGATGGCGAAGCTGACGAGGACCGGCACCGGCGTGACGTCGATGGTGAACCAGGGCGGCGCCACCTGGTGACCGATCATCCACGTGTTCAGCGAGGAGGCCGTCAGCGAGCCCAGCGCACAGCCGACCGCGGAGGCAACGACGCCGATGACGGCCGCCTCGGTGACGACCAGGCGACGCACCTGCCGCGGTGTCGCTCCCACGGTGCGCAGCAGTCCAAGTTCCCGGCGCCGCTGGTCAGTGACGAAGGCGAGGGTGGCGATCACCACGAACACCGCGGCGGAGAGGCCAAGCGCCGCCGAGGTGCCGGCCATGGCCTGGGCATCGGAGAGTTGGTCCAGGCCGCCGCTGGGGTCGGGTCCGCTTCCTGGCGGGCGTCACCGGTGAGGACCCTCGTCGCGCCGCTCGCCGCTCGGCGGACGGCGTCCACCGGCCCGTAGGCCACGGCCGCGTCGACCATGGGGGAAATCCGGCCCGCCTTCTGGTCGCTGAAGAAGATCGCGTGCTCGAACCAGACCGGCGCGGTCACCCCGCTGACCGTGTAGACGCCACCGCCGCCTCGGGTCTTCACTTGCACTCGGCTGCCGACCAGCGTGGGGTCGCCGCCGCCGACCACGATCTGGTCGGCGGCGGCCGGGGCGCGACCAGCGACCAGCCGGTAGGGGGTGAACGCCGCCGCTGACCACCCATGCCCCACCTGGCCGGACGGGTCTTCCACCAGCCGCGCGGGGAACGTGCGGTCGGGGATCGTCCCGCCGGTGGTGGCCAGCCGCGCGAGCGTCTCCGGGGAAAGGCCGTCCGGCCGCTGCACCGGCAGCTCCGCCCGGGAGCCGTCGACGGTCAGCCGGGCTGTCTTGTGGGGGACCACCACCGTCGGGGCCGCCGCGAAGCGTTGCGGGCCGGGGAAGGGGGTGGTCGAGGCCGCCGTCAAGACCATGGTCGTCATGGCGGCCACGCCCGACCCCAGCGTCAGAGCGAGAAATGCTCCGAAAAAGCTGACCCAGCGGGTCCGCAGCGTGGCCAGTGCGACGCTCAGCATGGTGCCTGCTCCAGACCGGTCAGGCGGGCGGCGACCGTCTCGGGTGTGGGTTGCAGCAGTTCACCCACCACGCCACCGTCGGCGAGGAAGACGACCCGCTCGGCGTGGGCGGCGGCGATCGGGTCGTGGGTGACCATGACGATGGTCTGCCCGGTCGTGTGGACCATGTCGCCAAGCAGCGCCAGGACATCACGCGAGCCGTTTGAGTCCAGCGAGCCGGTCGGCTCGTCGGCGAACAGGACCTGCGGTCGTGTCATCAGCGCGCGGGCGATGGCGACCCGCTGCTGTTGGCCTCCGGACAGCTGGCTGGGCCGGTGCCCTGCCCGGTCGGCCAGGCCCAGCCCAGCCAGCACTGCGGTGATCTCGGACGGCGCGGGACGGCGTCCGGCCAGCCGCAGCGGCAGCGCCACGTTCTGCTGCGCGGTGAGCGAGGGCACCAGGTTGAAGGATTGGAATACGAAGCCGATCCGCTCGCGACGCAGCCGGGGCCGACACGCCCGCGCCCCTGGACCCCCACGCCATCGACCACCTACACCACGACACGGGACGCGATCCCAGCTACCAGGTGCTGCTCGCGCTGGTCCGAGACGTCCCCGCGGCCGTGGTGGACGCCAACTTCTACCCCGTGCACGGCCCCGCGCTCCTGGCAGCCTGCCAGCGACCCATCGAGGTCTTCTGCCGCTCCCCGCGGTCGAGGTCGAGCGCCGCTTCGACCATCGGGCCGCCAGCCGCCACCCAGGCCACGTCGACCACACCCTCGACCAGGACGCCAGGACCAGGCTGTTCGCCGGCGCGGCCCCGCTTGGCCTGGGCGGTCCAGTCCTCGACCTCGACACCAGCCGCCCCGTCGACGTCCAGGCCGTGGCGGCCTGGATCCGCCAGCAACCCGAATAGCACGCCCACGTTGCAGGCCCACCCGAGCCGCCCAGGACAGGACGAGACTCCGCTGGAACCCACGGCCGAACCGACCCTTGCACCCGAGATCGGACGTCGGTTCCCCGTCGCGGGCCTTCAGTAATCCCGAACTCGCGGGAAGTGCGTCCGGAGGGATTCGAACCCCCGACCCGCGGATTAGAAGTTCTTGCCGCTATTTCTCTGGAATATGCTGAAGTGGTGTTCCCGCAGCTCAGAGGCCATGTTATGGTCCACCCTGTAGGCTCCTGTAGGCTCTTTCTGGCTGCCATTGGTTGACACCCATGTTGACAGCCACCACATCTTGTCCAAGCACTCACCGCTTCCCTTCATCAGCATAATGCTTTCCTCAGCCCAGCCACTTATCCTCGCCTATCCTCAGTCACTTTCTCGACCTACCCTCGTGCTATCCTCAAGCCAATTCCAAGGCACTACACATCCGCATCTGCGATGCAGCCCGACGACCCAGGGGCGGGGAAAGGACAGGCGCGTGGCGCTGCAGGTGAAGGCGCTCAAGGCCGGCCAGGAGGCCTACTGGCTGGACCAGATCGCCAAGAACCGCGAAGAGTACTTCTCCGGCAAAGGGGAATCGCCGGGCCGGTTCGTCGGCGAGACTGCCGCCGCCAGCGGGCTGATCGGCGAGGCCACCCCCGAGCAGGTCCACGCCATGTTCCGCGGCCTGGACCCCGCCACCGGCGCCCAGCGCTCCAAGCCGCTGCTGCGCGCCGACCCGCGCTCCAAGCTCCCCGCCGCGCCGCTGCTCGCCGCGCTCCAGGCCCGCGCGACCGAGCAGAGCATTGCCGAGCTGGAGCAGCTCGCCGGCTCCAAGGCGCTCGCTAGCGACGTCCGGTCGGTGCAGGCGGCCTGCAAGCTCGGCGCCTCCCGGCGGGTGAAGGTTGAGACGGTCGAGCGGGTCTGCCGCAAGGTGCTCGGCACCGACCCCCACGAGCTGTACGGCGCGGCGTTCGAGGGGGCGTGGCGGCACCGGGGCAAGCGGGTGGACGTGCGGGTGGCCGCGCTGGACCACTGCTTCTCCTCACCCAAGAGCGTGTCGCTTTTGGCCGGCGCCGGTGGTGAGCCGGTCCGCCGACAGGTGCAGGAGGCCCGCGCCGAGGCCCTCCAGGTCGCCATCCACTACCTGGAGCAGCATGGGGTCGGGGTGCGCCGCGACCACAACGGCACCGACCGCCACCTCGCCGAGAGCGGGCTGCTGGGGATCGCGTTCGAGCACAGGGTCAGCCGCGCGGGCGACCCGCAGTACCACACCCACATGCTGGTGCAGAACGCCGCCAAGGGACCGGACGGCCGCTGGACGGCGGTGGACTCCGACCGGCTGTACGCCCACCTGATGGCCGCCGACCACCTGTACCTGGCGGCCGAGCGCGCGGCGCTGACCGAGCGGCTCGGGGTCCGCTGGACCAAGGTGGACGAGCGCTCGGGCGCGGCCGAGATCGTCGGCTTGGACGACCGGAGGCTGATCGAGCGGTTCAGTAAGCGCTCGGAGCAGATCGACGACTGGCTGGCCGAGCATGGCTTGAGCGGGATCAAGGCCAGCAGTGCGGCGGCGGTCGCCACCCGTGCGCCCAAGGACCACAGCGAGGACGAGCAGAGCGTGTATGCCCGCTGGAGCAGGGAGCTTGCTGAGGCCGGCGTCGGGGAGCGCGAGCTCGGGGCAGCGCTTGGGGGTGGGCGTGGCCGGCTGGCCTCGCCCGAGGAGGTCGAGCGGACGATTGGGGAGCTGGTTGGGCCGGACGGGCTGACCGCGCAAGCCTCGACCTTCACCCTGGCCGACGTGGTCGACGCGCTGTGCAAGCGCCTGCCCGTAGCACCCAGCGCCCAGGCCGCCCGCAGCCAGGCCGAGCAGGTCGCCGAGCGGTTTCTGAGCGAGCGGGCGGTCCACATCGGCCGCGACCGGCGGGTTGGCGTGGAGCGCTACTCCACCCCGGAGCTGCTGGCGCGGGAGCGGCAGCTGGTCGCCGCCGCCCTCGACCGGCGCGAACAGGAATGCGGACAGGTCCGTCCCGAGGTCGTCCGGTCGGTGCTGGAGCGCCACCAGACCGCGGGGGCAGACCAGGCGGCGATGGTCCAGGACGTGTGCCGGTCGGGTGCCGGGGTGTCGGTGGTGGTGGGCCGGGCCGGGTCGGGCAAGACGTGGGCGTTGGGGCTGGCGCGGGAGGCGTTCGAGCTGGACGGCTACACCGTGCTCGGCACCGCCCCGACCGGGATCGCCACCGTCGGGCTGGGCGAGGAGGGCTTCAGCGACGTCCGCACCGTCGACCGGCTCCTGCTGGACCTCGGCAGGGGACAGGGCGACCTGGACGAGCGGACGGTGCTGGTGGTCGACGAGGCCGCCATGCTCGGCACCAGAAAGCTCGCGCCGCTGCTCCAGGACGCCCAACGGGCCGGCGCCAAGGTCATCCTGGTTGGCGACGACCGGCAGTTCGCCGCCATCGACGCCGGCGGCGGCTTCCGGGCCTTAAGGCTGCGGCTTGGCGCCTCCGAGCTGACCCAAAACCGCCGCCAGGTCGAGCCGTGGGAGCAGCAGGCCCTTGACGACGTACGCGCCGGCCGGGCCCACGAGGCGATCGCCGCCTACGCCGAGCACGAGCGCATCCGCGCCTTCGAGGCCACCGACGAGCGCGACCGGGCGCTGCTTGGCGACTGGCTCACCGCGCAGCAGGCCGGCGAGCAGCCGGTCATCTACGCCCACCGCCGCGCCCAGGTCGACCGCCTCAACCTGCTGTGCCAGCGGCTCCGCGCAGATGCCAGGGAGCTTGGCGCCGAGCGGCTGGCGGTCGGCGACCGCCAGTTTGCGGTCGGCGACCAGGTGGTGTTGGGCGCCAACGCCCTGGCGCGGCTGGGGGTCGCCAACGGCACCTCGGCCGTGGTGGTGGGGGTTGACGTGCGCGGGCGGGCGCTGACAGTGCGCACCATTGAAGACAAGCCGCCGCGGACGGTGCGGCTGCCGGGCTGGTACCTGGACGCCGAGGTGGCGCCGGGCGGCTCCCGGCGGGTGGACCTTGCGTATGCGCGGACGGATATACGCTCGCAGGGGCGCACCGAGCGGCGGGCGCTGCTGGCGTTGGACGGCGCCGAGGACATGCAGGGCTGCTACGTGCAGCTGTCGCGGTCCAAGGAGCGCACCGACCTGTACCTGACGGTTGGGCCAGCACCGCTTGGGATCGAGGAGGCCCACGCGCATCCCCGGGGCGAGCCGGTCGAGCCGGAGCAGCTGCTTGGCCGGGTGCTGGCCCGCGATGGCAGCAAGACCCTGGCCAGCGACCTGCCGAGCTTGGTGGACGTGCGGCGGTGGTCCACCAGGCAGCTCCGCGAGGAGCGCGACCGGGTCCAGGCGGCGCGGGCCGAGTGCCCACCCGACCGTTCCCGGGAGCTGACCCTAGCCCAGCGGCGTGCGGCCGAGCTGGAGCAGGCCCGCCGGCAGGCCCTGGCCGACGTCGAGGCCGCCCGCGCCAAGGCGGCCGACGCGCGTGGCCGTGCGGCTCGGCTGGCCGCCCGCGACCGGCTGGCGCTGGCCGAGCATCGGGCGGGGACGCTGACCCGGCAAGCGGACCAGGCCGCCGAGCGGCGGGGGATGCTGCGCCGCCACCAGCAGCAGCGCGCCGGCTGGCTGGAAGCGAACGACGCCGAGCTGCGCCGCCGCGAGCAGCTCGTCACCCGCCAGCTGGCCTGGCAGCACCGCGTGGATGCGCGCGCGATGGTGCTGGACCCGCCGGGGTGGCTGGTGGCCGAGCTTGGCCCCGTGCCCGAGCAGCGTGAAGAGCGGGCGGTGTGGATTGTGGCGGCGGTCGAGCTGGACGCCTACCGGCGCGTCCACGGCCTGCCAGAGCCCGCCGAGCGCACACAGCGGGGTGGTGGGCCGGCTGAGCGGGACACCGACGCCGCGGCCAGCCGCGAACCCGCCCCGGACGGGCCGAGGCCCCGGCACGCGCCGGCCGACCGCGACCAACCCGGCGGTCCTGCCGCGTCGTCCCGTCCCGCGCCCCAGGACCCGTCTCGTCCCGCACTTGGTGCGCCGTCTGATCCTGCCCGTCCTGCGGCTCGTCCTGTGCCCGGCCGGGCGTCTCGTCCCGCGCCAGAGCGGCGAGGGTGGCATCGCCGGCAGCGCAACCCCGACGACACCACGCAGGACCGCCCAGCAGGACCAGACCGTGAGCGTGCGGGAAGCGCGCTCCCCCCACCTGCAGGAGGCCGGCTCGGCGCGGTCCTGGGCCGCCAGCCCGGCCGCGACACTCCAGGACAGCGGCGGGACTGGCATGCGGTCCGCGCCGCCCTGGAGCGGCTCGCCGAGCAGCGCGAGCGGCTTGGCCGCAGCGACCGGCAGGACCGGGCAGGACACCCAGACCGCGACCGTGGACACCGCCAGGACAGCGACCGCCACGAGCGGGACGGCCGGTAGCACCCGGCCAGCAGCAAAGGAGCACCGCCATGCACCAGCCCCAGCCGCCCGAACCCGACCCCGACGACGACCTCGACCAGCTCGGCCAGTCCATCTACCAGGGCGACAGCCTCCAGGTCCGCGGGCTGACTGAGGAGGAGTTCGCTCGCTTCTTGGCCGCCCACGCCAACCAGCCTGGCCGCCTGGTCGGCAGCGGCTGGGCCAATCTGGAGCCGCGCACGGCGGACGAGCACGTCGAGCCCGAGAGACGGTTGACATTTAACAGCCTGTTTCACAAACCTGTGCGAACGAACGGGGAAGCTGCCGCCTGGGGCGCCGCGCGGGATGCGCCTGTGCCGCGCTGCCCGGGGGACGCACTGACGGAGGGTCGCAGCCACAACGACACGCTGGCCGGCTGCATCGTGTCCTCGACCACCGCAAGCAGCTCACCGGTCAGCGTGTCGAGGTCGACCTGCTGGCGCAGCCTGGCGCTGAACGCGGCGATCGTGCGGGCGGCATCATACCGGCGCCGGTCAAAGCGTCGGTCAACCACGGCCTGGATGCGGCGGCGGGCCGGCTGGAACGCGGCCGCCACGGCCAGGGTCGCTGTGGCCACCACCAGGGGAGAGTCCCGGCCAAGCAGCTGGCCAAGGCCGAGGACCACGCCGGCGTAGCCGCCGCCCAGCAGGACGGTGAGCAGCCCGTAGGCGACCGTGCGGCTGATGATGCGGTCCAGGTCATACAGCCGGTAGCGCAGGATCGCCGCGCCGGCCGCCAGCGGCAGCAGCGCGACACAGGCCCCGGCCGCCCAGTCAAGCACCTCGGAGAAACCCAGCGCCGCGCTGGCCAGCGCGGCGACCGCCGCCAGCGCCACCAGCGCCGCCGCCCAGGCCACCCAGCGCAGCTGCAGGCGTTCGACGCCGCGGGCGCGACGAAACCGCACCACCAGCGACCCTGCCGCGACCATCAGGGCCAGCAGGGTGACGCCCAGCGCGAGCTGGTTGACGACCAGCAGGGCACCACCGACACCACGGAAGTCCAGCGGGTTGCTCTCCGCCTGGTAGCGCGGGTCCAGCGACCCCCGCGCCAGCGCCACCGCCACCAGCAAGGCGACCGGGGCGGCCACGCTGGCCCAGGCCCACCAGCGCCAGCGGGGCGAGGGCAGCGATCCGGTCGGGGTGAGCAGCAGCACGAAGCTGAGCGCCGGCAGCGCCGTCAGGATGAGCGCCGGGACGTAGCGGGCCACAGCGCCAGCGGCCGGCAGGGCGCCGGGCCGGGCCACCAGCCCGTAGGCCGTATAGGCGGCGGCCACCCCGCTTGCGTTCAGCGCCAGGCCGAGGATCAGCAGCAGCCAGCCGACCGGGTGCGCCGGCCGGCGGCTGGCCAGCACCGCCCCGACCGTGGCCGCGCTCACCAGCGCCAGCACGGGGGCAACCACGGACCCGCCGCTGAGCTGGGCCAGGTCGCCCCGGCCGGCCTGGCGCGACAGGTGATCCAGCCAGGCGACCACCGGCAGGCCGAGCATGGCCAGCGCCCACAGCGCCCACGCCAACACGCCCGGCCACCAGCGCGGCCGGGCCAGCCGGGCGGCAGAGGTCACCGCCATGGTGCTTGCGGCATGCAGCTCACCTCCGACACCGCCACCCTGGACGGCGTGGATCACCCAGCACTATGGCCGGCCTCCGTCTCGGTAACGTTACGGACGGGGACCAGCCGAAACCACCGGCCTTTGTGAAACAGCCTGGTACCAGGGTGTTGCACAAAGGGCGGATGTCGGTCGAGAACCGCGCGCTCGTCGGTCGTCCGCCAGTGGTCTGGAGCTGCTCGAGCGCGATCTGATCGGCCGGCTACGTCAATGACCCGCCGCCCTGGGTGTCGCGCAGGATCGCGGACGCGCGCCGCTGCTTATGGTCAGTGACCGGGATCGGCCAGCCAGCCAAGCGAGTGCTCCGTCGTCACCTTGCTGCGGGGCGGTAGACCAGCGCCAGGACGCCGTGTGGCAGCGTCTTGGACTCGACCAGCTGCAGCCCCATCGAGGCGGCGCCGTCTGGGAACAGGCGCTTGCCCGACCCCACGATGACCGGGGACAGCTGGATGCGAAGCTCGTCAAGCAGGCCGGCTTCCAGCAGCGATCGGACGAGGGTGGCGCTGCCGGTGATGTGCAGGTCAGCGCCGGGCTGCTGCTTGAGCTCGCGAATCGCTTGGGGGATGTTCCGGTTGATCAGGGTCGTGTTGTTCCAGTTGGCCTTGTCCAGAGTGGTCGACACGACGTACTTGCGGATGGTGTTGTTCAGGTCCGCGAACGGGGTGTCCGGGGGCTGCTGTGGCCAGTAGGCGGCGAACTCCTGGTAGGTGACCCGGCCAAGGAGCATGGCGCCGGCTGATTCCAGTTGCGCGCGGAGCTGCTGGCCCATCTGGTCGCTGTAGTAGGCGAAGTGCCACCGGTCGGGTGCCTCCATGACGCCATCCAGCGACATGAAGGTCAACGAATACAGCTTTCGCATTGGCTCTCCCTGAGCGCGTCGGATAGTTGGTGTGGGTGCAGTAGCCCTGCGTGGTCGGGGTCGGCGTCCGTCCATGCCTGGCACGGGCCTGGTTGCACCGAGGCGCCAACGCCCGGGCGAGCTGGCCGCCAGGGCTTTAGGCGCTGCGGTGCGCGGCGTGCGGCGATCTGCTGGCCAAGTACGAGCGGAGCTGCGCCAGGGCCGTGCGCATGCCCTCGGTCAGCGCCTGGATCTCCCGGTCCCAGGCTGCGCCGCTGCCGAACCCGCTCATCACCATGCGCACCCGACACCTGCCGCCCGAGGCCGTCTCGACCAACCATTCGGTGGCCAACGGGGCAGCCGGGGCTCCCTGCGCCTGCCACCGCACCCCGCCGGTGGCAAACCGGTGCGGCGGCTCCCACACGGTCACCCGCCCGGAGTCGTTCAGGCCCAAGCCCAGGGCGGCCATGTCGAAGGTGAAGGCACCGCCCACCCGCTCCTCGACCGTGGTCGGCTGCAGCCAGGCGCTGATGCCCGCCCCGGTGGCAATCGCCTGCCACACCTGCTCGGGGGTTCCCGCCACCTCGACCGCAAGGTCGATCACGCGGGGATCGTTGTCGGTGGTCATCGGGTCTCCTTGTGGTTGGGAGCCGACAGCATGGGGTGGGCGGCCACGACCAGCCGGTGCCAACGGCCGCCAGGCACCGAAGGGTCGTGGTAGCGGGCCACCAGGGCGGTCACACATGCGGCGAGGTCATCGGCGAAGCTGGCCCGCTGCTCGGCAGTGCGGAAGCAGAGCTCGGTGTCGATCGACAGGGTTGCAAGCCGCCGGTCCTGCTGGTCGGCGCGGCGGGCCAGGGCGCCGACCTCGCGCACGAGCCGGGCGGCCAGCGCGATCAGGTAGCGGGCCGACAGGCGGTCGGCCGCCTTGGCGGGGTCGCTGGCGGCCTCGCCGAGCGCGCTGGGGGAGACGACGTAGGAGGCGGCGGTGGCGACGAAGAGGCGTTCGGTCAGGCCGCCCCAGCGACGCTCGCCCACCTGGCGGACCAGGCCGTGCGCCGCCAGGGCGCGCAGGTGGTAGTTGACCTTCTGGCGGGTGAGCCCGACCCGCTGGGCCAGGGTGGCGGCCGAGCCCGGTTGGGTCAGGGCGGCCAGCAGGCGGGCCCGCACCGGGTCCAGCGCCACCACCGCCGCGGCGGGGTCCTCGATCACGTCGACGTCGAGCATGCTGCCGAGTCGACCATTGACAACTATATTTGTCAAGCCCTCGATATCGCCGAACAGGCGAGCGCCGGAACGGACCCATAGAAGATCAACTCATTTGGAATTAATAACGCGGAATGCTAGAATGACGTATGGCTTACAACTTCCTGCGCGGCGACCGCGACCAGCCCTTCCTGCTCCCACCCGACCTGCGCGACTGGCTCCCCCAAGGCCACCTCGCCTGGTTCATCCTCGACGTGGTCGACCAGCTCGACCTCGCACCCTTCTACCGGGCACACCGCGACGACGGGCACGGCCATCCCGCCTACGACCCCAAGCTCCTGCTGGGCGTGCTGCTGTACGGCTACTGCCTGGGCGTGCGCTCCTCCCGGCAGCTCGAACGCCGCTGCCAGGAGGACATCGCCTTCCGGGTGCTCACAGGCAATCGGACCCCGGACCATGTGACCATCGCCCGGTTCCGCGCCCGTCACGAGCAGGCCCTGGCCGGCTTCCTGGTCGAGTCTTTGAAGCTGTGCGCCGCCGCCGGCATGGTCCAGGTCGGCACGGTCGCCCTGGACGGCACCAAGCTGGCCGGCAACGCCGCTGACAAGGCCAACCGCACCCAGGAGCGGCTGGACGCCGAGATCCTCCGCCAGGCCGCCGAAGCTGACCAGCGCGAGGATCAGCGCTTTGGCGATGCCCGTGGGGATGAGCTGCCCGAGGCACTGGCCAGCAAGGCCGGACGGCTACAACGGCTGCGGCAGGCCAAGGCGCTGATGGAGGCGGAGGCGGCCGAACGGGCCCGGCGCTTCGCCCAGCGGGCCGCCGCCAGCGCCGCGGCGGCCGCCGCGAAGGGCAAGCCGCCGCCGACCCTCAAACCCCGGCGGCGGGACGAGGCACCCAACCCCAAGGCCACCGCGAACGTCACCGACCCCGACAGTCGGCTGCTGCACACCCGCAAGGGCCGGGTGCAGGGCTACAACGCCCAGGCCGTCACGACCTTGGAGCAGGTCATCGTCGCGGCCGAGCTGACCCAAGACGCCAACGACTTCCAGCAGCTCCAACCCATGCTCGATGCGACCGCGGCCACCCTGGCGGCCGCCGGGATCGCCGAACGACCCGACACGCTGGCCGCCGACTCCGGCTACTGGTCGATCGCCAACCTGACCGAGATCCCCAATTCTCCGGAGCTGCTGATCCCGCCGCCCAAGCACGGCCGCCACGGCAAGCCCCGCAAGGACGGCAAGCCATCGGCGTCCAAGAGCGACGGGCTGCGCACGGCGATGAAGCAGAAGCTTGCCAGCGAGGACGGCAAGGCACGCTACGCCAAGCGCAAGGAGACCGTCGAGCCGGTCTTCGGCCAGCTCAAGGAGCAGCAGGGCACCCGGCGGTTCCTTCGGCGGGGCTGACCGCCTGCCAGGCGGAGTGGAAGCTGCTGTGTGGCACCCACAACCTGCTCAAGCTGTGGCGGCACACCGCCATCCGGCAAGCAGCCCGGCCGGCCACCGCCTGAGCGACCACCAGGCGAGCTCCCGAGGACGACGACCACTGCCATCGAACCGCCACCCGAGCCGTCACCCGAGGTTCCCGAGCGCCTGGCGACCGTCGGCGACACGGCTGCGCCTTCTTTATGCAACACCCTGGTACGAGTCAATACGCCCTATCGCTGGTCTCGTGGACGGCCGGACCCGCCCGGTTGGTTCCTGCCGGTGCAGGTGCGACGATTCGCCCATGAGGCGTGCATGGGGAGCCGTCCGGCGTGCTGGGCTGCCGGTCTTCGCAGGAGTCGCCGGCGTGCTTGGCGTGCTGTGGCTGGCGCTGGTGGCGGCACCACCCTGGTTTGTGCATGACCGGTCGCTGCAGGGGTTGAAGGTGCAAAACGAGGTCCGCACGACCCTGCTGCAAGGGCTCGGCGGGGTGGTGCTGCTGGTGGGCGCGTACTTCACCTACCGGCAGGTGACCAACAGCCGTGAGCAGCTTGCCCACAGCCGCGAGCAGCTCCAGATCGCCCAGCAGGGCCAGATCACCGAGCGGTTCACCCGCGCGATCGACCAGCTCGGCCACGCCCAGCTCGACGTGCGGCTCGGCGGCATCTACGCCCTGGAGCGAATCGCCCGCGACTCCCCCGCCGACCGCGCCACCATCGGCGAGGTGCTGACCGCGTTCGTGCGCAGCCACGCCCCCTGGCCGCCGCGCTTGCCCGGCCAGTACGTCGCCACCGCGCCGATTGCTGAGGTGCCGGAGTTGCAGGTCCGGGCCGCGGACGCGCAGGCAAGCCTGACGGTGCTTGGCCGTGGCGGCTTCGCGCTGCCTGCGCAGGGCCAAGGCGACCGACTCGACCTGCATGCGGTCGATCTGCGGCACGCGAGCCTCATCGGCGCGCACCTGGAGGAGGCGACCCTCAGCGGCGCGCACCTGGAGGAGGCGACCCTCAGCGGCGCGCACCTGGAGCAGGCGACCCTCAGCGGCGCGCACCTGGAGGAGGCGACCCTCAGCAGCGCGCACCTGGAGCAGGCGATCCTCGGCGACGCGCATCTGGAGCAGGCGAACCTCCGCGGCGCGCACCTGAAGGGGACGCTGGCTGACGCAGCTACCACCTGGCCTGAGGGATTCGACTGGCGAGCGGCCGGTGTTGTCGTTTTGGGGAGGACACCGCAGCCAACGGGCCATGACGACATGATCCAGGGTCTGCCGATGGCGCGTTGGTGGTGCCGGCGGGGCTGGTCGCGTGCGTGGTGGCGTTGGTCGCACGACCACCGGCTACATGGCGCGCTCGTGGTCGCGTTCGCGGTCCAGTGGTCGCCGCCCGCGGTCGCCCCAATGGTCGCTGCGACCAGTCGCCCGCTCGCGGTCGCTGCGGTGGTCGCCTTGACGGTCACTGCGACTGTTCGCCTTCGCCTGGTCGCTCCGGTGGTCGCTGCGACCGGTCGCCTCCAGACGCTCGCGCCGCTGGTCGCGGTCGCCGGCCAGGTCGCGCAGGCGACCAACCGTCCGCTCGGCGTGCCGCCTAGCCTGCCGCTGCTCCAGCGAAGCATCCTGCCCGCGGGGTTCGGGTCCGAGCGCGCGCTCGGTGTCGTCGACCCTCCAGCACTGCCGGTACTCCACCACCTGCCCGACCGCGCGATCCCACGCGCGGCCACCCTTGACCGTCGCCGGACGTTCGCCCAGCTCACGCGACCAGGCGGGCCGCTCCAGCTCGACCGCGCGTGCGGCCACGCGCCGCTGCCAGGCCTCTTCGCGCATGACCGCGCGGTGCTCGGTGGCCAGGTCGGGGTTGGCCTCCCGGTGGGCGTGGTACTGCTGCTGGGCGTGGCGCAGGTGGCGTTCGCGGTCCGTGGCACGGTCGGCGGCCTGCCGGGCGACCTGCCAGGCCTGCTCGGCCTGCTCGGACTGCTGTCGTGCCCTGGCGAGGTCGCCCCGGCGTAGCCACCGGGCCGGGCCGTGCTCCAGCCCGGCGACCAGGTCGCGGGCGTCCTGCCGCCGGCTGGTCGCCTCGGCCAGTCGCTGCTCGTGCTGTTCGCGTCGCATGGTCGCATGGGCGACCAGCCGGGACTGGTCGCCTGGCCCCTTGGTGAGCAACTCGCCGAGCTGCTCGCGGCGGGCGCGCAGGTCGTGCTTGGGCATGCTGCGCAGATCCAGCCTCGTGGTGGTGTCGGCGGCCAGCCGCTGGCTGCCGTCACGGCGGGCGACCGCGGCAAGCTGCTCGGCCTGCCCGATGGGGGCCGGGTCGGCGCCGGGCACCTCCACCTGCTCCCGGTCCTGGCGACTGGCGGGCTCGGGGCTGACGGTGCTGTAGATGGTGGTCCGAGTGATCGCGCGCGTGCTGCCCACATACAGCCATGGATGGTCCTCGGCACTGGTCACCCGCACCAGCGCCTCATCCAAGGTGATGCCCTGGGCCTTGTGCCCGGTGGTCGCATAGGCAAGGTCCAGGGTGCGCCGGTCGGGGTTGTTGCCAACCCACCGGGCCGGCCGCTGGTCCAGGTACTCGCGGGGCAGCACCACGGTGCGGCCGTCCTGGAGCTTGAGCGTCATGGAGCGCTGCTCGAGGTCCAGGGCGACGACCTGGCCGCGGGTGGCGTTGGCGACCCCCAACCACGTGATGGCGTTCTTGCCGCACACCACCTGGTCACCTACGGCGAAGCTGCGATCGCGCACGGTCAGCCGCTCGGCGCCGAGCTGGCCTTGGGCGTCGCGGAGCTGCTGGCAGGCGGTGTTGAACTGGTCCACCTCATCCCGCCGGTAGGCCAGGATCGCTACCCGCTTACCCTGCTGGAACGACCGCCACCAGTCGCCCAGCATGGCTTCCTTGAGCTGCCCGGGGGTCTGGACGGCCACCAGCCGGTCATGCTCCCGGTAGGCGCTCAGGGCGGCGTCGATGTTGCCGTCGCGCAGGTGCTCGACCGCCTGGCGTTCCCACGGCTCCGCCTGGCGGCGGTTCTCGCTCAACGTGGAGGCGCCGAGCCGCAGCCGCAAGCCTCGGAAGCCGCCGCCGGCGTCGATCGACGCGAGCTGCTTGTCGTCGCCCACCAGCACGACCTTGGCGCGCGCCTGGGCGGCGTAGTCCAGCAGGCGGGCGAGCTTGCGGGAGCCGAGCATCCCCGCCTCGTCCACCACCAGCACGGTCCGGGAGTCCAGCACGCGCCCGTCCTGGTCATCATCGCCCGCGCGGTCGATACGAGCCGTATCACCGTTGCGGCCGGGTGGCGGTTGACGCTTACCAGGCTGTTGCGTAAACGGCTCATGGGGTGCAGCCTCCCGCTGTGAGAGCACCCGACGGTTGGCGGTGAAGCGATGAAGGCCGGCGGGCCGGCCGAATGGGATCAGGTCTCGTGCATGACCTGCGGCGCT
>JBKPDO010000027.1:0-2323 GCA_046727955.1 bacterium | reverse complement strand
TGGCGTACTCGCTGGCCGGCAGGACCTCGACGAGCTGGGCGCCCTGGTCGGCAAGCCGGCGCACGCCGTCCCGGTCGATCTGGCGTGGCATGGTCACCTCCGTGTCACCGGCCGCTGGGTCGCGGTCCGCCCGCCTGGCCAGGCGGGCCACGCGCCCATCAACCATAGCGGCTCGTGGTCGGCCATCTGCGAGGAGTGTGCGCCCGCTGACAGTGCTGGTGTCGTTCCAGAATGCTTCGGGTAATGCGTTCCCAGGCCGAGGAGCGAAGAGCAGAACGAAGAGCAGGAGGAAGCACGCTGAGTCAGCGCCTGTGCCTGCCGCCGCCGTACGGCGGCGGGGCGGGCTCGCGCAGCACGCGCAGGCCTACGATGACCCGCTGCGTGGCGGTGATGGCCACGGCGGCGGCGAACCCCCAGGCAATCCCGGCCGCCTGCTGCGGGAGCAGGCAGCACGTACACCGCCACCGTCTCGGTGCCCTCGGCCAGCCCGCCGGCAAACTGCAGCGACCGCTCGTCACCACCCGGCAGCGCCCGCCGCTCGGTTAGCGACGACAGCGCCAGCAACGCCGTACCTGACACGTAATAGGCCGCCAGCAGCACCACGCAGGCAAGCCGCGACGCCGGCACCCCGATCGCCACGCCCACCACGAAGCCGCCGTAGACGCTGAAGTCGGCGACGATGTCCAGGAAGCCGCCACGCTCGGTCGGCGAGCCGAGCCGCGCCACCGGGCCGTCCAGGCCGTCCAGTAGGTGGTTAGAAAGCCACAGCGCCAGCGCCAGCGCCAGCGGCCACAGCCGCAACGCCGCGGCGGCGCAGGCCCCCACGCCGGCCAGCCAGCCCGCGGCGGTGAGCGCGCCGGGCCTGCCGCCCGGATCGACGTGCCAGGTCCCGACGGTCAGGCAGCCTTTGCCATCCGCCACCGGTTGGCAGCGGCTGCGCTGGGTGGTCTGGCCAACCATCAGGGCGCCCCTGGCCAGCGGCGCCCTGATCGTCGCCGCGTTCGTGCTTGGCGCCTTCGAGGTCCCCCTGGCGGTCGGGCCGAGCTACCCGCCGACGCTGGCGACCTACGCCGCCGACCAGCCCCAGCTCGACCTGGTCACCGGGCAGGCCAGGGCGGCGGCCGCCCTGCTGGTTGCCGCCGCCGCCTCGCTCACCCTGGCCATCGCCGCCGTGCGCCTGGCGCGAGGTGCCGGCCGTGCCTGAGGGTCTGCCAGGCCGCGCCGTGCGGCTCGGCCCTGGCCGTAGACTGTGAGCCTCATGACGTGCTTGACCGCCCGACGCCAGATCCACCCAGTCGTCCTGCGGGCCGCGGCCTGGGGTGCCAGCTCAAGAGGAGGCGTGCGATGAGCTGGGTCGGTTCCACCCCGGACGCGCGGGGGCTGGACAACGTGCTGGCCTCCCACGCGCTGAACCCCGAGGCATTTGGGGCGCACGTGGCGCTGTACCGGACGGTGATGTTCGGCGGCTCACCGCTTGGCCGCGCCGAGCGGGAGGCGATCGCGGTGGCGGTCTCCGCCGCCAACGACTGCCACTACTGAGTGGTCCACCACAGCCACGCGCTCACCCAGCAGACCGGGCGTGCCGGGCTGGCGGAGGCGGTCGCCGCCGCACGGACCGACGGGGTGGACCCGCGCACGGCCGCCTTGTGCGCCTACGCCCGCAAGCTCACCCGCACCCCCGCCGCGGTGCGCGAGGCCGACGTCGCGGCGCTGCGCCAGGTTGGGCTGGACGACCGCGCCATCGTGGACGCCAACCAGGTCGTCGCCTACTTCAACTACGTCAACCGGGTCGTCGAGGGCCTCGGCGTCGAGCTGGAGGAACGCTGGCCCGCCGAGGTCCGCACCCGCCGCCGGTACGTCCCCGACCAGGTCGACCAGGTCGGCGCGGGGATCCCGACGCTTGCCCCGGCGGCGCTGCCGTGGCTGTCGGTCGAGCAGATGCGCGAGGTCGACCGGCTGCTGGTGGAGGAGGTCGGCATCACCCTGGAGCAGCTGATGGAGAACGTCGGCCGCAACCTCGCGCTGCTCGCCCGCGTGCTGCTGGGCGGGGATGCCCACGGGCGGCCGGTGGCCGTGCTTGCCGGACCCGGCGGCAACGGCGGCGGCGCGATGGTCGCCGCCCGCCACCTGGCCGTGGCCGGCGCCCAGGTGCGCGTGCTCCTCGCCCAGCCGCCAGAACGGCTGGCGCCCGTCACCGGCCGCCAGCACGACATCCTGCGCCGCATGGGCCTGGACCTGCAGGTCGGCGGGCCGGCACTCGGCCAGGCCGACCTGGTCCTTGACGGCCTGCTCGGCTACTCGCAGGCCGGCCCACCGCGCGACC
>JBKPDO010000026.1:0-49979 GCA_046727955.1 bacterium | reverse complement strand
GGCCGGGCGGGCCGGTCGGGCCGGTCGGGCCGGTCGGGCCGCCATCAGCGCACCACGCGCGCGACGACCACCGGGTCGCCGGCGCGGGCCTTGAGCCGCGCGGCCGCGCGGCCCTGGTTGACCGAGATGGTGAGCTTGCGGAAGGAGTCCTCGTGCAGGACAATACGGCCGGCCGGCACCGAGGCGAAGGTCTCCCCGAAGGGCGCGGTGAAGGTCTGGCCGCCGACGCGGATCTCCACCCGGTCGCCGAGCACCACCCCGACGCTCTCCAGCTCCTCGCGGCTGACGTTCAGGGCGACGTTGCCGAAGTGGTCGACCAGCAGGATCTCGCCGTGGACGTGGTCGTCGTCCACGGTGGAGGTGGCCGGGGCGAGCCGCACCAGCCCGGCCGGATCCAGCCGGGGCCCGAGCGCGGACACCTCGACGCCGGCGGCGACGTGGGCGGCGGCCGGGGCGAAGACGTCCCGGCCGTGGAAGGTCTTGGAGACCCGCTCGAGCTGGTAGGCGGGGTCGGCGAGCGCGTGCGCCCGCCCGACGCCGCCAAGCGCCTCGGCGGCCCAGATCAGCAGGCCGTTATCCGGTCCGATCAGCACGTGCTCCCCCGCCTGGATGGCCACCTGCCCGCGCCTGGTGCCGACGGCCGGGTCGACCACGGCCAGGTGCACGGCCGCCGGCATGTAGGGAAGCGACTGGGCCAGCACGGTCGCGCCCTGCCGCACGTCCTGCGGCTGCACGGAGTGGCTGAGGTCGATCACCCGGGCGTGCGGGGCGATCCGCGCGATCACCCCATGGCACACACCGACGAAATTGTCCTCCAGCCCATAGTCAGACAAGAAGGTAATCCAGTTATATTCAGCCATGTCACCGCTCTCCGCAGATGTCGCCGCGCTCCAGCCCACCTGAGCACTCGATCCATGTGGGGGGAGCGAGCTCCCCCCACGCCCCCCAAGAGCGCCTGTGCCATGGTTGCCGCGAGCACGTTGCTTGCCGAGCCTACTACTCCGTGCCGAACAGATGGCGCAGGTCGACGCGGGTGGTCGAGGACCAGTCCGGGGTGATGCGGGTGGAGCCGAGGCGCAGGGCGCGGGCGCCTTCGGAGACGGTCGAGATCATGCGCAGACCGCCATCCTCGGCCATCTCGAGGTAGCCGATGCCGACGCAGCTCCCCTTGCCGTCCTCCATGCCGACCAGCAGCCCGGCGAGGCTCAGCAGGTCCGCCTCCGGCGGCAGGCTCGGCAGGAACACCGTGGGCTTGACCCGCCAGCGGTGCAGCGGGCCGGAGAAGTACGCGGCGAAGCGGGCGCGGCGCGTCTCCGCCCGCTCCTCGGCCGTGGTCGGGCGGGCGTCGGGGTGCACCGGGTAGGACTCCACTCTCGCCGGGGTGAAGCGCCGCGCGATGCCGAGCAGCGGCTCCAGCTCCTCGCCCCGCTCGAAGCCGATGACGTAGTCGGGCCTGGTGACCTCGAGCTTGTGGTACTTGAGGATCTGGCCGTAGACGCCGCTGATCAGGCTCGAGGTATCCACCACGATCAGCTCCGCGCCGGAGCGGCGGGCCACGTCCATCAGCTTGGCCGTGCCGGCGATCAGCGGCAGCAGGTGGAACTGCGCCGACACCCAGCCGACGAAGTACAGGCCCTCGGCGGTGGCCAGCTCGTCCTCGCGCAGGTGCTTCGGCTCGAGCACGTGCTTGAGGCCGATGGTGGTCGGCGGCCCCACGGTGGTGCGACCGACGTCGGTGTCGAGATAGCTCGCGGCGATCCCGCGGTCGACCGCGCCGGCCAGGAGCATCCGCGCGAAGGTGGTCTTGCCGGAGTCCATCGAGCCCAGCAGGACGACCACACCCGGGTCGTCGAGCACCTGCTCGACCAGTCGAGTGTACTTGTCGGTCATGACAGGCTCGAGGTGAGGTAGTCGGCAACCGGGTCGTAGTGGACGGGCAGGACGTTGTCGTCCATCGGCAGGACCACGGCGGCCCGCCCCTCGGCCTTGGCCATCGGCAGGGCCGGGTCGTTGATGTCGGCGAGCGAGACCACGTCGATGCCACGCTCCGCCGCGGCGCCCGCCCAGCCGTGGTCGCCGACCACCAGGTCGACCTCGCCGGCCTGGTCGAGCACCAGCTCCATCGGGTGCGCGTCGTGGGTGTGGTACAGGTTGGCGCCGGAGGCGAGCACCGCCACGTGCTGGACGTAGCGCACCTGGCGGCGGTGCTCGCCGAAGCGGAAGGCGAGGCCGTCCGCGGGCCGCGACACCTTGGCCCCGGCGCTTCGCAGCGCGGCGCAGAGCTGCTGGTGCAGCGAGAGCACTCCCGTCGGGTGGCCGCTGGCGAACAGCACCGACTCGCCGCGGCTGGCCGCCTTGGCGAGTCGGTCCGCCGCCCGGTCCAGCTCTTCGAGCAGCAGGTCGGGGTCTATGTAGGTGGGCCCGGTGAGCGGCTCGCCCTCCGTGTAGGTCCAGCCGAACTGGACGCTGATCTGGTCGAGCACGTCGTCGGGCGAGTAGCGGCTCATGCCGGAGAGCCCGAAGCAGTGCTCTGGGTCGCCCGCCGCGACCCGCTCGGCTTTGCGCAGCACGTCCGCCACCGGGGTCTGCACCGACCCCGCGATCCTCGTTGCCACCAGGTGCCGGCCGAGCTCGTCGCGGGTCAGTTCGGGCATGCTGCACTCCCAGTAGTTCCATTGGACTGGCTACTCATGGTAGCGGAGGGATCCAGCGTCCCCGCCTCACGCGCGGATGCCGTGGAGCATGCGGACTGTCTCGAGCGCAGTGCCAATCTGACGTTCGACGCGGTCGCGGTGCTCGGAGCGGAGCGCCACCACCTCGTCGGCGGTGCGGGGGTCGATCGTCACGCCGAAGCGCTCCCGGGCCTCGGCGAGATAGGCGCCGGGCAACTGCCCCGGGAGCCTGGACCCGACCATCTCGGCGAGGTAGCTGCACCAAGCTCGGGGGACCACTGCCGCCCACTGGTAGCCGCCCCCGCCGGTGGCGAGCCAGCGCCCCCCGGCCGTGGTATGGGCAAGGTCGTGGAGCCGCCCGGCCAGCTCCGTGTAGGCGCGGGTGGTGAGACCGAGGTCCGCCAGCGGGTCGGTGTAGTGGGTGTCGCAGCCGAGCTGCGTGACCAGCACCTCCGGCTCGAACGAGCGCAGCAGCGCCGGCACCACCGCGTCGAAGGCGGGCAGGTAGAGGTCGTCGGTGGTGGACGGCGGCAGCGGCAGGTTGGCGATCGAGCCGCGCGCGGCGCCCTCGCCGACCTCGTGCGCGAAACCTGTGCCCGGGAAGAGGTAACGCCCCGACTCGTGCACCGAGATGGTCAGCACGCGCGGCTCGTCCGCGAAGACCACCTGGACCCCGTCGCCGTGGTGGACGTCCACGTCGACGTAGGCGATCCGCTGCACGCCCTGCTCCAGCATCCAGGCGATCGCCACCGCCGGGTCGTTGTAGATGCAGAAGCCGCTGGCGCGCCCGGGCATCGCATGGTGCAGGCCGCCGGCGGGCGAGAAGGCGTGGGCGGCCCCGCCGCCGAGCACCGCGCCGGCCGCCGCCACGGTGGCGCCGCAGACCAGCGTGGCGGCCTCGTGCATGCCGACGAAGGGCGGGTTGTCGCCCACGCTGAGCCCGTGCTCAGGCACCGGCCGGCCGTCCTCGCTGGCGGCCTTGACGGCGGCCAGGTAGTCGAGGTAGTGGACTCGTGCCAGGTCGGCGCCCGACAGCGTCGCCGGTCCGATCACGCGCGCCTCGCCGAGCAGGCCCGCCGCGCCCGCGAGCGCCATGGTGAGCTGCACCCGCGCTGGACGCAGGGGATGCTGCGGCCCGAAGTCGTAGGCCGCGAGCCCCTCGTCCCAGACCACCGTCACCGGACCCGTCACAGCGCCAGCCTACCCGCCCGAGAACCAGATAGGCTTGAACGCTCCGGCGCATAAAGGGGGTTGCGCGCACGTGCCGGTTGTCGAGGTCGAGGGCCTGAGCAAGCGCTACGGCGCGGTCGAGGCGCTGCGATCGGTCGACGTGCTGGTGGAGCACGGCTGCACCGGTCTGGTCGGCTCCAACGGGGCCGGCAAGTCGACGCTGCTCAAGCTGCTGCTCGGCCTGATCGCACCAGACCAGGGCCAGGCCAGGGTGCTCGGCCACGACGTGGCCACCGATCCGCTCGCGGCGCGTGCCCGCGTCGGCTACCTGCCCGAGGGCTCCTGCCTGCCAGCGGACGTGACCGCCGCCGACTTCGTCGCCTTCATGGGCCAGCTCGGCGGCCTGCCGCCCCGAGCGGCGCGCGAGCGCGCCAGCGAGGTCTGCTATCAGGTCGACCTCGACGAGGAGCGCTACCGCGCCATCGGCGGCTTCTCGACCGGCATGCAGCAGCGGGTCAAGCTCGCGGTCGCCCTGGTCCACGACCCGCGGTTGCTGCTGCTGGACGAGCCCACCGACGGCATGGACCCGCAGGGGCGCGAGGACATGCTCGACCTGATCGACCGCGCCCGTGGCGAGCTGGACGTGGACGTGGTGGTGTCCACCCACCTGCTCGGCGACGTGGAGCGCATCTGCGACCGGGTGGTGATGGTCCACGCCGGCCAGATCCTGGTGCAGGGCCCGATCGGAGCGGTCGCCGGGAGCAGCGAGGCCGGCTTCGCCGTCCAGCTTGGCGACAATGGCCCCGAGGTGCTCCGGGCGCTCGAAGCGGTCGGCCTGCGGGTGCGCCAGGCCGGCGACGAGCTGCAGGTAGAGGGCGGGGCGGACGCGGCCGACCGGCTCCGCGACCTGGCGGCGGAGCACGGCTGGGCGCTGCGCCGGCTCACCCCGAAGGCGCCGAGCCTCGAGGAGACCTTCCTGCGCCTGCAGGCCGAGGCCTCTGGTGGCGTCGCGGCCGAGCGGCCAGCCGTTCCGGCGACCGGGGTGACCCAGTGACCGCGCAAGGGCTTGGGGAACCGCGGGGACCGGAGGGGTCCGGGGAACTCCAGGGACCGGAGGGGTCCGGGGAACCGCGGGGACCGGAGGGGTCCGGGGAACTCCAGGGACCGGAGGGGTCCGGGGAACCGCGGGGACCGGAGGGGTCCGGGGAACCCCGAGGGGGTGCCCCGGTGGGTCGGGTCCCGGTGGGTCGGGTCCCGGTGGGTCGGGGTCTCCAGGCACCGGCCGGGGCGATCTACGACCGCGGCTACCGGCATTACGACGGCCTCCGCGAGGGCCGCTCCCGATCGGTGAAAGCGCTGGTGCTGGCGGGCGTGCGCCGCACGCTCGGGCTGAAGCGCTCCTGGAAGACCAAGGTGGTCCCGTGGGGGCTGCTGGTGATCGCCCTCGGGCCGGTGGTTGCCTTCGTCGGCATCCGCGTGGTGGCCGGCAACGCCGCCGACGAGCTCATCGGCTACGGCCGCTACCTGCGCATCGTCTCGCTGGTGCTGTTGCTGTTCTCGGCCACCGCCGGCGCGGAGCTGCTCTGCCCCGACCGGCAGAGCAACGTGCTCGCGCTCTACTTCACTCGGCCGCTGAGCAGGGCGGACTACCTGATCTCCAAGGCGGCGGCGCTGCTCGGCGTGATGGCGCTGATCGCGCTGCTGCCCATGGTGGTGCTGTTCGTGGGCAACACCTTCACCGCCCCGCGCGCCGTCGATTACCTCGGCGACCACCTCGCCGACGTGGGACGGATCCTGCTCACCGGCACGGTGCTGACGATCTTCTACGCCAGCGTGGCGCTCGCGGTCGCCAGCCTCAGCGAGCGGCGCAGCATCGCGGTGGCCGTGCTGCTCGGGACCTTCCTGGTCTCCAACGTCGTGGTGGGCATCGTCTTCTTCACCACCGACTTCCCTGGGCGGCGCTGGCTCACGCTGCTCGCCCTGCCAGAGCTGGTGAACCGGTTCGTGGACTGGGTCTTCGGCGAGCCGCTGGAGCAGGGCTCCATGGCGGCGGAGGCCGGCTTCGGGGGAGGGGTCTACCTGGTCGCCCTGCTGGTCGTTACGGCGCTGGCCGCCGCGCTGCTGTCCTGGCGGATCTCGAGGCTGCGAGCATGACCGCCGGCGAAGGGGCGGGGCGGGCCGAGGCGGTGGTAGAGCTGCGCCACGTCTCCAAATGGTACGGGGACGTGGTCGCGGTCAGCGACCTGTCGTTCGAGCTGCGGCCCGGGGTCACCGGGCTGCTCGGGCCGAACGGCGCCGGCAAGACGACCACGCTGAAGGCGATCTGCGGGCTGCTGCACCCCTCGCAGGGTGAGGTGCGGGTGTTCGGAAGGCCGATCCAGCACGACCCCACCCTCTACCGGGCGATCGGGGTGGTGCCCGACGGCGACCGGCTCTACCCGCGGCTGACCGTGCGCTCCTACGTGCGCCTGCAGGCGGAGCTGCAGGGGCTCGCGAGCCCCGGCGCCGCCGCCGAGCGCGCCGTCGCCGAGGTCGGCCTGACCGAGCTGGCCGAGCGCCGGCTCAAGGGGCTCTCCAAGGGCGAGCGGCAGCGCACCAAGGTGGCCGGGGCGATCGTCCACCAGCCGGCCCTGCTGGTGCTCGACGAGCCCATGACCGGCATGGACCCCGGCCAGCGGGCGCGCTTCATCGAGCTGGTCCGGCTGATCGGCTCCGCCGGGGTGACGGTGCTGGTCTCCAGCCACATCCTGGCCGAGGTGGAGCGGCTCGCGTCCCAGGTGCTGGTGCTGGTGGGCGGCAGGCTCGCCGCCTCCGGGGACTTCCACGCGATCCGGGACCTCATGGCCGACCAGCCACGCACCGTCATGGTGCGCGCCAGCGACGCCCGCCAGCTCGCCACTGGGCTGATCGGCCTGCCCAGCACCGTGGCGGTCGAGATCGACGGCGAGGCCCTGCGGGCGCGCACCCGGTCGGTCGAGGCGTTCGCAACGGCGCTGCCGCGGCTCGCCCACGACGCGGGGGTGAGCCTGCGCGAGATCCGCACCACCGACGAGTCGCTCGAGCAGGTCTTCCGCTACCTGGTGGCTCGCAGATGAGACGCAACCGCGCCTTGCTCCGGTTCACTCTCGGCGAGCTGCTCGCCGGGCGGCGGCTGCCGATCGTCGCGGTCCTGGTCGCCCTGCCGCTGTGGCTGCCGTCGCTGCTGGCGCCCAACTCCGGACAAGACCCGACCGTGTTCAGCTTCGATCTGTTCCGCAACCTGACCCTGCCGGTGCTGCTGCCGCTGGTCAGCCTGACCTTCTCGACCGCGGCGCTGGGCACCGAGCTGCGCCGCGGCACCATCGCCAACCTGATGCTCAAGCCCATCCCGCGCTGGTCGGTGCTCGGGACGGAGTACCTGGCCGCGGTGCTCGCCACGCTGCTGGTACTGCTGCCGTCGGAGCTGGTCGCCCACGTTCTTGCGGCCCGCGGAGCGGGCTCGACGATCCTGCTGGAGGGCGTGCTGGTGGCGACGGTGGTGGGCGCGCTCGCCTACTGCGCGTTGGGGCTGCTGCTGTCGCTGCTGGTCTCGCGCGCGCTGCTGGTCGGGCTGGTGTACGCGCTGCTGTGGGAGGGAGGGGTGGTCGGGGTTGCTCCGTCGGCTTCGTCGCTGTCGGTGCGTGGCTACGTCGAGGGCGTGCTGGGCGCCATCCTGGACCGCGGCGGGGGGCCGCAGCTCAACGCCAGGCTTGGCCCGGTGAGCGCCACCCTGCTCGCGCTCGTCGTCACCCTCGTCGCGCTTGGCCTGGCCCGCCGCCGCCTCGCCCGCATGGACCTGCCGTAGGCGCGGGGTCGGCGGGGGCCGGCGGGGACCACACCCGGGGCCACAACAAGCCTCGCGCCCCGCGCCAGCGCCGAACCCAAACGCCGCGGGCGGGGCCCTCTACCCGCAGCGGTCAGGAGCCCGCGGCGGCCTCGGGCTCGGCCGCGGCCGCGGCCGTCGCGTGAGGGCCGGTGGCGGTCGCTTGGCTGGGTGCCTCCATGGAGGCCAGCTGCGCGGGACGGAGCAGGCGGGTGCCGGCGACGATCACCAGCAGGGTCAGACCCCCGACCGCGGTCACCAGCGGCAGGCCGACCCGGTCGCCGAGCCAGCCCTGGACCACCAGCCCGAGCGCATGCCCGCCGCCGACGCCGAGCATGAACAGGCTGGCGGTGCGAGCGCGCAGCTCGCGTGGAGCGCGCAGCTGGCACACCGTGCTCACGCCCGACAGGACATTCAGGTAGCAGAAGCCGAGCACGGCGATGCCAGCCACCGCCAGCGGGAAGGCCGGAGCCAGCCCGTAGGCCGCCGCCAGCGGCCCCACCAGCAGGAACGCGGTCACCAGCAGGCGGCGGCGACCCATGCGGGCGGCCAGCGTCCCCGCCGCCAGCGCCGCGCAGACCGCGCCCACCCCCTGGGCGGTCACCAGCGTCGACGTGCCCGAAGCGCCCTCGTGGAAGACCTTGATCGCGACCGCCGGCACCAGCCCGATGAACGGCGAGACCAGGAAGGTCGTTGCGGTGAGCAGGAGCAGCGCGGTGCGGGTGCCCGGGTCGCGCCTGGCGGCGCCGACGCCCTCGGCGACCGTGCGCCAGATGCGGGCCACCTGCTGGCCCTTGTGCCGCAGCGGCGGCACGGTGATGAGAGTGAGGGCGACGAGCACCGCGCCGAAGCTGACGGTGTTGAGCCAGAACGCCCACGCCAGCCCGCCGGTGGCGATCACCACGCCGGCCAGTGCCGGCCCCACCACGCGGCCGAGGTTGAACTGGGCCGAGCCCAGGCTCATGGCGCCGTAGAGGTCCTCGGAATCGACCAGATCGGGGATCATCGCCTGCACCGCCGGCAGGTAGACGGCGACGGTCGAGCCCTCCAGCAGCACGATCACGGCGACCAGCGGGACGGACAGGTGGCCGCTGGCCGCGAGCAGCGCCAGCAGGCCGGCGAGCAGCGTCTGGACCAAGGTCATGGTGATCAGGTAGCGGCGGCGGTCGAAGCGGTCGGCGAGGGCGCCGCCGAGCGGGCCCAGCAGGACCGTCGGCGCGTAGGCGAGAGCGGCGATGGTGCCGGTCCAGCCGGCCTGACCGGTTGTCTGGGTGACGTAGACGCCGACGGCCACGGTCTCCATCCACGTTCCAATGTTGGAGACGAACGCGCCCACCCAGATGACCGCGAAGGCCCGGTGCCGGAACGGCCGGAGCGGCGAGACTCGGGTGGGACCGGAGGAGCGAGAGGCAACCGTCACGCCCATACGTTACGCCTACGGCTGTACCCTGCCGGTATGTCTTCGCAACCAGATCTGCTCCAGCTCACCGGGGAGCGGCCGGCGCTGGAGCGGCCGTTCCTGGTCATGCACCTCGCGGGCTGGACCGACGCCGGCCTCGCCGGCCAGACGGCAATGACCTTCCTCCGCGCGCGCTGGAACGCCCGAGCGCTGGGCGAGTTCGACAGCGACGAGCTGCTCGACTATCGCGATCACCGGCCGCTCGTCCGGCTGGACAGCGGCAGCATCGAAGCTGTCACCTGGTCGCCGATCGAGCTGCTGCACGGCACTACCGTCGCCGGCCAGCGCGACGCGCTGCTGCTGGCCGGACCGGAGCCCGATCTCCGCTGGCACGCCTTTGCGGACCGCGTCGCCGAGGCCTGTGTGGAGCTGGGCGTCACCGAGGTGTTCGGGCTCGGCGCCTTCCCGGCACCCGCCCTGCACACCGACCCGGTCCTGGTGGTCAGCACCTCGGCCGACCCCGACCTGGCGGGCAAGCTGGCGACGGTGCCCGCCGTGGTCGAGCTCGCCTCGAGCGTCCAGAGCGTGCTCGAGGAGCGCCTGCACCGCGCCGGCATCCCCGCCATGGGCCTGTGGGCGCGGGTGCCGCCGTACCTCGCCGGCGGCAGTCACCCACCGGCTGCGTTCCAGCTGGTGCGGACGCTCGAGCGCCTGGCGGGCGTGGCCATCGACACCACCGAGCTCCAGGCCGCCAGCAAGGAGCACCTCGAGCAGGTCGAGCAGGCCATCAGGGAGCGGCCGCAGATCGCCGAGTTCGTCGACCAGATCCGCAACATGGTCGAAGAGGGGGCGGAGCAGCGCGTGCCCTCCGGCGAGGAGATCGCCGCCGAGCTGGAGCGCTTCCTCTCGCAGGAGCCGCCGCCGGACGACGACCCCCGCAACCTCTGACTGTGTGTTTGAGAACCTTCGGGTGCTGGTGATCTCGGCGCGGTTGTCTTGTCCATGTGGGGGGAGCTCGCTCCCCCCACGGCCCCCAAGAGCGCCTGTGCCATGGTCACCGTGATCCCGTCGGAGTTGTCAAATACTCACTGAGGCCACGGAGCGGCCGCCCGGGCCCGCTACTCCTGCTGCGGCGCGCCGTTGCCGCGGCGCAGCAGGGCGCGGATGCGGGTGACGAGCTCGTCGAAGGAGAACGGCTTCACCAGGTAGTCATCGGCGCCGGCCTCCAGGCCGCCGCGCCGGTCGCCATCGCCGTCGAAGGCGGTGAGCAGGAACAGCGCGTGACCGCTCACTCGTAGCGCAGCGCGGCGATGGGCTGCATGCGGGCGGCCTTGCGGGCGGGGTAGACGCCGAAGAACACGCCGACGGCCACGCTGACGCCGAACGCGAGCGCGACCGACCAGCCGGTGATCGCGGCAGGCACGGGAGAGAGGCGGCCGACCAGCAGCGCCACGGCGATGCCAAGGAGGATCCCGATGGCCCCGCCGCTGAGTGTCAGCGCCACCGCCTCGAACAGGAACTGCCGCAGGACGTCGCGGGTGCGCGCCCCGACCGCCTTGCGCAGGCCGATCTCGCGGGTCCGCTCCGAGACGCTCACCAGCATGATGTTCATCACCCCGACCCCGCCGACCAGCAGCGAGATCCCGGCGATCGACGCCAGCACGATGGTCAGGATCGACAACACCCGGCCGACCACGCCGAGGATGTCGTTCTGGGTGAGCACCTGGAAGTCCTGCTCCGGGTGCGCGCGGGTGACCACGTCGCGGATGACCTGCCGCTCCGCCGGGATGTCCTGCGGGCTGATCGCCTTGACCGCGATGCCGTCCACCCGGCTCACGCCGAACAGGCGCTGCGCGGCCGTCACCGGGATGAAGGTCTCCTGGTTGCGGTCTACCCCGAGGGTGGTGCCCACGCGGCTGAGGACCCCGATGACGCGGAAGCGCACACCGCCGATGGTCACGAACCTGCCGATCGGGTCGCGGCCGGGGAACAGCCGCTCGGCCGGGCCGGCGCCGATCACCGCGACGCGGCGCCGTGCGGCCACGTCCGCCTCGCTGAAGAAGCTCCCGCGCGCGACGGTCCGGTCGAACACGAACGGGATGGTCTCGTTGGTGCCGTTCAGGTTGACCTGCACCCGCCGCGACCCCACGCGGGCCAGCTCGCCGGAGGCGATCGTGGCGGCCACGCGCCGGGTGTCCCCCACCGCGTCGCCGACGCGCCGCACGTCCTCCAGCGTCAGGCGCGAGAGCGCGGGCGTCGACCCGAACGAGAAGTCGCCCGGAGCGACGAACAGGATGTTGGAGCCGAGCGACTCGATGCCAAGCGTGACCTCGTTGCGCGCGCCGCTGCCGATGGAGACCAGCAGCACCACGCTGGTGACGCCGATCACGACGCCGAGCATGGTCAGACTCGAGCGCAGCTTGTTGGCCTGGAGCGCCTCCCAGGCGAGCCGGACCGCCTCGCTGAGCCGCATCGGCTACCCGCGCTCCCCGGTCGCGCCGAAGGTCCCGAGCCGCGCGCCCGCGAGCATAGCGGCCGCCTCCTCTGGCGGGACCAGGCGGCCGTCGCGCATCACCACCGTCCGGTCGAAGCGCGCGGCGACGCCCGGATCGTGGGTGACCACCACCACGGCGACCCCGCGCTCGGCGTGCAGGCGCGCCAGCAGCTCGAGCACCTCCTCGCCGGAGCGCGAGTCGAGGTTACCGGTGGGCTCGTCCGCCAGCAGCATCGCCGGCGCGGCGGCGAGCGCCCTGGCGATCGCGACCCGCTGCTGCTCGCCGCCGGACAGCTGCGAGGGACGGTGCTGCAGGCGATGGCCGAGACCGACCGCCTGGAGCACCTCGGCGGCGCGGCGGCGCCGCTCGGCGCGGCCGAGCCCGCGGTAGACCAGCGGCAGGCCGACGTTGGCCAGGGCCGAGGTCCTCGGCAGGAGCTGGAAGCTCTGGAAGACGAAGCCGACCACCTGGTTGCGCACCCGGGCCAGCTGGTCGTCGGACAGCGCGGCCACGTCGCGCCCCTCGAAGGCGAGGCTGCCGCTGCTGGGCCGGTCGAGACCTCCGAGCAGGCCGAGGAGAGTGGACTTGCCGGAGCCGCTCGGGCCCATGATCGCCAGGGAGTCGCCGCGCTCGACGGTGAGGCCGACCCCGTCGAGGGCCCGTACCTCGACGCCCTCCATGCGGTAGACCTTGGTGACCTCGCGGGCCTCCACCACCGGTTGAGCGCCGGCCGCGCCGCCATCCATGGCCATCCGAGTCAGCCCCCGGGCCAGCTCTCGCCGTCGTGAAGGCGCTCGGCGCCCCGGCTGACCACCCGCTCTCCGCCGCTCAGGCCCGAGGCGATCGCGACCCGGTCGTCCCCGTTCACCGACACCGTCACCGGGCGTAGGCGGACCTTCCCGCTCTCGATGACGAAGACCGCCTGCTGGCCGCGGTCGCGGCCGACCAGCGCCGAGCCCGGCACCGACAGCGCGTCGAGCGCCCGCCTGACCTCGATCTCGGCGGTGGCGGTCATGCCCACCCGCGGCGTCGGCGCGCGGTCGTCACCGAGAGCCTCCCCCAGCTGCAGGTCCACTTCGTAGGTCACGCCCCCGGCAGCCGACTGGGCCACCGACGGCGCCACCGCGATGCGGCGCACCTTGGCCTCGAAGCGGGCGCCCGGGAAGGCGTCGAGCTCGATCTCGGCCGGCTGACCCGTTTTGACCAGGGCGATGTCGGTCTCGTCCACCTCGGTCGCCACCTGGAGCTCGCGCACGTCGTAGATCGTGGCCACGGTCTGGCCCGCGGCGACCTGGTCACCCACCCGCAGGGGCGGGCCGCTGGAGCTCTGGCCGCCGGCGCCGCCCAGGCCCTGCACCGCCTGCTGGGCGCTCTGCGGAAGGGAGGAGAGGTCCGGCAGGCCGGCGACGGCGGAGGCCGGGACGCCGCCTGCCCGGCCGAGTTGCACCGTGCCGGCGGTCGGCGCGCGCAGGGTGAGCTGTCGCTTCTGCTCCATGGCCAGGTCAAGGGTGAGCTGCGCCTGGCTGCGCTGCGCGGCGGTGGCGGCGCTGATGGAGCTGCGCAGCGCGGTGTTCTGCTGGTCCATGGCGGCGACCGCGACCTGCGCCGCGCCGGCGGCGCGCTGCTGCGCCTCGGCCATCTGCTGCTCAGCCTGGTCCAGCTGGGCCTTCATGCGCTCGCGCTGCTGTGGGGGCAGCAGCGGCAGGGTCGAGCGGAGCGCCTGCAGCAACGCGGTGGAGGTGGTGCTGACCTGCTGCTGGACCGCCTGGATGGCGGCGAGGGCCGCGGCGGTCGGCGCGCTTGGGACCATGCTGTCCAGCGCCGAGGCGGAGTTGACCGCCGCCTGCGCCTGCCGGATGGAGTCGTCGATCTGGGCCGAGGAGAGCTGGGCCACCACCTGCCCGCGCGCGACCTCCTGGCCGTCGCGGGCGCGCAGGTCGGCGATCTTGGCGGCGGCCGGGGCGTGGAGGTCGGCCTGGGCCGAGGCCTGCACCGACCCCGGCGCGCTCACGCGCTCGACTACGTCGGCGGCGCGCACGGTGTCGGCGGCGAAGCGCTGGTCAGGGCCCGAGCCGCAGGCGCCGAGCGCGAGGGCGGCGACCAGGACGCCGGCGGCGACGACGGCGGCGAGCTGTAACCAGACTCGCCTCACCCGCATCCGGCAACCTCACAGCTTGTCCAAAACCGCAGACGGTCAGCATAGTTGCCCCCCGCCAGTTGCGCCGGGGAAACCACCGCGGGCGACCCCTGCTACCGCTTCACCAGGTTCGACAGGAAAAAGTACAAGTTCGCCGGCCGTTCGGCGAGGCGGCGCATGAAATAGGGGTACCACTGGTCGCCGTAGGGGACGTAGAGGCGCAGGCGGTAACCCTCGGCGACGACCTGCTCCTGCAGGTCGCGGCGGACCCCGTAGAGCATCTGGAACTCGAAGGTCGAACGGTCCCGGCGGTACTTGGCGACCAGCGTCTTCGTCAGGCGCACCAGCCGCTCGTCGTGGGTGGCGACCATCGGGTAGGGGTTGTCCCGGACCAGCGCGTCGAGCAGCCGCACGTAGGCGGCGTCGACCTCCGCCTTCCGCTGGAGCGCCACCTCCGGCGGCTCCTGGTAGGCGCCCTTGACCAGGCGCACCGGGACGCCGAGCCGGTTCAGCCGGGCCAGGTCCCCAGGCGTGCGGTGCAGGTAGGACTGCAGGCACACGCCGATGTCGTCGTACGACCGCTTCAGGGCGCTGACCAGCTCGAGGGTGCGGTCGACGTAAACGTGCGACTCCATGTCCACGCCCACCATCGCGCCGACCTCCTTGCCGCGGGCGGCCACCTTGGCGGCCTCCTCGGCGGCCAGGTCCGAGTCGATGTCGAGGCCCAGCGCGGTGAGCTTCACCGAGATGTTGGCATCCAGGCCCTCGTCCTGGATGCGGTCGAGAGCGGCCAGGTAGGCGGCGGTGGCCGCACGCGCCTGGCTCTCCGACTCGGTGTTCTCGCCCAGATGGTCGAGCGCGACCGAGATTCCCGTGAGATTCAGCTCACGGATCACCCGCTCGGCGTCGTCCAACCCGTTGCCGGCGATGAACCGGCGCGCCACCCGCCAGGCGACCGGGTTCGAGGTCACCTGCCGCTTGAGTCCCGGCGACGCGGCGGCTTTCAGCAGCGTTGCCTTGAGCACGCCCCACCTCGTTTCAGACCTCAGCTGGCCCTACTCTGTACCCCGAGTATGGCATCTACACCACTTCGACCGGGACGAGCTCGACGCTGCGGCCGAACTCCTGCTCGAACAGGTCGCCGTTGCGCTCCGCGGCCCACATGGCCAGGTCTGGCTCGTCGCGGGCGCGCAGCTCGAGACGGGCGACCTGCTCGTCGAGCTTGACGGCGACCTCCTGGACCACCTGGAAGTGGTCGGCGTCGAGACCGTCGGCGAGCCGCAGCAGGCTCGCGAGCCGGCGCACCAGCTCCCGCTCGCCCTCGCTCAGCGACTGGTAGTCGGGGTGGCGCTCGGAGGGCAGGGCCTTGCGGTGGTAGCGGGCGACGTTGGCGATCACGGCGAGCTCCTCCGGGCGGAACCCGTCGAGGTCGGCGTGGCGGATGAGGTACAGCGAGTGCTTGTGGTGGGCGGACTGGGCCACAGCGTAGCCGACGTCGTGCAGCAGGCCGGCCACCTCGAGCAGCTCGCGCTCGGCGGGGCCGAGCCCGTGCAGCTCGACGGTCTGGTCGAAGAGGGACAGGGCGAGCTTGGTGACCTGGCGCGAATGGGGCTCGTCCCAGCCGTGACCGCGGGCGAACTCGAGCACGGCGCGCCACCGCGGGTCCTCGGGCCGGTCCGCCGCCCGCGCGCCGTCGTAGCGCGCCAGGTACTCCAGGATCACGCCCTCGCGCAGCGCCCACGGGGCGAGCACCAGGTCGCGCAGGCCGAACGCCTGCACGATCAGGGCGGCGACCTGCGAGCCGGCCACCAGCGTGGCGGCGCGGAAGTCGCTCAGCCCCGCCAGGCGACCGCGGTCGCGCGCGGTGGTCTCCGCCAGGTAGCCGGCGACCACGTTGAGGGCGTCGCGGGTAAGCACCGGGGCGGTCTGCCCGTCGATCCCGGCGAAGCCGAAGGCGTGCACGGGCGTTGGCGCCTCTGGCAGGGCCCGCGCGATCGCGCCGAGGTTGCGGAAGGTCTTGGAGGTGCCGCAGACCACTTCCCACGACTGCGAGCGCACCCACTCGGCCAGCGGCCCCAGCACCGCCAGCGCGTGCACCCGCAGGGCGGCGAGGTCGTCGGCGCTGGGCGGGTCGGAGCGGACGAAGCGGCTGGTCAGCCGGGTCACTCCGAGCGGCACGCTCTCCATCAGCTCGGGCCGCTCGCCCTCGCCGCCAGCCACCTCGACGCTGCCGCCACCGATGTCCACCACCAGCAGGCGCCTGGCGGAGAACGCCGTCCAGCGCCGTGCGGCGAGGTAGGTGAGCCGGGCCTCCTCGACGCCGGGCAGCACCGCGATGGACAAGCCGGTCGCCTCGCGGACCCTGCCCAGCGCGTCGGGCCCGTTGCGGGCCTCGCGGATCGCCGAGGTGGCGAAGCCGACCAGGGCCTCGGCGCGCAGGCGGTCGGCTGTCTCGCGCATGCGCCCGACACTGCCGATCAGCCGCTCGACCGCGGTGTCCGGCAGGTGGTGGGCGGGAAAGGCGGCCTCGGCCAGGCGCAGCGTGTCGCGCTCGCGAGCGACCTGGCTGAAGGTGCCATCTGGTCGGCCGTCGACGACGACGAGGTGCACGGTGTTCGAGCCAACGTCGAGCACGGCCAGACGCACCAGGCAGCCCCTTTCCCACAGTTGCTTCCAGCGGCCGGGGGCCTGCGGCCGGCAGCCCCCCAATCCCTCCGGCGGCAGGCCCCCGCACACCCCTCAGCGATGGTAGCGTGCCCGGAATGAGCGAACGGGGCACAGCGAAGCGTCGTGAGGCGCCAGCGCCTCGGGTGCCGCCCGGGGCGCTGGCGGTCGTGGTGCCGCCGTGGCTGGCGCGGTCCGCCGCGGTGAGCTGGCGGCTGCTGGTGGTTGCAGCGGTCGTCGCGGTGGTCGGCTTCATCCTGGTCTACCTGCGGCTGGTAGTGCTGCCCGTGGTGGTCGCGCTGTTCCTCTCTACCCTGCTCGCGCCGCCGGTGGGCTGGCTGCGGGCGCGCGGGTGGCCGCCGCTGGCGGCCACCTGGACCGTCATCGCCGCCGCGGTGCTGCTCGCCGCCGGGCTCGGGGCGCTGCTCGCGCCGCAGATCGGGCCGCAGGTCGGCACCCTGCGCACCCAGATCGGCCAGGGTCTGGACGACGTGCAGCGCTGGCTGCGCGAGGGCCCGCTGCACTTCTCCGAGAACCAGCTCTCCGACCTGATCACCCGGGCGAGGCGTGAGGTCCAGGCGAACTCGGCGGGCCTCACGCGCGGCGTGCTGAGCGGCGCCGCCAGGGCGCTCGAGGTGGTGACCGGGGCACTGCTCTCGCTGGTGCTCACGTTCTTCTTCGTCAAGGACGGTGACCGCATCGGCAACTGGATCGCGCGCCAGGCCGGCTCGCGCTCCGAGGAGGTACGCGTGGTGGGCCGCCGCGCCTTCGACACGCTCGGCGCCTACCTGCGCGGGGTGGCGCTGGTCGGGCTGGTCGACGCGGTGCTCATCGGCATCGGCCTGGCGGTGGTCCGCGTGCCGCTGGCGGTGCCGCTCGCCTTCCTGGTGTTCCTCGGCGCCTTCTTCCCCATCGTCGGCGCGTTCGTGTCCGGCGTCTTCGCCGCACTGGTCGCGCTGGTGACCCAAGGGCCGGTGGCGGCGCTGGTCATCGTTGGGATCACCGTGGCGGTGCAGCAGATCGAGGGCCACGTCCTGGCGCCGGTGGTGCTCGGGCGAGCGGTCAGGCTGCACCCGGTGGTGATCCTGCTGGCGCTCACCGCTGGCGGCGTGCTCGGCGGCATCGCCGGCGCCGCCCTAGCGGTCCCCGCCGTCGCGGTGGCGACCTCGGTGGGCTCGTACCTGCGCAACCGCCCGGCCACACCGGTGGCTCCCCCGGCGGTCCCCGGCCCCGCGACCGCGTCTCCGCAGGCGGACGCAGAGGCACGCGACGGGCCCTGATCACTTACTACTCGGTGATGGTCGCCCCGCGGCCGGCGCGACGGAAGCCGAGCGCGACGACGGTGACGGCCACCGCGACGAGCGCCACCGCGAGCAGCGCGGCGCCGTGGTTGCGCGACGCCACCAGCCAATAGGCGACCGCCGCGGTGACGGCGGCGGCTGGGATGGTGATCAGCCACGCCCACACGATGCGGCCAGCCACACCCCAGCGGACCGCCGAGAGCCGGCGGGTCGCGCCCGCCCCGACCACGGCTCCGGTGATGGTGTGGGTGGTCGACACCGGGATACCGAAGAAGGTCGCGAGATAGAGCGACGCGGCCGCGGCCGTCTCGGCGGAGAAGCCGCTGATCGGCTTGAGCGCGGTGATCCGCTGCCCCAGGGTCTTGACGATGCGCCAGCCGCCCGACAGCGTGCCGAGCGCAATGGCGGCGTGGGCCAGCAGCACCACCCAGAGCGGCACCGGCAGATTGCCGTTCGCGTCCAGCCGCAGGTAGCCGGCGCCGACCAGCAGCGCCGAGATAATCCCCATGGTCTTCTGCGCGTCGTTGCCGCCGTGGCCGAGGCTGAACGCCGCCGCCGAGAACAGCTGGAGCCGCCGGAAGGTGCGGTCGACCCGCCTCGGCATGGTGCCGCGGAAGGTCCACAGCAGGGCGAGCATCAGCACGAACGACAGCGCGAGCCCGAGCATCGGCGACAGGACGATGAAGATCAGCGTCTTCTGGAAGCTCGCCTCGTTGACCGCGCTCCAGCCCGCCTTGGCCACGCCCGCGCCGACGAAGCCACCGATCAGGGCGTGCGAGGACGAAGTCGGCAGGCCGAGCCACCAGGTGGTGACGTTCCAGGCGATCGCGCCCACCAGGCCGGCGAACACCACCGCCTCGCTGACCACGTTGGGGTCGATGATGGTGCCGATGGTGTTGGCGACGTGCGTCTTGAACACCAGGAAAGCGATGAAGTTGAAGAGCGCCGCCCAGACCACCGCCAGGCGCGGGCTGAGCACGCGCGTGGAGACGATCGTTGCGATCGAGTTGGCCGCGTCGTGGAAGCCGTTTGAGTAGTCGAACAGGACGGCCAGGCAGACGATGGCGATCACCGCCGCCTGGGTCACGTCAGGCATTCTTCAGCACGATGCTCTCGATCGTGTGCGCGACGTGCTCGAGCTCGTCGAGCGCACGCTCGAGCTCATCGACGATGTCCTTCCACATGAGCAGGTACCTGGCCGGGTGCTCGTCGTCGGTGTTGAAGCTGTACAGGTCGGCCCTGGCGTGCCGGTAGAGCCGGTCGCCCTCGTTCTCCAGCTCGTTGATGCGGATCCAGTAGCTGCGCAGCGGCTCCTCGTCGAGCTTGCGCAGGTGCTTGAGGCCCCGGGCCGTCTCGACGGACGCCTCGTGGACCAGGCGGGCCTGCTGGATTACGCTCTCGATCGGCTCGGTGATCCGGTGCAGCACCAGCATGTCCGCGGCCGCCTCCAGCGCGTCGACCACGTCGTCGAGATTGGCGGCGAGGGCATAGACGTCCTCGCGGTCGAACGGGGTGACGAAGGTCGAGTTCAGGCGCGACAGGATGGCGTGGGTGAGCCGGTCGCCCTCGTGCTCGCAGTCGGTGAGGCGCTTGGCCTTCATCTCCGGATCGACGAAGTCCTCGACCATGTCGAGCAGCAGCCTCGCGGCCTCCACGAGGTTGTCGCCGGCCGCCTCGAACAAGTCGAAGAAGGACTCTTCCCGAGGGAAGATTCGCAGCTTCACCCATAAGCTCCCATGTCGGCCAGCAGCTTCAGAGACCGTAGCAGCAGGGCGCGCTGAGTGTCGACAACGGTTCACCGGACCGTCGCCAGCGCATCACTCTGGGGAAGGCGACTTGATTTGTTCACCGCGCGTTCATCTTTCTCCTGATATTCGGCTACCTGCCGGCCGTAGCGTCGCCCCGTCACAGAGGAACGCGCAGATAAAACGCGCAGATAAAAGGACCCCTACGGCAGAGAGGTAAGGCTTGAGGTGAACCGCAACCTGCACATGCGGCTCGTCCTCGCCGGTGTCGCGCTTGCCGCGCTCGTACTCGCCGGCTGCGGCGGCGACAACGGCGGGACCAGTGGTGGGAACAGCTCCGGGGGGGGCCTCTCCGGCGAGCTGAAGGCGTCTGGCGCCAGCTTCCCCGACGCCTACTACCAGGAGGTCATCTCCCAGTACAAGTCGGTGGCCCCGAACGTCACGGTGACCTACAACTCGGTCGGCTCCGGCACCGGCAAGAAGGAGTTCGGCCAGGGCCTTGACGACTTCGCCGGCAGCGACAGCCTGGTCAAGGACACCGACGGCGTAACTCCCGGCTCCTTCCTGTACGTCCCCACGGTGGCCGCCCCGATCACCGTCTCCTACAACCTGTCCGGCGTGGACAAGCTCCAGCTCAGCCCGGACACCATCGCCAAGATCTTCCAGACACAGATCAAGAAGTGGAACGACCCGGCCATCGCGGCGGACAACCCTGGCGTGAGCCTGCCGAGCAAGCCGATCACGGTCGCGCACCGCTCCGACGGCTCCGGTACCACCAGCAACTTCACCAAGTTCCTCGCGGCGGCGGCGCCGACGACGTGGAAGCTGGGCAGCGGCGACACCGTCGCCTGGCCGGCCTCCACCCAGGGCGGCGAGAAGAACACCGGCGTCGCCCAGATCGTCAAGCAGGCCGACGGCGGGATCGGCTACGTCGACCTGAGTGACGCCACCGAGGCGGGGCTGAAGTTCGCCTCGGTCAAGAACAAGGACGGCCAGTTCGTGGCGCCGACGCTCGAGGGTGCCGCCGCCAGCCTCGAGGGCGCCCCGATCCAAGAGGACCTCTCGTACAACCCGCTCAACGCGTCCGGCGCGGCGGCCTACCCGATCACCTCGCCGACGTACCTTCTGGTCAAGCCCAAGTACGACGACGCGAACAAGGCCAAGCTGGTCAAGGCATTCGTGCGGTACCTGCTGACCGACGGGCAGCCGATCGCGAAGGAGGTCAACTTCGCGGCGCTGCCGAGCTCGCTGCAGCAGAAGGCCCTCGCCCAGCTCGACAAGGTCCAGGGCTGACAGGAAGAGGGAGCCATACCCGTCGCCGTCGCGGGGGTGGGATCGACAGGTCCCACCCCCGCCGGCACGGAGTGCATCGGAGCTGACGTGACGACCAAGAACCAGACCACTCAGACCACCGAGACCACTTCGTCGGACCTGGCGCGCAGCCGCAGTGGCGGTGCGCGGGCCGAGAGTGCCTTCCGGGTGTGGACGCTCGCCACCGGCCTGCTCGTGCTCGCCATCCTGGCGCTCATCCTGATCACGACCACCCGCGAGGCCTGGCCGGTCCTGCGCGACATGGGCTTTCGCTTCGTCGCCGACCGGACCTGGGACCCGAACCCGGCGAGCGGCAAGCCGATGTTCGGAGCGCTCTCATTCATGTACGGCACCGCCCTGTCCTCGCTGATCGCGCTGCTCATCGGGGTACCGCTGTCGATCGGCATCGCGCTGTTCCTGACCGAGCTTGCGCCGCGGTGGCTGCGCGCACCGGCGGTCACAGTCATCGACCTGCTGGCCTCCGTGCCCTCGGTGGTATTCGGCCTGTGGGGGGTGCTGGTCGTCGCCCCGGCGCTGGTCCCCGTCTACCAGTGGTTCAACGACGTCTTCGGTGGCGTCCCGGTCCTGGGGAACGTGTTCGGCCAGCCGGTCGGCACCGGCCGGAACTTCATGACCGCGGGAATCATCCTGGCGATCATGGTCACGCCGATCATCACCTCCATCAGCCGGGAGGTGGTGAGCACGGTGCCGCAGGCCAACAAGGACGCGGCGTACGCCCTCGGCGCCACGCGGTGGGAGATGATCACCGGGGCGGTCTTCCCGCACAGTTTCGGCGGTCTGGTCGGCGCGGTCATGCTGGGCCTGGGCCGGGCCATGGGAGAGACCATCGCGGTCGCCCTCGTCATCGGCGGCGCGACCAGCATCACCGCCAACGTCTTCGCCGGCGGCAACAGCATGGCCGCGATCATCGTCCAGCAGTTCGGCGAGTCGAGCGGGACGTTCACCGCCGCGCTGATCGGCCTGGGCGTCGTGCTGTTCGCGATGACGGTCGTGGTCAACCTGGCCGCCCGGGTCGTTGTCCGCCGCGCCCAGGCCCGGATGGAGGGGGCAGCGTAATGGCCGTCACCGTCCCGCCCGCCGCGCGCGCCGATACCGGCTCGCCAGACCTGCACCACTCGGCACTGTCGCTGCGTCGCCGCATCACCAACCGGGCCGCCACGATGGCGATCACCTTCGCCCTGCTGCTTGCGGTGGTGCCGCTGGCCCTGGTGATCTGGGAGGTCATCCGGCAGGGCGGTCAAGTGATCAGCTGGAAGTTCCTCACCCAGGACATCCCCTTCTCCTACCGCAGCCATGGTCCGGGCATGGGGCCGGCGATCGTCGGCACGCTCCTCATCACCGGCGCGGCCGCGGTCCTGGCGATCCCGCTCGGCGTCTTCGGCGCGATCTACCTCAACGAGTACGGCAAGCAGAAGCCGCTCGCGCGCGCCATCCGCACGATGGCCGACGTCATGACCGGAGTCCCGTCCATCGTCATGGGCCTGTTCATCTACACCGGCTTCGTGGTGGTCGTCGGCGCGAAGTCCGGCTTTGCCGGTGCGCTGGCCCTGGCCTGCCTGATGCTGCCGATCGTGATCCGCAGCAGCGAGGAGATGCTCCGCCTGGTGCCCGACGACCTGCGCCAGGCGAGCCTCGCGCTGGGCGCTCGGCAGTGGCGCACCATCCTGACGGTGGTCCTGCCGGCGGCGATCTCGGGCATCGCCAGTGGCTCGCTGCTGGCCATCGCGCGGGCCGCCGGCGAGACCGCGCCGATCATCGCGACCGTCGGCCTCACCTTCGCGGCGAACGGCAACCTCTTCGAGGGCCAGAACACCGCGCTGCCCGCCCAGATCTTCCGTAACGCCAGCCAGCCGTTCGTGGGCGCCCAGGAACGTGCGTGGGGTGCGGCCCTGACGCTGGTGGCGATCGTGCTCCTCTTCACGATCATCGCCAGAATCATCGTCAGCCGCTATGCCATCAAGGAGCGTTGACATGACCGACCCCGCCCGTCCAGGTGAGCCGGCCCAGGGCAGGCGCCAGACCCAGGACCCAGAGGTACCCGTCATGACGTCGACCCAGGACAGGCCTCAGGACAGGCCCCAGGTGCGGATCGCCCCGCCCAGAGTCGCCCCGGCAGGGGAAGCCGCCATCGCCGCACAGCCGTCCGGACCACCGGTGATGGAGCTGCGCGACGTCAGCGTCTTCTACGACAACTTCGAGGCGGTGCGCGGCACCACCCTGCCGGTGGGCCAGAACCTGATCACCGCGATGATCGGCCCCTCGGGGTGTGGCAAGTCGACGATCCTGCGCTGCCTGAACCGGATGAACGACCTGATCCCGGGCGCCCGGGTCGAGGGCACCGTCACCTACCACGGGCAGGACATCTACGCCCCCGAGGTCGACCCGATCCAGGTCCGGCGCCGCGTCGGCATGGTCTTCCAGAAGCCAAACCCGTTCCCGAAGTCCATCTACGACAACGTCGCCTACGGCCTGCGCGTCAACGGCATCAAGGGCAATCTCGACGACCTCGTCGAGGAGGCGCTCACCGGCGCTGCTCTGTGGGACGAGGTCAAGGACAAGCTCAAGTCCAGCGGCCTGGCCCTGTCCGGCGGCCAGCAGCAGCGGCTCTGCATCGCCCGCGCCATCGCCGTCAAGCCCGACGTGGTCCTCATGGACGAGCCGGCCTCCGCACTCGACCCGATCGCCACCGGCAAGATCGAAGACCTGATGCGCGAGCTGATCGAGACCTACACCATCGTCATCGTCACCCACAACATGCAGCAGGCGGCCCGTATCAGCCACTACACCGCGTTCTTCACCGCAGAGGTCGACGAAAAGCAGGTGCGCTACGGCCGACTCGTCGAGTTCAACGAAACCAACCGGCTCTTCACCAACCCTGTCGACAGCCGCACCGAGGAATACGTCACCGGCCGCTTCGGATAGGACGGGGAGGGTGTTGAGGCGGAGCCGGAGCTCTCCGGTCCTGTCTCAGGCACCGAACGGGTGGCGCCGGCGTTTCCTGTTGATCATCGCGGACCCGGACCTGGACACGGCCGGCGAGCTCGTCTCGGAGCTGGGCCGCCACCACGTCGACGTCGAGGTTTGCGCCGGTGCGGCCGACGCGCTCGTGGCCGCCGGCGCGATGCGCCCCGACGCGGTGCTGGTGGCCGCGGAGCCCGGTGACCTCAACATCGCCGAGGTGGTCCAGGCGTTGTGCAGGCGCACCGAGATCCCCGTCGTGGTCGGCATCGGCGATGGTCAGGGCGACCAGGCCGGCGCGGCGCTCTCCTCCGGCGCCGCCGCCTGCGTGGCGCGGCCCTACCGGCTGAACGAGCTGATCCCGATCATGAAGTCCATCCGGCCAGAGACCATCGGCACACTCGACCCGCCGATCAACTGCGGCGGGCTGCGCCTGGACCCCGCCACCCTCGAGGTGCTGCTGCACGGGCGGTCGATCCGGCTCCCACTGCGCGAGTACGAGCTGCTGCGGTTCTTCATGATCCACGCCGACCGGGTCCTCACCCGGGACCAGATCTACGACACCGTGTGGGGCGGACCCGCGGGGGACGCGTCGAACACGCTGGCCGTCCACATCAAACGGCTGCGCCGCCGGCTCGGCGACGGCCAGGACAGCCCCGCCATCATCGTGACCGTCCGAGGCGTCGGCTATCGCTTCATCCCACCGCCGCTTCAGCCGTCGAAGCGGTAGCCGACGCCTCGGACGGTCACGATCAGCTTGGGGTCGTGGCGGTCCTCTTCGAGGCGGGCGCGCAGCCTCTTGACGTGGACGTCGAGCGTCTTGGTGTCGCCCACATAGTCGAACCCCCAGACCCGGTCGATCAGGGTCTGGCGGGTGAGGACCCGGTTGCGGTTCTCCATCAGGATCTCGAGCAGCTCGAACTCCTTGAGCGGGAGATTCACCGTCTCACCGCGCACGGTCACCTCGTGCCGCTCCTGGTCCAGCCGGATCCCGGCCGCCTCGATCACCGACCCGTTGGCGGTGCTCTGCGCCTGGCCCGCCCGCCGCAGCAGCGCCCGCACCCGCGCCACCAGCTCGCGCAGCGAGAACGGCTTGGTGACGTAGTCGTCCGCGCCCATCTCTAGGCCCACCACCCTGTCGACCTCGGCGTCACGCGCCGTCAGCATGAGGATCGGCACCTGGCTGGAGGCCCGCACGCGGCGGCACACGTCCCAACCGCTGAGGCCGGGCAGCATCAGGTCGAGGACCAGCAGGTCGGGCCGCTCGCGCTCGAAGTCGAGCACCGCCTGGCCACCGTCGCGCGCGGTCACCACGTCCATCCCCTCGCGGGAAAGGGCATAGCGGATCGCCTCGAGGAGCGACTCCTCGTCGTCGACCACCATGACCTTTGGCACAACGCTCCCTTGCCGGACCAGGTCATCCGAGTAAAAGGTTCCACATGGGATCTGGGCCCAGCAACCGCTCGTGGTTGGCCTCGGGAGGTTCGAGGTGAACGTTCACCTCTCGTTTCCCTGCTGGTCAAGCCGCTGACGGCCAGGCGTTCGGGTCCCCGGTAGCATGAGCTTGAGAAACAACCCCGGGTGTGAACAGGAGACGTCGCGTGAACAGGAGACGTCGTGCGCGCCACCTTTGAGCAACGTCTCGAGGGCCTGGGGGCAAAGGTTCTGCAGATGGGCCAGGTCGTCCAGTCGCAACTGGAGCGGACGCTGCAGGCGCTCGCCGAGGCCGACACCGCGCTTGCGGACGAGGTCATCCTCAGGGACAAGCAGCTCGACAAGGCCTATGTCGAGGTCGAGGAGGAGATCCTCCGAACCCTGGCGCTCGAGGCGCCGGTCGCCAAGGACCTGCGGCTGGTAGCCGGTGTCCTCCACGTGAACTCGCACATCGAGCGGATGGGCGACCTCTGCGTGAACATGGCCAGGTTCGTCAAGCTCACCGCGGGCTACCCGCCGGCCCCGAGGATCCAGGCGACCCTGGCGGAGATGGGCGAGCACGCCAGGAGGCTGGTCGCTGCCGCGATGACCTGCTTCGCGCGCCGCGACGTCGAGCTGGCCGAGCGGCTCCCGCTGATGGACGAGCCGATCGACCGCCTCAACGAACGCATTTTCGGTGAGATCGAGCGCTGCTCGGGGGAGCCTGGCCTCGAGTGGGCCAGCCGGATGGTGCTGGTCGCCCGCTACCTCGAGCGCATCGGCGACCACTCGGTCGACATCGGCGAGCAGGTGGTGTTCATCGTCACCGGCCAGGTCCGCGAGCTCGTGCCGCCGAAGTCGGTGCGGGCTGGCGTCGAGAGCTGAGCTGGAGGGTGCCCGATGCTCCCCCCGCGGCCGGCCGCCGAGCTGCTGGCGGGCTATGTCGCGCTGGCCGTGGCGGCTTTCGTGCTGGCCTTGGCGCTGCAGCGCGGCGAGGTCTCGCCCGGGCTGATCGCCGGCGGGATCGCCCTGCTGGCGCTGGCGACGACGCTGGCGATCACCACCACCAGGGCGGTGTCCGGCGCGCTGTCCGGGCTGCTCCGGGCGATCGAGCGCCTGGCCGCGATCGCGCTGCCCGGCTGGCGCTGGACGGGCAGCGGTGACCTGGACGCGCTGGCCGGGGAGCTGAACGCGATGGGGCCGCGGCTGCGGGACCGGCTCGAGGAGCTTATCGAGGACCGCGACCGCGCCGGCCAGGTCCTGGACGCGCTCGACGACGGCATCCTGCTGCTGGACGGGGCCGGGCGGCTACTGGTGGCCAACCCGACCGCGCGGGCGTGGTTCGGGCTGCCCGACGACCTTCGCCCCGGCCTGCCCCTGCGCCGGGTGGTGAGCGTCACCCAGATCGCCGACATGGCCGAGGAGGCGACCACCAAGCGCGCACCGGTCGTCGGTATCGTGACGGTAGTCCTGCCCGAGCACCGCACGCTCACGCTGCGCGCCTTCCCCCTGGCCGACCGGGGACCGACCGGGCGGATCGTGGTGACGCTGAGCGATATCACCCAGCGGCGCCGGCTCGAGGTGCTTCGCCGCGACTTCGTGGCCAACGCCTCCCACGAGCTGAAGACGCCGGTGGCGGCACTGCGGGCGCTGGCGGAGACGCTGGAAAGCGCGCTGCCCGACGATCCAGAGGCCGCCCGCGGCTTCGTCGTCCGCATCGGCCGCGAGGCCGAGCGGCTGGACGCCCTCGTCCGCGACCTTCTCGACCTCTCTCGGGTCGAGCGCGGCGCCCTCGCCGCCGAGCCGGTCGACCTGGTGGGCCTGGCCAAGGAGGTGGCCGAGTCCCACGCCGACCGCGCCGAGGAGCGCCGCATCAGGCTGCGCACCGAGCTGCTGCCCGGCTCGAGCGTGCGCGGCGACCGCGCTCAGCTCGGCCTGATGCTGTCGAACCTGGTGGACAACGCCCTGCGCTACACCGCCGCCCGCGGCCTGGTGAGGATCCGGCTGAACAGCATCGACGACAAGGTGATGCTGCAGGTGGCCGACACCGGCGAGGGGATCCCGGCGAGCGAGCTGCCGCGCATCTTCGAGCGCTTCTACCGGGTCGACAAGGCCCGCGCGCGGCGGACCGGCGGCACCGGCCTGGGGCTGGCGATCGTTCGCCACGTGGCCGAGTCCCACGGCGGCACGGTGACCGTCGAGTCCAAGGTCGGCAAGGGCTCGACCTTCACGGTAACCCTGCCGGTCGGCGGCCCTCCGGCCACTCTCGGCAGCTGAGACTGAGACGCCCCGCCCCTGGCATCGCCCCGGAGCGCCCGGCTTCCCCCCGGAGCGCCCGGGCTTCCCCCCCGGAGCGCCCGGGACTCCCTCCCTCCTCCATCGGTGGGTCAGAGCCAGGCGCGCAGGCGCTTGCGTGAGGCCGGGCTCCACAGCGCGCGCCAGCGCTCGCGGGCGCCGGCGGCGCGGGCGCGCTCGAGCACGACGAGCTGCCCACCGACGAAGGCCTCGTCGCGCCTGGCCGTCCTGACCGCCTGGCGCAGCCAGCCCTCCGCCACGACGGCGTCGTGCTGGTCGCCGAGGACCTCCTGCAGCCCGGCAACGGCCTTGGCGAACGTCCTGGCCGGCTCGCCGATGACCGGCTCGACTGCCTCGGCAGCGTAGCGGCAGCGCTTGGCACGGATGCGGATCTGGTGCAGTGCCTCGTCGGAGGGGTGGTCGCCCGCATCGCGCACGGCGCCCCGCAGGCGCTTCCAGCGCTTGCGCACGAGCGGCGGGACGGCCTGCCCGGCCGGCTGCGCCGCGGCGGGCAGAGCGACCGGCGCGTCCGCGGCGGCGATCAGGTCGTTGAGCAGCCCGGCGTAGCGCGGCTCGCCCATGGCGGCCAGCAGGCGCCGATGCTCCGTCGCCCGCGCGGTCACGAGGCGCCCGAGCAGGCGCTGACCGGGCTCCGCGTCACTGCCTGCCTGCTGCTCCAGGTCGCGCCGCAGAGCCGCGAGCAGCACGTCGGTGTCGCGGACCGCGCCGAGCAGCCCGGCGAGCCACGACAATTCGGCGGTCAGCTTCGCGGACCACTCCGGGTCGAGCAGGCTCCCGAAGGTCCGCAGCGTGGAGCGCCAGCGGCGGGTCGCCACCCGGGCCTGGTGCACCTCCTCGTGGTCCCAGCCAGGGGTGTCGGTCGGGCTGCCGTCGGTGCTCTGACCGAGACGGATGGCGGCCTCGTGGCGGAGCAGCCGTAGGGTCGAGGCGACGAGGTCATGTCGCACCAGCTCCTCGACCGAGGCACCACGGCCCGGTACGGGCGCGGCGAGGTCGGCGGCGACCCGCTCGGCATCAGGCAGTGCGACGTGGGTCTCGGTGGCGCTGGCTGGCGCGGCCAGCTGCTGCGGCAAGACGCCTCCTCCTTCCTCCATATGATGTTCACCAGGTATTCACATGACGTCCAGCCACCATACAACAGCGGGGCAAGCCAGCTGTCTCCGGCGCCGCTCGGCCCTCTACTGGGCATGACGGGAGGTTTCGTGCCAAGCCAGCCGGGCAGCGGCCGCGGCGCGGTGTTCTGGCACCGCGAAGGCGGCTGGGTGATCACGCCACCGAGCCGCCACGTGAACGGCGGGATCAGCCGCTGGCTGCAGCCGCTCTCGACCTCGCTCCCCGACGCGCACCTTGTGCTGCGGGAGCTGCTCGACCTCCAAGCCGAGCTCCACGACCAAGCCGCTGGTTACCCGGCGCGATCCTTGGAGCCCTTGGCGGCGAGTCCGGCCGGCACCGCCCGGCTGTCGCCCGAGCGGCCGCCGGCGGCCGCCGAGCGCTGCGCCCCGAGCCGGCTCCCCAGCGGCGGCCGCAGCTCCCGGAGCAGCTCCTGAGCGGTGGTCGCGCTGACGTTCAGCCCTTCCTCGGCCAGCGCCTCGACCAGCGCCTCCGGGCTGAGGGACTCCCCGTCCTCGCGCTCGTCCAGGATGCGCGCGGCGACCACGTAGGGCGTGAGCGGCTTGCCGTTCCTGTCGAGCGCGCCTGGGCGCTTGTCGGTGCGCAGCGGCCGGGTGGCGAATACGTTGTCCCCACCACTTGCCGCCCGCGCGGGCTCGGCCTGCACGGGCTCGCGCTTGGGGGCCTCGGCCGGCCGAGGCTGAGGCCGAGCCGGGCTCGGGCTGCTCGGCTTCGGCGGCGGCGCGGTCGCGGCCGCGCTCCGCCCGGCAGGGGCCGTGGAACGTGCTGCGGCTGGCCGCCCATCCTCGCCCCTGGCCGGCGTGGTGGGGGTGAAGATCGGCATGCTGGGATCGCGCTCGCCGTCCGGCTGCTGCTCCGCCTGCCGCTCTGCCTGGCGCTCATCCTCATTCGCCGCCCGCGCGCTGGGGACGGGCATCTCGCGCCGCGGCCTGCGCTGCTTGCGGGTGATCTCGCCGCGCACCGCCGGCGGCTCCAGGGCCGCGGCCAGCTCGAGCTGCTGCTTGTCGAGCTCCGCCTGAAGCCGGGCGGCGCGGATCGTGGTCGCGCGGCGGAGCACCATCATGAGCAGCTCGACGCCGAGGATCAGCGCTGCCGGCGGGATCGCCGCGACGCCGCGGGCCGCCCAGTTGCCCGAGTCGGCGTGGGCGATGTTGAGGATGAAGCTCACGCCCGCCGCGCCTGCCAGCAGCGCCTTCGGCCACCAGATCTCCCACACGCGCCGCTTCTGCTTGGTGGTGGTGAACCACAGGTCGGCGCCGGTGGCGACGACGATGAAGGAGTCCACCAGCAGGGGGACCGCCCAGGCGTGGCGCGGAGAGATGCCGCCAGATCGCTCGGCGTAGGATTTGATCGCCTCGAAACTGGTATAGAACGCCAGCGAGCCAATTGCCGCCACCGCGCCCCCGAGGATTGCCACCAGGACGGTCCTGAACCTGCTCAACCATTTGTCGTGAGCGATGGCGGTGGCAGAGAGGGGCAATGGCGGCAGTCCGGTAGAGCTCACGGGGGGACACTCCTCGGTCGGCAGGCAAGCGGCATGCAAGGATGTCTTTTACAACAACCTTCGCCTTGAAGACCAATTGAGTGGCTGCGCCGCTGGCGGCGACCGCCGTCCACGGCGCCAGGCGAGCCGGGGCCGCGGCCCGCTGGCCCGTTACTTGTTCGCGCCGTGGCGCCGCACGAAGTCGTTCACCTGGTAGTAGGCGTCGATCGACTCGCCAGCGTCGCCCCAGAAGCCCTGGAGGACGTCGTAGTCCATGCGGCCCCGCGACACGTACCAGTTGTTCGCATCGGTGATCTCCAGCTCGCCACGGAACGACGGGACCAGGGTCGGGATCACCTCGAACACCGTCTCGTCGTAGCAGTAGATGCCGGTGACGGCGAAGGTGCTCGGCGGGTCGTCAGGCTTCTCCAGAATGCGGACAACGCGGCGGCTCCCGTCGAAATCGGGAACGCCGAGGTGGCGCAGGTGAGCCGGGTCGTCGATGCGGGCGAGCAGGAGGCGGGCGCCGGACTCCTGCGCCTTGAAATTGTCCACCAGCGTCCGGATGGAATGCTCGAGCACGTTGTCGGCGAGCATCACCAGCACCCGGTCGCCGTCCACGAAGCGCTCGGCCAGGCCGAGCGCCTCGGCGATACCGCCCGGCCGCTCCTGGTAGGCGTACGACAGCCGGTCGATGCCGTACTCGTGCCCGTTGCCGAGCAGCCGCAGGAACTCGCCGGCGTGGGTGCCCCCGGTGACCAGCATGATCTCGGTGATGCCCGCGGTCACCAGCGCCTCGATCGCGTAGGTCACCATGGGCCGGTCGTAGATTGGCAACAGGTGCTTGTTGGTGATGCGGGTCAGGGGGTGGAGGCGGGTCCCGCTACCGCCGGCCAGCACGACCCCTTTCATGCCATCTCCGATCGTCTGTGACCGAACCGGGGACTGTGCCCGATGGCGCACTGTGTCCGATTGGCCTCTGCCCGAGTCTGTCACGCTCCGTACTTCGCCAGCCTCCCGGCCGCGGCGAGCAGCTGCGGCAGCAGGTGCTTGGCCTCGAAGCGGCCGAGCGAGCCCTGCCGGCAGCTGACCTCGTCGAAGGCCGGCAACCCGTCCGCCGCGGCCGTGCCCCCCCACAGCAGCACCGGCACCGGGTGCCACGAGTGTGCCGCCATCTGCGCCGGGGTGGAGTGATCGCCGGTCACCGCAAGGACCTCGACGCCGCTCTCCAGCATCCGCGGCACCAGCGCGTCGACCTCCTCGATCGCCGCCACCTTGCGTTCGAAGTCGCCGTCCTCGCCCGCAGAATCGGTCTTCTTCACGTGCATGAACACGAAGTCGAAGTCTGGCAGGAGGCGAGCCAGCGCCTCGACCTCCTCGGGAGCGGCGCCGTCCACCTGGTGTGTCTCGAAGCCGAGCAGGCGCGAGATCCCGACGTACATCGGGTAGGCGGCGACGGCGAGCGCCTTGACCTTGTAGCGCTCGGTGAAGGAGGGCAGCTCCTTGTGGGTGTCGAAGCCCCGGAGCAGGAGGAAGTTCCCGCGCTCACGACCGGCCAGGAGCGACCGTGCCTGGTCGAGGAAGCTGGCGACCAGGTCGGCGGTGTGCTTGGCCTCGGGCGCCCGCGCCTCCGGCCGCAGCGGCGCGACCCCTTCGATCTGCGGGTCGGTGTCGGTGACCTCCGGGTCGAGCCCCGGCCCGCGCAGCACGAGCAGTGCGCGGTGCTCGCGCTCGGGCTGGAGGAAGAACTCCGCCCCGTCGAGCCGGATCTCGCGGCTGAGCAGCTCGCAGATGGCGGCCGCCTCGTCGGTGGGCAGGCGCCCGGCGCGGCGGTCCGCGATGGTCCCGTCCGGGGCGAGCGTGCAGAAGTTCACCCGCGCGGCGACGTCCCCAGGCTGCAGCGCGAAGCCGACTCCGGCCGCCGACAGCGCGCCGCGGCCGATCTCGAAGGCGAGCGGGTCGTAGCCGAAGAGCCCCAGGTGCCCGGCGCCCGACCCCGGGGTGATCCCGCGCGTGACCGGGTCGTGCAGGCCCAGCGAGCCTTCCCACGCCAGCCGGTCGAGGTTGGGCGTGCGCGCCTCGGTCAGCTCGGAGCCGCGTTCGACGGTGCGGTAGCCGCCCAGGCCGTCCATGACGAGCAGCATGGCCTTCTTGCCTTCCGGCCTGGCCATCGCGGTCACCACGGATTCAGCGGTGAGTGGCACTTGGCAACCTCCGAGGTCACGGCGCTGTCGTCTGACGTCGCTACAGCCTATCAAGGAGCTTCCGGCGGTCCTCCAGGAACCTAGTGCCGCTCTTAACTTGATGCTCTTACGCTCCCGCGTCGCCACCGGCGGCCAGGCGGGCGCGCCAGGCGCGCTCGGCCGCGAGGCTCGAGGCGAAGCCGATCTCCACTGCTGGCAGGTAGGCGCTGTCGCACAGCTCGAGGACCGAGCCGATGACGCGGTCGACCTCCTCCACCGTGACCGCCAGCAGCGGCACCTGGCCGACGACGAACAGGTCACCGCTGTCGTCGAGGGTGAAGCGCAGCAGGTAGCTCGTGGCCTGCCGCAGCAGCAGATCGCGGTAGAGCCGCTCGCGCTGCTCCTCCGGCGCGCGCATGAAGAACGACTCCACCCGCATGGTGCGGTCACCGACCTGCAGGTGCACGCCGATGCCGAGCTTGCGCTCACCGGCGAGCACCAGGAACCAGCGATCGTCGTCCAGCTGGTCGGCCTGGATGCTGGCCTCGGCCAGGAACGCCTCGACCGCCCGCCGCGCCGCGGCCTGCACCGCCTCAGGCTCCGGCCGTCCCTGCAGGCGTTCCTCCGGTGTCGTTTTTTCCACCTCCAGGTCAGGCGAGGCGCAGTGGCCGAGACAGATTACTTCAGGGCGTAGCAGACTCGAGCGGTCCTCATCGGCTCGGGCTCCCCCCAATGCAAACACGCCCTAGTGTCCCGAGTCGTTGATTCGTTGCTGTTCTCGGGGCGGCTCTTGGCCCCCTGACCAGGAAGGTTGGCCGCTACGAATGTGAAGCGAATCAGTAACTCGGGACACTAGTGCAACGTTCCTCAAGACGGGTACGGTTTCGGCTCCCCAGATGACCAGGTCAGCACCCGTATTGGCGCTGCCAGCATCATGCACCGCTGTTGAGGAACGCAGCACTAGCCGCTCTGTTCGAGCAGGGGGATCCGGGTGCTTTGCAGCAACTGGCCGTAGACGTCCAGGAGGCGGGTGGCGGCCAGGTCCCAGCCGTGGGCGCCGGCGAAGCGGGCGGCGGCCGTGCCCATCGCCGCCAGCCGGCGGGGTGAGCTGAGCAGCTCGGCCACGGCCGCCGCCCAGTGCGCGGGGTCGTGGCCCGAGAGCAGTAGCCCGGTGGTGCCGTCCCCCACCGCGTGGCTCAGGCCGCCGACGCGCGCCGCCACCACCGGCGTCCCGCACGCCTGCGCCTCCAGGGCGACCAGCCCGAACGACTCCGAGCGCGACGGCACCAGCAGCAGGTCGGCCGCATGGTAGACGGTGGCAAGCTGGTCGTGAGGCTGTGCGGGCAGGAACCGCACGCGGTCGGCAACGCCCTCTTCCCGAGCCAGCGCCGCGGAGCGCTGTGGCTCCCCCACGCCGTTCCCGGAGGGCCCGCCGACCACCAGCAGCTCGACGTCCAGATCGGGCCGCTGCCGGCGCAGAAGCGCCAGGGTCCTCACGGCCACGTCCGGCCCCTTGAGCGGCTGCATCCGCCCCACGAAGGCGAGCGCGTGCCGGCGGGACACGCCGAGCGCCGCACGCGCCGCCGCGCGGTCGCCAGGGTGGAAGCGCGAGTGGTCGACCCCGTGCGGGACGATCCGGACCTTCGTTGGCTGCGCCCCATACAGCTCGGTGAGCTGCCTGGCCTCGTACGGCGTCGCGGCGAGCAGGCAGTCGGCCGTGGCCACGACGCGCTCCTCGCCCGCCAGCCGGCGGGGCGGCTCCGGCTCCTCACCGTTGGCGAGGCACGCGTTCTTCACCTTGCCGAGGGTGTGGAAGGAGTGGACCACCGGGCTGCTCCAGCGCTCCCTTGCCAGCCTGGCCACCCAGCCAGACACCCAGTAGTGGCTGTGCACGAGGTCGTAGGGGCCGTGGCGCTCCCCCGCCCGCAGCAGCGAGCAGAGGAAGGCGCACAGGTAGCGGGGCAGGAGCTGCTTCGGGATCGGCTCCAGCGGGCCGGCGGCGAGGTGCAGGACGCGCACGCCCGGCTCGACCTCGACCACCGGGGGATCGTCGACCGACGTCGCCCGGGTGTAGATGTCCGACGCCACCCCGGCGCGGGCCAGCTGGCTCGCAAGCGCACGGACGTGGACGTTCATGCCGCCTGAGTCGCCCACCCCTGGCGCCGCCAGTGGCGACGAATGGACCGTCAGCACCGCGATCCGGCGCACCTCGTCGTCGAAGGCTCCCAGCTCGCCGCTTGTCCGCACTCGAAGACTCCCTCGCCTCGGGTCGGCTCCGCTTCCGCGGAGCGCGACGGGTCCCTCACCCGCCACCGATTCATGCTATCGATCCTTCAGGAGCGCCGGCCATGAGACGGTTACGAGCAATCGACTGCGACGCCCGATACAACCCGAAGGCAGACAATTGTCGGGCCCGGCCTCCAGCTGGAGGCCGGGCCCGACCTACGCCGCGTTACGCCGCGGGTTACTTCCCGTCGGCCTCGCCGACCTCGCCGACCTCGCCGACCTCGCCGACCTCGCCGGCCGCGTCCTTGGCGGCCTGAACGTCAGCCTGGGCGGCACGGCGCACCGTGGTCCTGGCGCCGCGCGCGCCGGCGCGGGTCGACCGGGCGTTAGCGCCGGCGCGGGTCGCCGCCGCCTTGGTGGTGCTCACCGCGATCCGGGTGGCCCGGGCGGCCTGCTGCGTCGAGCGCGAGCCGCGGATCGTCTTGACCAGCGTCTCGCCGCGCTGCACCAGGTTCCCGTAGGCCCGCGTGGCGTCACCCGGCAGGCGGGTGCGCAGCTTGTCGGCCTCCTCGGGAAGGCGGCGGACGGTGGAGACCGCCAGGTCGGCGACGCCGGCCACGGCGTAGAACGCTTGCCTGGCTTCCTTTGAGCGGATGGTTGCCATGTCGGTCTGCTCCTCTCGGTTGCTCGAGTCTGTTGCTCGAGTCTGTTGCTCGAGGCGGGCTGAGGCCCGCCTACCCTTGATCCACCGGGGGGCTACGCTCGGCCTTGCTTCACTTCGTGATGCCGTGGTCGGGGCCTCGCTAGAGAGCCTCCCGGACCCCCCCGGCTGTTCGATCGAACCGGCTCGCCGCCACGCTCTGGCGTGGCTGGCGTGGCCGGCTCAGCACTGGCCAGGAAAGACCTGTAGACGTCGATCAGCACCTGCTTCTGCCGCTCGGTGAGGTGAGGGTCGCGCAGGATCGCGGGAACCAGGTCACCCTCGGGCTCGTCCTGGTCGAGGATGCCGGCCCGCACGTAAAGGGTCTCCGCACTGATCCTCAGCGCCTTGGCGATGTCCTTGAGGATCTTCGCCGACGGCTGCCGCAGCCCGCGCTCGATCTGCGACAGGTATGGGTTCGACACCCCCGCCTGGCGCGCCAGGTTGCGCAGGGACAGCTCAGCCTGCCGCCGCTGCTCGCGGATGTACCGGCCCACGTCGCGGACGGCCGCCGCCGAGCCGAGCTGCTCGATCCCCTTGCGCACCATCACTCCCCCTACCTCATCACATCGAACGCTGCCCAAAGTAAAGCACATGATTAACTTTTGCAAGCACCGGCTGAAGAGCCCTCGACCCGCAGCCTCAGCCCAGTGGCACCTGGAAGGAGGCGGGGCGCACGACGCCCACCGGCTGAGTGCCCCCGAGGACGGGACTGGTCGCGGCGGAAAGGACCGCCTCCAGCTCATGCTCCTCGAGCCAGCCGAGCGCCCGTAGCGCGGCCACCAGCGCCGGCCCGCGGGCGCGCCGCCCGCCGTCTAGGACCTTGACGGCCAGGCCCTGGCTGGTCGCGAGGTTGACGGCCGCCGTGGCCCCCTCCGCGCCGGCCTTGGAGATCACCCTGCCCCCGGTCGCCTCCAGCAGCACGGTGTCGAGCTCCCCGCTGCCGGCGATCATGATCGGGTGGCGTCGCAGCGAGGCCACCAGCGCGACCGGTCCCTCCTCGCCGGCGGCGGCAAGGCTACCCAGGCGCGCGTAGGCGGTCGCCAGGCCTCGGAGCGGCAGGGCGTGGACGGGAACACCGCAGCCGTCGACGCCGACGTGCTCGATGGCCACGCCGGCAAGGTCGGCGATCATGTCGGACACCACCGCCTGGACCGGGTGCTCCGGCGCGGTGTACCGGTCGGGGTCCCAGCCCCGCGCGACGGCGCCGGCGAGCATATAGGCGTGCTTGCCGGAGCAGTTGTGGTAGACGGGGGCGGGGCCGTCCGCCGCTCGGCGGGCCTCGGCGTTGAGCGGCAGCGCTGGCGGGCAGCGCAGAGCGCGCTCGTCGAGGCCGGCGGCGGCGAGCACCTTGCGGACCGAGGCGACCTGCTCAGCCTCGCCGGAGTGGGAGCCCGCGGCACCGGCCAGCGCGAGGGAGCCGAGCCCCAGGTCCCGCTCGACGCCGAGGCCTCGCACAGCGAGCGCCTGCAGTGGCTTGGCGCAGGAGCGCAGGTAGATCGGCATGGCCGGATCGCCGATCGCCGCCCGGACGCTGCCGTCCGGGTCGGCCACGACTACGGCGCCGAAATGGCAGCTCTCGATGAGCCCGCTGCGCTCGACCTCAACAAGTATTTGCATCGGCCCCGAGCGTAGTCCGCACGCTTGGGCCTGCGCCAACGCCGGCGGGGTAGTCGGGCCTTGGCACGTAGTGGGTGTGCAGCGACGCGTGGATCTCCTCGAGATTTCCGATCGACACGAACGCCGCCGCCATCGCCGGGTCGAATTGTGAGCCGGCGCCCGCGTCGATCTCCTCGATCGCCTGCTCGTAGGGCATCGCACGGCGGTAGGGGCGGTCGGAGGTCATGGCGTCGAAGGCGTCGCAGACCGAGAACACGCGCGCGCTCAGCGGGATCTCCTCGCCGCCCAGCCCCGCTGGGTAGCCGTGGCCGTCCCAGCGCTCGTGATGGGACCGGATGACCTCGACCGCCGGGCCGAGCGACTTGATGCCCGAGACCATCTGCACGCCGATCTGGGGGTGCGTGCGCATGATCAGCCACTCCTCCTCGTCGAGCGGGCCGGGCTTGTTCAGGATCGCCTCCGGCACGCCGATCTTGCCGACGTCGTGCAGCAGGAAGCCATAGCGCAGGCACTGGTCACCGGCCAGGTCGGCGTCGATCACCTTGGCTAGGACCGCGGCGTAGTCGTGGGTGCGCTCCAGATGAGCGCGGGTGCTGGGGTCCTTGGCCTCGACCACGAACGCCAGCGTCTTGACCATGTCCAGGTAGGACTCCTCCAGGCGGCACAGGGCCCGTTCCAGCTCGGCAGCGCGGGTCCGCTCGGCCTGGTAGAGCTGGTTGAGCTCGCGCGCGAACACCAGCAACTGGCGCTGGGCCGCCTCGAGCTGGTTCAGGTAGCGGATCGCTGTTTCCATGCTTTGCACTACCCCCGGGAGAGTCGCTGGACGACATCAAGGAGGGAGAGCAGGGCGCGACGTGCCCGCCTCGTGTCAATCAGAGCAAGGTTCAAGAGCTTGAGCGCTTTGGCAGGGTTGGGTGGCCCAAGATGCCGCAGCCAAACCGGGGAGCGGGGCGTATCCCCGCCGGCCCCGGTTCGCTCGGACCGGCGGCAGCGATCACTCCAGCAGTTGGGCCACGCTCGCGGTTCCGTTGCGGTAGCGGCGAGCGAGCTCGCCGCGTAGCAGATCGACGACTTGCTGCACCGCCCGGCGGCTGGCGGACACCGCCTCCTCCTCGCGGGTCAGTACCTCGACCGCCTGGGTCAGCTCCTGGGCCTCCAGCTCGGGCATGCGAGCGATGGTCTCGTCCGACACCAGGCGCTCGACGCGGCGACGGCGACGGCTCGAAGGCTCGTGGGTAAGGAAACTCGGCATCGCGGTGAGGCGCCCCGGCCAGCTGGGATCGGGAGAGCCCCAGGGGCCTGGCGCGGCTCGGCTCGCATCGCTCAGGATCCCTGGCAGCCCAGCGACCAGGTCGGTCACCTCCTGGTCGCCGTGTGCGCGGCGCACGAGCTCCGCCTGGAGGATGTCGAGCCGGCCCTGCAGCATCCGCCGCAGGTAGGAGATGCTCTGCTCCTCCGCCTCGGCCTCGCCCCGACGGCAACGCAGCTCGTCCAGCCCGAGCCTTTTCATCCCGGCGACGAATCGCGGGTCGAGCACCCGATCGATACGCCGCTTACCGCCGGGGATGACCTCGACGCTCATGTACGATCTCCCCCCTCGTCCAGACGCGCGCAGGCCCACGATTTGCTGTCCGAAAATCCTGTTTTGCCTTACGAGCTACCAGCCCTGGGCGACATCCCCCGAACGGCCCGTGTCCGGTTCAGCCCCGGATCGCTCAAGACTGGCGAGCCGGAGCATTGTAACTGCCAACTCGCCTGACTCCTACTGCCAGAACGCAAAAAGATTCCCTGAATGGGGCAGACCGCAGATAGCTCCAGAAGCTCGAATAGCTCGAATAGCGGGCCCACCTGCGGAAAGAGCTGAGCCCGCACGCGATGCCTGGGTGAGCGCGTGGCACGCGACGAGCGAGGCTACCTGTGAGAGCTGGCCGTGGGAGCCGACCTTAGCGGGGCCAGCTCGACGACCGTGGCGGCAAAGGGCCCGACCTTGACCCGCTCGCCCGGGGCGACCGTCCGGCGCACGTAGGCCAGCGCTATGGTGCCCAGGTCCGGGTGCCGGACGGCGCTGCGGACCTGACCCGCGCCGCGCCCATCCTCCGCGGCGAGGTCGGTTCCGGGCGGCGGTGCCTCGTGGGCGGAGTCTTCGAAGCGCAGCCCGGCCAGGCGGCGCTGCACCTGCCCGAGGTTGTGCACCCGGGCGACCGTCTCCTGGCCCGGATAGCAGCCCTTGTCGAGGTGGACGTGCGAGCCGAGCAGGCCCGCCTCTTCCGCCAGGACGTCGTCGGTCAGCTCGCGGCCCCAGCGCGGCAGGCCACGCTCGACCCGCAGCAGCTCCCATACCTCGAACGGCGCCCGCGCCACCCCCTCCCGCTGGAGGACCGAGAGCGTGCCAGGTGCCTGCTCGCCCACCAGGTCGACGCCCAGCTCGCCGCGGTGGGCGACCAGCCCAGAGGTCGCCGAGGCGGCCCCGCCCACCGCGGCGGGCGGCACCGGCAGGCGAGCGGCGGCCAGCGCCTTGTCAGCGCCCGGCCCGAGCAGGCTCACCGCGCCCGGCCTCGTGGGGCCGACGCGGACGTCGAAGCGGAACACGAAGCGGGCCAGTCGCTCGGCCAGCGCCTCGGCAGCGCCGGCCTCGGTGTCGAGCAGCACGGCCTCGTCGAGCACGGCGAGCCGGAAGGCGAACTCGATCCTGCCCTTGGGGGACAGCAGCAGCGCCATGGCCGCGTCTCCTGGGCGCAGGTCGGCGGTGTGCTGGGTGGACACAGCGTGCAGATAGCGCAGCACGTCCGCGCCGCTCAGCTCGAGCACGGCGAGGTCGGGCCGCTCCACCACGATCACGCCCGTCCGGCTGCCGGCGAGCGCGGCGGAGACATCGATGAGAGTGGTCATGCCTCCCATGGTAACTGCGTTGCGCACAAGCCCTGGAGTATGGCTAACTGGCGGCACGCGAGAAAGGAGGTGGTCCAACTGCATAAACCGTTCTGGACCCGCGAGGTGACTGCCCGTTAGGGCGGCCCGCTCCTGAATCGCGGGATCGGGTACCGCCCGCGGAATCCACACAGATTCACCGAACCCAGGGGGCTTGGCCTGGTCCACCAAGGTGGCGCTGCCATGCGCGGCGTCAACCCCCTGGGTTTTCTCGTTCTTCGCCCCGGACTCCCGGAACCCCACGCGGCCGCTCGGGCGCTCAGGCCGCTCGGGCGCTCAGGGCGCTCAGGCCGCTCGGGCGCTCAGGCCGCGACCTCGACAGGCCCGGCGTGGCCGACCAGCAGCGCCGCGCCCGGCTCGACGTCGAGCCGGTCCACCATGAACCCGGCCGGCAGCGGGGGCAGCGACACGTCGAAGGTGAACTGCGAGGCGAGCTGCTGCTCGAGCAGCGGGTCGGACACTCCGCTGATCTGCACCGTCTGCGGCGTGAAGGCGATGCGCCCGGCGCGCGCGCCGAGCCGGCCGGACACTACCACGGTCAGCGGCCGCCCGAGGACCTCAGTGCGTAGCTGCACCCTCGCCCCGCCGGAGCCCAGCGTCAGCGAGCCGCCCTGCAGGCGCTCAGCGACCAGCCGGTTGATCTCCGCCTGGCTCAGCGTCACCTCGCCGTCGCTCCGGGCCACCCGAACCAGGCCGCTCCGGCCCAGCATCACGCTCCGCGGCACGGTCACGTCGCGCAGATGCAGCTCCAGGCTCTCGACGGTGAGACCGCGGGCGCTGGCGTGGTCGGTGGCCAGGTCGATGGTGGAGAAGTGCCCTGACACCAGATGAGGCAGGAAGGGGAAGTCGCGCACCTGCACGACCGGTCGCTTGCCAAGGTCGTACCTGCGCTGCAGCGCGGTGGTGACGTGGCTCTCGAACACGCGCGCGGCGCTGAAGTCCGCGGCAACCGCGAGGCCTAGCAGCAGCACCACGGCGATCAGGAGCTTGCGCATGCTCAGCAGCCGCCTGAGAACGGCGGCAGCAGGGCGACCTCGGCGCCGTCGGGCACCTGGGTGGCGGGGTCGGCGCGGCCGCCGTCGACCAGCACGCTGGCGTAGCCCAGCACGGTCCCGAAGCGCTCGCCGAAGCGATCCTCGAGGCCGCCGAGGATGTCGCAGAGACGGCCGGCCGGCACCTCGACCTCGGCCGCCCCCGCGGCCTCCCGCAAGGCGGCGAACAGGCGTACTCGCACCACGGCTCATGCTCCTCGTTGTCCCGTCAGAGGGCGGATGCTACGGTGCCCCTGGCGCTCCGGCCGCCGCAACCCCGCTGTGGCCCCGATCGACTCCTGGCAGCCGGGGCGGCAGTGAGGTGACTGCTACGAGTGGCCGAGCTAGCGTGCCTGACGAACCGGGCTGGGGGAGCGAAAGAGGTCCTTCCCGCGCTCGAGTATCTCGCACACGCCGTCGCAACGCTCCCGCTGGACCTGGCGAGCCTCGCGGGAGTCTCAGGCAAGGACCTGGTGCTGATCGACGCCACCCGTGACCTGTCCAAGGCACAGGCGCTGTGCCGCACCCTGCGGGCGGCGGGCGAGTCGAGCGAGATCCTGGTGGTGATCCCGGAGGCCGGGCTGGCCGGGCTGCAGCCGGACTGGGGCGCCTCGGACTTCGTCCTGCCGCTGGCGGGGCCGGCCGAGGTCGAGGCGCGCATCCGGCTGCTGGTGCAGCGACCCGACGCCAGCGAGCCCGACGCGGCCGTCCGGGTCGGCGAACTGGTGGTCGACCCGGTCTCCTACCAGGTCCGCCTGAACGGGCGCCCGCTCGACCTGACCTATAAGGAGTTCGAGCTGCTGCGCTTCCTGGCCTCCCGGCCCGGGCGGGTATCCACCCGCGCCCAGCTCCTGCAGGAGGTCTGGGGCTATGACTTCTTCGGCGGCACCAGGACGGTGGACGTGCACGTGCGCCGCCTGCGGGCCAAGCTGGGGCCGGAGTACGAGTCGATGATCGCCACGGTCCGTGGCGTCGGCTACAAGCTGCTGCCCGCGGAGCAGGCAAGGGCGGAGCGCGAGGCGGCGGGGGACGAGCGCACCAGAGACTGACGGCCAGGGAGCCGCCAGCGGACGAACGCGAGAATCCTTTGACAGCACGGTGCCGACGATGGCACCATCGGCGCGCCCTGCCGTGGGCCGCTAGCTCAGTTGGTAGAGCACCCGGCTTTTAACCGGGGTGTCGTCGGTTCGAGTCCGACGCGGCCCACCCCGAGGAGAACCGGGCCCCCATCGTCTAGTGGCCTAGGACACCACCCTTTCAAGGTGGCGACGCGGATTCGAACTCCGCTGGGGGCACAATGAGGTTGGGCCGAACGAGGTCCCGTGGAGCAGCTTGGCTGTGCTCGCCGCCCTGTCAAGGCGGAGGTCGCGGGTTCAAATCCCGTCGGGACCGCAAGGACAAACGCCCTTGCGGGGGCCGGTAGTAAGCGTCGCCGTCAGCACGCTGTCAGCAAGTCACTCTCCGCGGTCATCAGTGCGCTCTCCGCGGTGGCCAATTTGTGCCCTTTGTATGCTGGCCTGCTCGGCGACCTCGACGACCGCCGGTCGATGACCGAGTGGCCGGCGCACGCCTCGCGGAGCGCGCGCAGCAGCTCATCGATGTCGCGGCGGCTTGCGCGCCCCGAACCCTGGTGAGGTGAGCCTCGCCCACGCGAGGGTCCACGAATGACTCTGGAACGCTCGAATACGCCGTAAACCGTCAATCGGCTACCGGGCGATTCTCTAGCTCGGCCACCACCGCCGCAAGATCCCGCCGTTCACACGTATCCGGGGTCTGGACCGAGGCGCCGCCAGCAGCAAGTGGAGCTAGAGCATGAGGCGAGCGGCCCCCGGGCGGGGTCGGCCCCAGGGCCGCTCGCGCCGACGCCATCACTGGCTTCCTGGGAGGATCGAACCGTGACCTTCAGCCGTTACAGCGCCGATCGACGCTGCAAGTGCCGACCTGCCGTGGACCCTGCCGTCCAGGCAGGGCAACGGTGGTGGAAAGACCCCCGCATGGGTCGAGCGGTCGGCCCTGGGGCAGGCTGCATGCTGGTCTAGAGCTGGCGCGGGTCGGTGACCCGACCAAGGAAGAGGACCTGACCGCTGGCCAGGTCGCGGAGCAGGAACACGAAGGGGCGGTCGACCCGCAGCTGCAGGGGCGGGATCACCGCGGAGGTGGCCCGGAACGCCATGCCGGTGGCGGCGGCCGCGGTGGTGCCCTCCTCGTCGACGGCCAGGTGCGCCTTCTGCACGACGGTCTGGACCTTGAGCGGCTCGCTGACGGTGAAGATGCCGCTGAAATCGGCGGCGTCGGTGAAGGCGGTCGGCATGCCGAGCGCCTCGAGGGTCTGGTTGAGCCGGTGGGTCGAGTCGAAGGTGAACTTCGGCAGCGCCAGGCCCAGCGTGGTCGGCCGCAGGGCGCCGAGCACGGCGGCGAGCCGGTCCGGGGTGAGTCCCTGCTGGAACGACGCGAAGTTGCCAGCCGCGGGGAGCAGCACGTCCATGGCCAGCGCGCCGCCCGTGTAGGCAAGCTCGACCGCCTGCCAGCCATCACCCTGCGCGTAGGGCAGCGCGACGGCCTGCTGGTGCATGGTCGGCGCGTTCGGCCCGCCATGGTCGAGGGTGTGGAAGGGCGCCGGCCGGGTGTCGTGCGGGTCGAAGGGCTGCCGCCAGCGTGCCTTCAGGTAGATCGCGTTGGTCAGCACCACGCGGGTGTACTCGTTGAGTGACCCCGGCGCGAACAGGTCCTTGATCTTCTCCTTGGTCTGCTCTTGGACCAGGGCGTTGATCGCCAGGCGCGCGCGCTCGACATCGGCGATGAAGTCGGCCTGGTGCACGCCGGTACCGAAGGCGCCGGCCAGTAGCTGGAGGTAGGTCGTCCGGATCGTGTAGCCGCGCTGGCTCCACAGCGCGTTGGAGACATCCAGCTCGGCGCTGCTGGCGGACGCCCGCTGGCTGATCCCCGCGTCGAGCGTGCCCATGGCGGCGGCCAGGCGGCCCGGGTCCAGGGTGGTGTGCAGGACGTGGGCGATCTCGTCGGCGGTGCGGCCGCGCGCCCCGGGCAGGGCCATGGCGAGCACGGTCGCCAGGCTCGAAGGGGATGCCACCAGGTTCTCGTCGCCGCTGCCGAGGCGCTGGTACAGGGTGAGCGCGAGCGCGGTCGAGCCGCGCACGGCCGCGGCCACGTCTGACTCGGGCGACGCGGGTGGGCTGGGGGGCGGAGCGGCGCGGACCAGGGCGGCGTCGGGGGTCACGACGGTGCTCCCGGCGAGCAGCGCGGCGAGGCCGACGACGACGGCGGCCCTGGGGACCAGCCAGGTGCGGCAACCGGCCACGGCACCCTCCGCAGAGTTGCGCGGGACAGCTCTGCGGTTACGACGCTCCGCCCGCGCCGATCGGTTCCCGCCCTTGGCCAGGAGCCCGCGAGCCGGCGCGACTGGGCGACCAGGCGGCCACGCTCGGCAGCCTCCAAGGCCTTCATGTCGAGTAGCCCGGCGCCGGTCACGGCGAGTGTGGCGGGGTCCATGATTCCTCCGAGCGCGGCAGGGCACTATGGCTGGCTTGTCCTACCACACCATGCCCGCGGTAACCAGCAGCACGGGCGCGGTCGTCCACCGGACCCGGGCGCCCAAAGCAGCCCGGGAAGTAAACGCTTGAGCACGCGAGGGTTCTCGAATCACCCTAGAACTACACAACTGCGCCGTAAACCGTTAATCGGCTACTGGTGATTCTCCAGCTCGGCCACCACCGCTGCAAGATCCCGCCGGCTCCGCACCGTGTCGGGCCTGCACCAGGCGGCTGGTCGGGTCGCGACGCCGCGGCGGTCTGGTCGTTTGCGAGCTCACACCCGCGGAAGCCCATACCGTGGGACTCTCCCAACACGGCGGGAACGAGATAAAGATGATCCACCCAGCTTCGGTCGGCGACTGGGTGCAAGCGTCGCTTATTGCCGGCGTATTGAGATAGCGGGTCCTTGACGTGGGCGGCGTGGCTGTGACACGGCGATCGTGTCCAGACGGCGCTGCCTGTCGCCGCCAATCGAGGTGTGCTTGAGTTGTGCGTCATGCCCGCACGGTCAAGCCGGACGGCCGAGTTGATGGCGGTGCAGCGAGCGCTCGAGTCGACACGGCCGCGGTCATCTCGGCTGTTCCGCGACGCCTTCGCCCCGCACTTTGTGTCCCGGCGGTGGCGACTGATCATAAGGGCCAGCCGCGTGGGTGCGGTCCGGCGTGCGGTCGAGGTGCTCTACGACCGGGTGGCAGGCCCCGGCCCGCGCGCCTCCGCGGTGGCGCGGACCCGCCTGATCGACGACCTGGTCACCGACGCGCGCTCCTGGATCGGCCAGCTGGTCATCCTCGGGGCCGGCTTCGACGCCCGCGCCTACCGGCTGCCGGGCCTGGAGCGGGTGACCGTGTTCGAGGTCGATCACCCGGCGACCCAGCAGGCCAAGCGGCAAGTCCTTGGCCGCGTCCTGGCAGGCATGGTCGCTGGGGACCCGCTGGCCTGGCACGTGCGGTTCGTGCCGGTCGACTTCGAGCGCGACGACCTGGCCCGGGCGCTGCGGGCCGCTGGATACCGGGACGACGCCCGGAGCCTGTTTGTGTGGGAAGGGGTGACCAACTACCTCACGCCCGCTGCCGTCGACCAGACGCTTGGCGCCGTGCGCAGCCTCGCCGCCGACGGCAGCCTGGTGGTGTTCACCTATGTCGACCGCGCCGTGCTTGCGGGCGATCATGGCCGGTTCCCGGAGGTCCGCCGTTGGGTCGAAGGCGTCCGGCGCCGGGGCGAGCCGTGGACGTTCGGCCTGGATCCGGCCGAGGTTTCAGAGTTCCTGACCCGCCGCGGCTTTGGGCTCATCGGCGACCTGTCCACCGCCGAGGCCGGCGAGCGGTACTTTGGGCCGCTGGGCCGTCGGGAGCGGGGATCGGCGCTGTATCACGTGGTCACGGCCTCCGTCCTGGCGGAGGCATGATCTCGCCTTCCACGGGGTCTGGGCGCCCCTGCGTGGCCGCAGCCACGCTGCCGGCGTCGCGGGCGTCACGCGGTACCAGCGCATGCTGACTGCCCTCGCCCACCTCGTGAAAAGACGGGTTAGTCAACGAAGTACTGCCGATGCGTTTGGATCCGGCACTCCCCCAGGTAGCAATTTTCTGGGACACAGCAGACCAAGCAAAGGGAGGCGCGTTCGCCCTCGACGCAGCCGCAGGCAATACGAGCACCTCGACAGCCCAAGGCGTCTGAACGCGAGCGGGTGCTGGTCGGCACGCGGCGAGACGGCTGACCGTAGTTTGCTCGCGGCACCTGAAATCGGGCCGTCCGCCGCGACAGCTGCCCGGCGGACGGCCCGACCAGATGCCTTCCCGGTGCCCGAGAGGGCTGGCAGAATATCCTCTCGGCCTGAGCCCTGTTGAGGCGAGCGACCCCAGGCGGGGGGACCCAGGGCCGCTCGCGCCTACGCCCATCGCTGGCTTCCTAGGGAAAGCGAACCGCGACCTTTAGCCGTTACCGCGCCGGATCGAGGCTGCAAGCGCGCACCTGTCGCGGACCCTGTCGTCCAGGCAGGACCTCGCCACGGTGGTGGAAAGACCCCGCCTGGGTCGAGCGGTCGGCCCTGGGGCAGGCTGCGCGGGATCGCCCCCAACCTCTTTGCACCACGTTGCAGGACGTCACCGGTGCGTGCCGTGGCCGTTGTCGTGGGGGTGCTTGACCTTCTTGCCGCGGTCCTGGATGAGCGGTGCCGATCCGTCGCTGCTGGGGCCCGTCGAGGCGCTTGATTCCCGGGGGGGTGGGGCGACCGTGATCGTCACGGTGTCGCCTTGGCGCAGCGCCCCCGACGGTGCGATGCCGACGACCGTCCCCGGGGCGCCGCCCGCCGGGGCGGTCGCGATGGCTAGCTGCAACCCAAGCCTGATCAGCGCGGTGCGCACGATGTCGAGCGGCTGGCCGAGATAGTCGGCGGGGTCGACGGCGACGGCCGCCGGCCCGGTCGAGACGGTGAGCGTGACCACCGCACCGCGTTCCAGACGCGTGCCCGCGGCCGGGTCTTGCGCGAGCACGATACCGGCCTTGACCGAGCGGTTCGGCTGTGCCCGCTCGCGGACCTGGAAGCCGGCTCTGACCAGCAGTTGCCCCGCCGTCGTGATCGGCTGGCCGGACACCGACGGGACCGTGATGGTCGGCACGCGCTGCGCGACGGCCCCTGTGAGCACGCTCACGAGCACCGCAAGGACGGCCAGCATCGCGGTCACAGCCAGCGGCCGACGACGCCGGGACCAGGCCTGGGTGAGCAGCGCCGAAACCGGCGCCCATTCACCGGTCTCCTGCTCGGGGTCGCTGGTGTGGGCCTGTGCGCGGAGGCCCTGGGTGTGCTGCGAGCCGTTGCCGTTGCCGTGCCCGCTGGACCATCCGTTGGTGCTGGCCAGGCTGCTGACGATGGGCCAGCCGCCGATCCCGGGAAGGCCGTCGCCGCCCGGCCAGCCGTTGCCACCACCCTGGAGGTCCCGACGCCGTTCTTCGAGCAGCGCCGTTCGCGCCATGACCGCGTAGCCGGCCAGCGTGACCGCGGCTGGTCGGGTCCGGGCATCCTTGGCCATGGCCTGCTCGACCAGCGCACGCACCGGTTCCGGCGCATCGGCCGGCAGCGGGGGCGGGCGGTGGCGCTGGTGGGCGAGCGCGAGCGCCACCGGATGCTCGCCGGTGAACGGCCGCCGGCCCGCCAGGCATTCGTAGGCGACCACCCCGAGCGCGTAGACGTCGCTTGCCGGCGTGACCGGCCGGCGGGCGACCTGCTCGGGCGACAGATATGCGGCGGTGCCCACGACCAGGCCGATCTCGGACCTCGGCGCCTCGCCGATCATGCGGGCGATGCCGAAGTCGGTGACCTTGACCACGCCGTCTCGGCGGATCAGCAGATTGCTCGGCTTGACGTCGCGGTGCACGACCCCCGCCTGGTGCGCTGCCCCAAGGGCCAGCGCCGCCTGCGCGACCACGTCGAGGACCCGCTCGGGGTCCAGTCGTCGCTGCCGCGCCAGCACCGCCGACAGGGGCGCGCCCTCGACCAGCTCCATGACCAGGTAGGCGGTGGGATTTGGCTCCTCGATCTCGCCGTAGTCGAAGACACTGGCGATGCCGGGATGTGAGAGGGTGGCGCTGCGGCGCGCCTCGGTCCGGAAACGGTCGAGGAACGCCCGGTCTTCCGCGAATTCGCTGCTGAGGAGCTTCACGGCCACCGGCCGCCCGAGAACCTCGTCCGCCGCCCGCCACACCTGGCCCATGCCGCCGCAGGCGAGCCGGCGGACCAGACGGTACCGACCCGCCAGAAGCGCCTCCGGGGCGAGCGTGGACGTCATCGATGCGTCCCCATCTAATGCGTCACTTCAACGCGGTCATCATCGGTCGCCCGCTTGGCGGCGTAGCCTGCCGAGCAGGGCGCGGCGGGGTGGAGCACAGCGCGGGCGTCCACGAGGAGCTGACCCCATCCGGTGGCCTTAGGCTGAGGCCAGCGACAGCTCAACGACCACCCGCCCCTGCTCCCGGCGGTCGCGGGCACGCACCCGCGTCAGCGGGCGGCCGAGCAGCTCGCTGACCGACGCCTCCAGCACGCAGGCAAGGTCACGGGCACGCCGGCCAAACGGCCGGTCCAAGCGGCAGAGCAGGGCCGCCGCCGGCTCCTCCCGCTCACTGGACGGCCACGGTTCGGCGAGGATGACCCTGGCGTGGGTGTCGTCCAGCGCGACCGCCGCCGGCTGCAGCGCCAGGCCGGTGCCTGCCGACCACAGCGCCGCCACCGCATCGGCGAGCCGCTGCAGCGGCTGCTGGCTGTCGAGCTGGCCATCGGCCCAGGTCGGTAGGTCGAGTGTAGGTCGGTCGAGTGTGGCTGCGGTCATCTCGCCCCTCCTCGTCCCCTGTTGCTGCTTCGTGCTGGGGTCGTGACCTACCCGTGACCGACAGGCGCCACACGCATCATCGTTACTTGTACCTACCTATTCGGCATAGCGGCGTAAGCGGAATGATGCGCTGTTCTCGGATGATCGGTTTGGTCGGAGCAGCGAGCAGCCGCTCGTGCCCTCCGTGCCGGACCCGCTCAGGGCCTCGGTGGACGGCCAGTAGGGCCGCAGGTCGTGGGGGTCTTCGGCGTTGTCGAACACCAGTAGCCAATCGCCGCGGTGTCCCAGCTCAGCTAGCAGCGCAGCGACGGTCTGGGTCTGGTCGGCCTGCTCGGGGATGCCGAGCTGCCGTGCCAGGGCGACCAGCTGGCGAGGAATGGCGGCGGGCTGCTCGGCCGAGGTCCACCAGCGGATCCGGTAGTCGCTGGCGTGCCGGTGGGCGTACTCGGCGGCGAGTTGGGTCTTGCCGACCCCGCCCAGCCCGTGCAACACACGCGGCGCGCGCGCCTCCGCCTGGCTGGTCTCGGCGCCTCCAGTTGCGGAGTCGTCGGCGAGGGCGGTGACGGCGACCGCCGCGGTGGGCGTGGTCAGCTGCTGGTGGAGGCGGTCAAGCAACTCGTCACGGCCGGTGAACGCCAAGTTGCGGGGCGGCAGATTGCTGATCGGCCCGCCAGCGGCGGCCGGGGCGGGAACGACCGCTGGGGTGCTGATGGGGCTGGTGGTGGTGATGGTGGTGATGTGAATATCCCCGCCGGCGGTCGGCCCGGCCCCGCCGATGACGGCGCGGGCATCTCGGCCGGCGGTTGGGCCCTGGGCGCCGCTGATGGTCACGTCGCGGCCGGCGGCTGGGCCGCTGTCGGCAGCATGAACGGTCGTCGGGGGAGCAGGGGTCGTGGTGGGTGCTTGGCGGGTAGCCTGCCACACCGCCAACGCCACGGCGGCGATCAGCAGGCCCAGGACTGACCACCAGCCCCAGCGGTGGTAGGGCTGCAGCCAGCCTGGCCACATGTTCGGGTCGCTGGCTGCGAGGGTGACGGCGATGCTCAGCGCGCCGACGGCCAGGGCGCTTAGGGCGACCACGGCCCAGGTGGGGAACCGAGCGCGCACGGGTCCTGCCTTGCGGTTGGCCGTCGCCGGTCGACGGAGTTGGCGCAACCGTATCGCATCAGGCGAAGCCGCCGGAATCGGCCGCCGGCCGCCGCATTGAGGAAGCCATCACTACTCGGCTAGTGCTGCGTTCCTCAACAGCGGTGCATGATGCTGGCAGCGCCAATACGGGTGCTGACCTGGTCATCTGGGGAGCCGAAACCGTACCCGTCTTGAGGAACGTTGCACTAGTGCTGCGTTCCTCAACAGCGGTGCATGAT
>JBKPDO010000025.1:0-10065 GCA_046727955.1 bacterium | reverse complement strand
TCTACCTGGAGATCCCCGGCACGATCTTCGTGGAGGGCGGCGCCGGCGGCCGAGTCGAGCCGGCCGGACTGGGCATCACCACGTTCTCGGTCGTCAACGAGCACCGGGACTGACGGAGAAGTCGCCATGAGCCGCAGGCTTTTGCCCGTGGCGCTTGCTGCCGGGCTGCTGCTGGTTGCGGGCCAGGCAGCGGGTCAGGCACGAGCCGCCGGCGACGCGAGCCACCTCTCCGGCGGCGGAACGGCGTCGATCTCACAGGTCGCGATGAACGTCACCCTCGACGGTGCGGGTTCGGCTTCGGGTAGCTTCGAGTGCCTGATGGCGGGCCGGTCGGGGTTCGTGCTCGGTGGGTTCGGCCTGGTGCACAACATGATCGTCCATGCCACACCGACCGCTGGATCGGTGGCGGGCTCGGTGGTCACCTTCTCAGGCCCCGGGTCGCTCATCCTCGACGGGCGCCAGAAGATGCAGATCCACATCCAGCTGTGGGCCGACGTCGCCACGCAGAGCTTCCAGCTCACCGTGGTCGAGGTCGGCACGCTCCCGGTCGAGACGCTGCGCAGCGGGCAGCTCTCGCTGCGGTGAGAGCAAACCACGCGGTGGGCGGCCGCCGTTGGGTGGTCGCCCACCGCGTGGATCGATCTGACTGGAGGGGGCCTCGCTGGACGAGGCGCACGAGCGCGCGCTGGACCTGATCCGCCAAGCGATCAGCACGGTGGTGGCCAGCCGCTCACGCTGGACCGCCGGTCGATGGTCGAGCAGATCGCTAACGAGAACGCGGCTGACCCCTTGCATGCCATCCCCGTGACACCGGCAGCCAGGACGGTATGGCGCCTCGCCCGACACCACGTCGCCCCAGGTCGGCTGGGCGATCAAAGGCTTTGCCATACTGCCCTGCGTAGGCTCGCAAGGTCCTGTTGCTGACACACTGCTGACAACTGACCGGATGCAGAACACCGGGCTCCGGCGCCGAGCCGTGACAGCCTCGATGACCTCATCCTTATCACTGACTCTGCTGGCGAAGTCGAGTGTCTGGGCGTGGGAGAGTACGGCCTGCCCGATGGGGCGGTGAGGGTCGGGGTTCTTCTTCTTTGAGGAGTGGTGTGTGCTGCGGCCGGTGGGTGTTTCCAGAGATCCCGGTGGAGACGGCGGCGTTGGCCCGCCGGGTGCATCCACGGGGGACCGATGAGCTGCGGGTGCGGGACGCGTTGGGCCCGCTGTTTGGGGATGAGGACTTCACCGCGGGCGAGCTTGCGGACATGTACCCCCGGCTCGGGCAGCCTGGGCTGTCGCCTGCGTTGTTGCTGATGGTGACCATCTTGCAGTTTCGACACAACCTGTCGGATCGGGAGGCCGCGCAGGCGGTCGCGGACCGGATCTCCTGGAAGTACGCCCTGGGCTTGGAGCTGGACTACACCGGCTTTGACGCCTCAGTGCTGTGCGAGTTCCGCGCCCGCCTGGCCCAGGGCGGCCGGGCGGACGCCCTGCTGGACAGGATGCTGGAGCGGCTGAAGGCGGCCGGGCTGGTCCGGGCCGGCGGGCGGCAGCGCACCGATTCCACGCACGTGATCGCCTGCGTGCGCCGGCTGAACCGTATCGAGAGTGTCGGCGAGGGCCTACGGGCCGCGTTGGAGGAGATCGCCCGGACAAACCCCGGCTGGCTGGTCCCGCTCCTGCAACAAGGCTGGGACGAGCGCTACGGCCGCAAGGTGGAAACTGCCCGGCTGCTGGGGCGCAAGAACGCCTCCGCCCAGCAACTGGCCGAGCAGATCGGCGCGGACGGACAACGCCTGTTGGACGCGATCGACGCCGACCCGGCCGCGGCCTGGATGAACGACCTGCCCCAGGTCCGCATGCTGCGGCGGCTGTGGACCCAGCACTACCAGGCCACCACCACCGGGCGGCTGCGGTGGAAGCAGGCCGCCGAGCTGCCGGTGGCGGCCGAACGCCCGCACTCGCCGTATGACCCGGACGCCCGCTACAGCACCAAGGGCGAGGACATCGAGTGGGTGGGCTCCAAGGCCCACCTGAGCGAGTCCTGCGACGCCGACCTGCCCCACCTGATCACCGACGTGCACACCACGCCCTCCACCGACCCGGACGTGGTCGCCACCACCGCGATCCAGGACAAGCTCATCGCCCGCGGTCTGGCCCCAGGCGAGCACCTGATGGATGGGGGCTACCCCAGCGCCGACAACATCGCCGCCTCCACCCGGCGTGGCATCACCCTGGTCAGCCCGGTCATCGTCACCACCGGCCGCAACGCCCGTCAGGACACCTTCGGGCCCAGCGCCTTCACCATCGACTGGCAGGCCGGCACCGCACGCTGCCCCGCCGGCCAGACCAGCCGCTCCATGAAACCCGACAAGCGCGGCCTGGTCACCTTCGCGTTCTCCCGCCGCGACTGCCGACCCTGCCCGATCCGCGACAAGTGCACCCTGGCCGACCCCAACGTCCCCCGCAGGATCACCATCCATCCCGAACCGGTCCACCAGGCCCGCATGGCGGCCCGCCGGGCCCAGGACAGCGATCAGTGGCGCACCACCTACAACGTCCGCGCCGGTGTCGAGGGGACCGTCTCCCAGGCCGTGCGCGGCCCAGACCTGCGGCACTCCCGCTACCGCGGCCTACCCAAAGCCCACCTGCAGAACATCTTGACCGGCATGGCCCTGAACATCACCCGACTCGGCGCCTACTTCGCCCCCCGACCACCCGCCCCACGACGCCCCACCCGCATCCACGCACTATGCATCGCCCACGGCCTCACTACAGCCTGATCACGACTCCCCTCCGACTTCGCCAGCAGAGTCATCACTCGAGTTTCGCGGTTCCTTGGGGTTGGCTTGTAGCGGGTAGCGTGGGCGGGGAGGAGAGGCAGGTTAGGTTGTGTCCGACGGCTCGTTGCTTGATTGGTTTGTCGGTTATATCTGGCCTGTCGAGCAAACAGGCCGGAGGACTGTCGGCCGCGGGCGGTACCGTCATCACGCAGCAGCAGGCAGCCAGACCAGCACGGGAGCGTGGGCCGATGGCGCCGGCCGAGCAACTGCACGTCACCTACTGCGAGGGCTGGGACCCGACCTCGCGCGCGGTCGTGGGCGTGTTGCCGGTCGCGGTCGCGCGCGATCGCGACCGTGCGGGCGAGCAGTACGCCGTGCTGCTGGGCGACCCGCAGCATCCGTACGCGCTGATCGAGGTGGCATGGCGGCATGACTACGCCGGGGTGTGGTTCTTTGACCAGGCGCTGCGCCGCGCGGCCAAGCACGAGTTCCGGCGGCTGAGCGACGACCGGCTGTTCCTGCTGGAGACGGTCGAGCGGCGCTACGAGCGGGAAGGGGAGGCGGAGTTCGACCCCGTGGCGTGGAAGCGCACCTGTCGATATGAGACCGATGGGGGATTCGAGGTGTCGTTCGCGCCGGCCGGAGAGCGCGGCGGTCTCCGGGTGACCTGGGGCAACGTACCAGTCGAGACGCTGTGGGAGCCCGTGCCGCGGTTTGGTGCGTGGGCGTCGCTGGCCCGCCGCGACCGCGACCAGCCCTCCTTGCTCACCCTGATCCAGCGGCCCGACCCCGACGCCGGCCCGGGCCTTGACGTGGGTGCGCGAGAGCTCACGCCCGGTCTGGCGCCGGAGCAACGTCCGTGGCGCCCACCCCGGCCGCTGGCGCCGTCCAACCTCGACGCACTGTTCCAGGTCGGGACACGCTTCGCCCTGCCGCTGGGCGACGAGGTCTCCACGGTGAGGATGGACGTACGCGGGCTGGGACGGCTGCGCATGCCGACCGGCCGGCTGATCGCGGTCGACCCCGCGTTGATCCCCTTCGAGAACGAGCCGTTCACCGTCAGCGTCCCGCCTGGTGAGTACCAGGTAACGCTGGCCATGGGCCGCTGGGAGCCTCGCTCGAAGCCGGATTCCCGCTCGGGCTGGGTGGCGGCCGCCCGGCTGCTGGTGCGTGATGAGCCGGTGGTGGCCTGGGAGCTCGCCCTTCGAGCGGGGCAAGATCCCAGGCTGCTCGGCGACGGCGAGTTCTACGGCTTCGGGGTGGACGCTGGCATGGCCTGCTTGGTCGATGCCGCTGCCACCGGCCAACTGATCGCCATCGCCGACGACGAGGACCGCTACCGCGACACCTACGTCGATGCCGACTTGGACGAGGGCATCGAGGTGACCGATCCCACATCCGGGGCGAACGCCTTTGCGTTCCGAAGCGGCTGGGGTGATGGCGCCTACCCGGTCTGGGTCGGCCGGACCACCGCCGGGGATGTCGCCTGCTTCGTGGCCGACATGCTCCTGCTCAACCACGCCACTGTCCTGCCATGACCCACCTGTACAAGTCCGGGCCCTTGTCGAGGTGCGGCGTCTGATGGCGCATGCCAGCTCGTAGGTGCGCAACTGCGTTCGTGCAGCTCGTTGGTGTTCGTGCAGCAGATTGCCGAGCGGGTCGCGTCGGTGCATCCGACCTGCTGAGCTTCAGCGATGGTCGTGTCGGTACTCGCGGCGTTGACCGAGGCGCAGCTGGGCCTGTTCGCCCTCCTGGAGGCTGCTTGAGGACTGAGTGGACGCGCAGGCAGGTACCTGATCCAGCAGGCTGATCGACCCGTGCACGTTGCTTCGTCCCGCAGCCACGCGATCATGCTGCTCCTACGACGCGGCGACCGACCACCGCGGCACGGATTCGCTGACAAGCCGGCACGCGCCGTGGCATCCATCGAGCCGCAGCGACAGGCCGATGGTCGCCCCCTTCCACGAGGCTCGCCTTTTCGCGGTTGAGCCTACTGGGGAAGTGGCCGGGCCGCATGAGGTCAATGGGGTGACCGGCTTGCCAGGCTGAGCGACCACAAGGGAGCATCGGCGGCCCTCCCCTCCAAGGAGTCGCCGCCGATGCCTGCATGGAGCCTACCGCGCTCGCTCACCGACCTGCTGATGGCGTTCCGCCCGTGCTTCACCACCCCGACCTTCACCACCTTCACCTGGCTGGTGGTGGGGTTCCTCGCTCAGCCGGGGACGCGGACGGTCACCGGCATGCTGGCCGGGGTCAGGCTGGCGGGGATTTGGCACCACAGTCGCGCGCACCGGTTCTTTGCGGCGGCGCGCTGGTCAGCGGATGCGCTCGGCCTGGGGGTGCTGGAGGTGATCGTGGCGTGCCTGCTGGGACCGCACGCGCCGCTGCGCCTGGTCGTCGACGACACCCTGTTTCGCCGCTCGGGCCGCAAGGTCTGGGGTGCCGCCTGGCACCATGACCCGCTCGCCGCTGGCGGCAAGGGCCGCAAGCCGGTCGCGTGGGCCAACTGCTGGGTCGTGGTGGGGGTGCTGGTGGAGCTGCCGTTTGTGCCCCAGCGGGCGGTGTGCCTGCCGGTGCTTTGCCGCCTGTGGCGCCCCAAGCAGCCCGACCGGACCAAGCTCACCTTGGCGGTCGAGCTGGTAGGACTGGTCGCCGAGCGCTACCCCGACCGCCAGATCCACCTGACCGGTGACGCTGCCTACGCCGGCAAGACGCTGCGGGACCTGCCGACCCAGGTGACGGTCACGACCCGGCTGCGCGCTGATGCAGCGCTGTACGAGCTGGCACCACCACCAACCGGCAAGCCGGGCCGCCCACGGGTCAAGGGCAGGCGGATGCCGGAGCTGATCGTGCTCGCCGGGATGACCGCAATCTGCTTCACGCCGGCCATCGTGGCCTGCTACGGCGAGCTGCGGGTGGTGGAGCTGGCCTGCTTGCGGTGCCTGTGGTACGGCACGTTCGGGCCCCGCCCGGTGCAGGTGGTGCTGGTCCGATCCCCGGCGCGCCCGACGGCTACGACCTGGCGCTGGTGTCCACTGATCTCACGGCCAGCCCCGCCCTGCTGGTGGAGCGCTACGCTGACCGCTGGCCGGTGGAGATGGTCTTTCCGCAACTGGCAAAAGCGGGGGTGGGGGCCCTCGGGTGCGATGGGCAGCGCGTAGCGGATCTCCACCTCGCCGTCGGTGACGACCACCCGGTCGATGAGCAGCTCCACCAGCAGCCGCCGCTGCGCGAACGTGGCCGTGGCCAGCCCGTCCCGGACGGTCTGGCAGAAGCGCTCGATCCCGTCGGCGACAGCGCCGAGCTCCAGCCGCTGCTGAGCGATCGCGTCCAGCTGGCGCTGCTGGTCGGCCAGGGTGGCCTGGCGGCGTTCCAGCTCCCCTCGCTTGCGCTTCAGCTCCGCCAGGGTGACGACCTCGGCCAGGTAGGCCTCCAACAGCCGCTGCTGCTGGCGCTCCAGCTGCGCGAGGACCTGACCGATGGTGCGCTGACGGGCGTGCAGCTCCTGCGGTAGCCACTGCCCGCCGCGGGCCCGCGCCAGCGCCGCGGCGACCTGGGCGGGGTCGGCAAGCAGCGCGGACAGATCCGCCCAGACCAGCTCGTCCAGCTGCGCGGCGGGGGCGTAGCGGGCGGTGCAGCGCTGGCCTTGGGCGCGCCGCAGCGCGTCGGTGCGGCCCACGCAGATGTAGTAGCAGATGTATTAGTTGTAGCCGTTTTGGGTCATGCGGGCGGTGCACGACAGGCGGCAGGCCCCGCAGCTGACCAGCGACCGCAGCAGGTAAGGGTGGCGGGTGTTGCGCGCGGCGCCCTGCTGGTTGGTGTCCAGCTTGGCCTGCACCTGGGCGAAGGTCTCCTCGGCGACGATCTGCGGGACCGGGACGGTGATCCAGTCCTCCGGCGGCCGGGCGCGTGGCTTTGACCCGGGCCGACCGGCAGCAGCGCCGACTTGCGCGTCCTGGCCGGCGCCGCCCGCGTGCGGTTGGTCTGCGCCCGGCCCGCATAGGCCGGGTTGCGCAGCATGCCGCGCACGCTCCCCCGCGTTCCAGCGGGGCTTGCCCGTCGGGGTCGCCACCCGAAGATCGGTCAGCCGCCTGGCGAGCCGGTACAGCGTCGCCCCCGGCTCCAAATACCAGTCGAACAGCTGCGCCACCAGCACCGCCTCGTCCGGGGCGACCCGCACCCCGGCCACCTCGCCGGGCCGCTCGGGGTCCACCCGGTAGCCGAACGGCGCCCGCGTCCACGGCAGCAGCGTGCCCGCCCGCAGCCGCGCTTGGCGCCCGCGGCGCATCCGCTCGGCGATCAGCGTGCGTTCGTACTCGGCCACCGCGCCGCGGATCTGCAGCAGCAGCTGGTCGTGGGGGTCTTGGCTCATCGGTCGGTCCAGGAACTCCACCCGGCAGCCGTGGCGACCAAGCTCATCGACCAGCAGCACCTGGTGGACGTCGTTGCGGGCCAGCCGGTCCGGCGCGGTCACCACCACCACGTCCAGGTCGGCCAGCGCGGCGTGATCGCGCAGCCGGTCCAGGCCCGGGCGACTCAGGGTGGCGCCGCTGTAGCCATCGTCACGGTAGCCACGCTCGGCATCCAGGACCCAGCCACGCTCACCCACCGCGGCACGCAGCCGCTCAAGCTGCTGCTCGATGGTCTGCGCCTGGGCTTGGCGGCTGGTGGAGACCCGCGCATACACCCCAACGCGCATCAGGCACCTCCGGTGGCATCGGCCCCACCGCCCGCTCGCCGTCGGACCGCGCCATCGCCCAGCGCACCAGCAGCCGGTAGGCCTGATCCCAACGGCGCTCGCCGTCGCGGTGGGGGCTGATCTGGCGGCGGACAGTCCAAGTCGGCGCCATCCCGCGCTCCTGCAACAACGACAGCCTGACCAGCAGATGGTCGCACCCACACCGGCCGGCGCGACCAGTCCAACCGCAACCGCCCCCACCGCGTGCAGCAGAATTTGCCAGTTGTGATTAGACCATCGAGGTGCTGTTCGAAGAGAGCCGGCAGATCGCCGGCGTGGGGCAGGCCCGCAACCGGACCCGCAAGGCCGTGGGGCGGACCGTCCCCTTCGGCATGGTGTGCGTGAGCCTGGTCGTCTGCTGGTATGCGCTGCACGGCCAGCCCGCCGCCGACGTGGCCGCCCGCCGCGCCCTGGCACCCTGGTACCAAACCAAGCACGCTGTCTCGTTCGCCGACATGCTGGTCGCGCTGCGCCGGGTCATCCTCGCCGCCCAATATCTGCCACGTTCACTGGTCGAGCCCACCACAGCGGAAATCCTCGCGGTGCAGCGTGCCTGGGCCGCCGCCGCGGCATGAACCACGAAACTCGAGTTATCAGCAATATGCAGGGAACCGCTGTGCGGAGCGCCGTTTTCGCAGGTCACGCCGAACCGTAGAGGCCAAAGTTAAGTGTTCTATCGGCATGCAGTTATGCGTTCTCCTGATCGCGTCTTCACGTCCGCTGACCATTGCTGCTTCCTACCTCGCGGCCCCACTTGCACCACCGTCTACCTGCCCGTATGCACGGCATCATGCTACCTCAGTACTCCGTCAGCACTTGCGCCGTGTCCCGGAACCTAGAGGGTTGGCACTCCTAGGGTGTTCGTTACCGACCAGGTGAACAGCGCCCGGACACTTGGACAGCTTCGGTGTCTATCTGATCATGCCGCGGCGGCGTGCGGGCGAGCCTGGTAGGCCCCTTGGCTTCAGCTTCACCGGGGCGAGGTTCGCACGTCAGGCTGAGTTCGCACACCGGCCTACCCAGTGTGTGGACCCTTCCGTCCTGGACACTCAGAATGCCTAGGGAGGCTGTGGTGGAGAAGAGACAAGCGCCCGGCGCGGGCATCGCCTATAGTTTCGGGCCGTCCACACGTCGGCGTTGGGCGTATTTGCCAGCTTCGTGGTGATGCCTACCCTTCCTGACCCTTGTGACGAACCGGCAGAAGGGACTCCCGATGCCTGACGACGCTGGCGCCGACAAGCCCGACGGGACTGGATCCGAGATTCTGGACGAGAAGACGCTCCGGGCGCTCATCGAGCACGTCCCGGTCACCGTCTATATAGACCGGCTGGACGAGAGCGGCTCCAACGTCTACACCAGCCCACAGCTCGAGTCCGAGCTCGGCTATACCGTGCAGGAGTGGGTCTCCGACACGGAGCTGTACGCCAAGATCCTCCACCCCGAGGACCGCGAGCGGATACTGGCCGAATACCGCCGCACGCGCGACACCGACGAACCCTTCCGGGCGGAGTACCGCATGATCGCGCGTGACGGGACAGTGCACTGGTACCTCGACGAGGCGGCGGTCATCCGCGACGAGACCGGCCGGCCCGCCTACTTCCACGGCTTCCTCCTGGACATCACCGACCGCAAGCAGCTGGCAGACGCGCTCCGCAGCAGCAAGGAGGAGTTGCGGCGGCAGAAGCAGTACGTCGAGTCACTGGTGGAGATCAACCCGACCGCCATCGTCACCGTCGACCGAGACGGCAGCGTCACCTCCTGGAACCTGGCTGCCGAGGAGCTCTTCGGTTATTCGAGGGACGAGGCGATCGGGCGCGAGGTCGACGACCTGGTCGTCGCACGAGAAGACTTGCGCAGCGGGGCGGTGAGCTACGAGCAGGTCCTCCGCGCGGGACGCTTCCATACCGTTACCCAGCGAGCCCGCAGGGACGGAACACTTGCGGACGTCGAGCTGATCGTCGTGCCGGTGATCGAGGAGGGCGAGCCCACCGGGTATCTCGTCATCTACCACGACATCAGCCAGCTGCAGCGGCAGAAGCAGTACTACCAGTCGCTGCTCGAGGTCAGTCCCACCGCGATCGTCACGACCGATCCGGACGACAAGGTGACCTCGTGGAACCCTGCGGCGGAGAGGCTCTTTGGCTACAGCCGCCAGGAGGCCATCGGGCGAGACATCGATTCGCTGGTCGCCAACACCGAGGCCGTCCACCACGAGGCCGTGCGGCTGAACCGGCAGACGAGGGAGGCCGGGCAGGTGCAGCTCACCACCCGCCGCACTCGCAAGGACGGGTCCCTTGTCGACGTCGACGTGCGGGCCGCGTCGATCCGCGTCGGGGACGAGCTGGTCGGCCTGTACGCCCTGTACCACGACGTCTCCGAGCTCCAGAGAGCACGCGAGCAGGCGGAAGCCGCCACCCAGGCCAAGAGCGCGTTCCTGGCGATGATGAGCCACGAGATCCGCACACCGATGAACGCCGTGATCGGGATGACCGGGCTGCTTCTGGACACCGATCTGACTTCTGAGCAGCGCAGCTACGCCGAGGTCATCCG
>JBKPDO010000024.1:0-3511 GCA_046727955.1 bacterium | reverse complement strand
AGCTGGCGGCGCTGCATCAGCTGTTCACGACCGGGCCGTGGCTGCCACCAGCGCTCAGCCCTGGCTGAGGGCAGCGTCACCACACCGGGGTTGCGCTCACTGTCGTCTTGATTCGCGCACGCACGCGGCCTTTGGATGTTGCCGCTGACCAGCGGCTATACCCCTCCACCCTTGGTGAATAGCTACGCCCAGTCTGCTCCGCCAGCGCTTCGACCAACTCGATTCGCCGTTGCAGCAACTTGTCACAAGCTCGGGCGAATGCCGCTCCGCATCAGGCGCGCTACTCCTTGCGCTTCGGGTCGCAGCAGCAGGCGGAGATGTCGACGCTTTGGTCGCGCGAGTCAGCGAGGTGGTGGAACTCGACCAGGACACCCTCTCGCTCCTCCAGGCCCTGGCCCAACCGCCGGTCGGGCCGACCACTGAACAACTGGTGACAGCCGCTCCCGCCTCGCTTGGTGAATTGCTGGCTCGCGGCGAATACGACCGGGTTCTCCAACTGGTTGTGGATATGCCTCAGACAATTGAGACGGTCGACGCGGCGCTCCGAGCCGCCCAGTGGCTCGACAGCATCAAGGCCGGGCGGATGGCACTCGAGGTTCTCGAGGCTGCCCCGCCCGAGGTTCGTGACTCCTTCGTGAGGAACCGTCTCAGAGCGCCGATGGTCGAAGCGCTCCGCGAACTCGTGCAAGCGGAAGCCCCCCGCCCTGAGGTGCGAAACTGGAACGAGTTCTTCGAGAACCTGTGGAGCAACCCCGACTGGATAGACGCCGTCGACACAGCGGAACACGGGGCTGTGGAATGGCCATTCCACCCAATTCTCAGCGACCGCGATGCCATCACCGCGCTGGCGGGACACGTCAGCCGTGGGGCGACCTCGGGCGTGGTGGCGTTCAGTCGCGTGGTACCACATCTGATCGACTGGCTCGACCACGTCCCGGTAGACGCACGGCCAGCGATCGTCGACGTCCAAGAGGCGCTGATCGCCCACCTGGCCCTTGAAGACCAGACCCGTGCCGGGCTCGACCTGCTGGGTAGCTTCGCCGCCGATGTGATCACCGCGGGACTGGACGCCGCGCACTACGAATGGGTGCTCGAGCACCTTGAGGAACGCTGGCAGGGCGCTCGGTCTCCGGCAACAATCACATGGGCCGTCGACCTTATCGAGGTAGTCATCGACCAGCCCTGCCCCGACCGCGCGAGGCGCACGATGTTCGTCGCCACGTTGCTCCAGACATCGGCGGAGTTCTTCTCCCGTATTCCAGCCGACATGCGGGACCTTATGAGGCGCTTGGCCGGGGAACTCAAACTGGAGCGCCTACTCCCCACAGTCCGCGAAGAAGTCGAAAATCACGGCGTACCCACACGGGAAGTTCGAGGGGTCGTGATCGGCCTCTACTCCCTTACAGAGTCGGCGCTGCGGCGCGCCCACGACTACCTGACCGGACGCTGGCCCGCCCTCCAGGTCGTCACCCGCGCCGACCACGTGGCCTCTGACTTAGATCCGCGGATAGGGTGACCGGGTGGGTCAGGGCGTGGGCTGAGAGCCTGGTCATCAGGGTGCCAGCGCCACGCGGTGATTGACCGGCCGGTGCCGGCGCGGAGTGTGACCGGATCGAGGAGCTGCGGGGTGTGACGCGGCGGCCGTCCGGGCAGGCTGCCGGTGTGCGGGCATGCGGCAGCAGCGCCTGGTGGCGCTGGCATGGCAGGTCGGCTCGACGCGCGGTCAGCCGGCCGGGACGGGCAAGGCGGCCAGCCGCTGACGGACCTGGCCCAGGTAGGCGTAGCGGGGCGCCACGCGCACGATCAGCCGGCCGGCGTGGCGGACCAGGCGGCCGGGGATGGCGATCAGCTCGCGGCGCAGCCGCTTGCCGTGCGCGCGACCGCGACCGTCGGTGTCGAGGCCGGTCAGCGCTTGCAGCCACGCCGAGCAGTTCAGCGCCAGCAGCGCCGCCCACATCCACACCGCGTTGACCCCGGCAGCGCCGCTTGGCAGGTGCCGCAGCGCCATGCCGAGCTTGGAGTCTTTGATGCGCTCCTCGATCTGGGCGCGCTCGCGGAACCAAGCCTCCAGGCTGACCGGGTCGTCGTCGATGTTGGTGACGATCACCGAGTAGCTGAACAGCTCGTCGAGGTCGCCGCCCAACGCCAGACGCAGCTGGCCGGGAGCGAAGGTGCGACGCCGCCGGGCGCGCGGGTCAGCCGAGACGGCCTCGGCAGCGACCCGGACGCGGCGGACCACCGCGTCGGTGCCCGCGGGCCAGCCGGCGGGGGCATAGGCGACCCGGGCGACCTCGGCGCCCGGCATGCCCCGCGCGGGCTGCCAGGCAGCGTCGGGGATGGTGCTGATCGCCCGCCAGACCGCCGAGTTGCGTTTGGCGGCGATCGCGAAGTCCGCCCCGGCAGCCACCGCGGCGTGGGCGACCTGGCCGCTGAACAGGCCCGCGTCGGCCCGCACCCGCGGGCGGCCCAGGCCTGCCCGCTTGGGCAGCGCGGCCAGCGCCCGGCGAACCAGGCCAGGGGCGATCGGACGGGCGTCGTCGTTGCCGGCCACAAGCTCGCCGGCCAGCGCCACCCCCGCCTCCGCCCAGGTCACCAGGACCGGCCGGCCGCAGCGCTTGCCGGCGTAGGTCCAGCCAACCCCCTGCTTGTTGGCGCTGTAGACCTCCACGTCGGTAGGGTCCAGGTCGACCGTGGGCCGCACCGCTTGTAGGCCCCGGCGGCGGGGGGTGGGCAGCAGCGCGACCGCGCGGGCGGTCACCTCGGCCAGCGCGGTCTCGATCCCGCCAAGCTGGGTGGGACCAAAGCGGCGGGCCAGCTCGGCGGCGGTGGTCGGCGCCGGCGGGCAGGCGATCGTGCGCAGCGCCGCGCCCGCCACATCGGCGCGAAGCGTGTCCAGGTCGCACAGGAAGTCCCCGCCCACCAGCATGCTCTCCGCCAGCGCCATGACCAGCGCCCCGCCGCCAAGGCCCCGGCGGCGCTGCTTGACCGGGCCGATGTGGCGGTCCAGCGTGGCGACCAAGTCCAGCCGGTCGGCCAGCTCGGCGACCAGCAGCAAGCCCACGTCCGGGGTCTGGGTAGGATCGTCGAAGCGTAGCTCGACACCGGCCCGGCCGCGCCGTAGCCTGTCCACCATCCAGGTGCCTTCCTGCTTGGGATCGGTTGGCTTCACAACCCCGATTCTTCCAGGTCGGAAGGCATCTGTGTGCTCGGCACCTGTGCTGACGCGGTCACCTATCCGCGGATATAAGTCAGACGACCGGCCAGGCGGGAGTCACCCCGTCGGGCGGACCCGAGGGAGGACTGGTGCGGAGGCTGTACGACAGCTTGGACGAGGACGTCGTCAACGAACGTCCTGACGTCGCTCCGCGTGCGCAGCACCGTGTACTGCCAGTCCGAATTGCGGGCGCCGTGGGGGTTCGCGGTGCGGGCACGCGAGGTGTCCGCCTTCCACGTCGTCATGGACGGGACCTGCTGGCTGGAGGTTGATGACCTCGCGGAGCCCGTCCGGCTC
>JBKPDO010000023.1:0-11157 GCA_046727955.1 bacterium | reverse complement strand
GCGGAGCTGGGCGCCTACCGGCTGCGCATCGACCTGTACGACGTGCCCACCGCCAGCTGGTTTGCCGCCAAGGGCAACCCACCGGTCGACCATCCCATCCTGGTGGCCAAGAGCCTTGAGGACAAGCTGGGGCTGGAGCGGTTCTGGCACTACGACGGCGAGGACGCGGGCGCCGGCATGACCACGCTGACCAATGTGGCCAACGGCAACCTGCTGTGGCGCTGGTCGCCGCTGTTCGCGCCGGGCCGGGGCCTGTCGACCATGGTGGACCTGACCTACAACTCGCTGGAGGACCACTCCCAAAGCCCCGTCGGCAACAACGTCTCCCTGGCGATCTCGGGGCTGACCCGGCTGGGGGAGCCGCTGGACATCCACCCCAACAAGGCCGACGACGTCAGCAACCACAGCAGCAACAAGTGGGTGGAGTTCATCGACGGCGACGGCACCACCCACCGCTTCACCGGCACCACCCAGCCGGACGGGTCGACCCGCTGGACCGAACCTGCCGGGGTCAACCTGTACCTGCGCAGCATCGCCGCCAACCCGGACGAGCGGCGCTGGGCGCTGACCCGCCCCGACAAGGTCACCTTCTACTTCGACACCGACGGGTTCCCCACCGCCGTGGTCGACCGCAACAACAACACCATCGGCTTCACCCTGCAGGACACCCCGGCGGGCGAGGACCCGGGCGGCCCCAAGAAGCGCGTCATCCGGGTGACCGACCCCGCGGGGATGGCCGGGGTGGCCGACCGGGACTTCACCATCGACTACTGGTCCCGCGACGAGGCCAAGAAGGCGCACGTGCGCGGCAAGATCCAGCGGATCACCGACCACGACGGCAGTGCGTTGGACTTCGACTACTACGACGACGGCAACCTGCGGCGCCTGACCCAGCGGGGCGGCACCAACGCCGACGGCAGCTTCCTGGCCGACCGGTCGTTGGTGTTCACCTACACCACCAGCTCCGGTGATGGCCCGGCGATCGCCGACCCGGCCCTGCGGGTGGACCCCGAGCCGCGCACGCCCAACCAGTCCACGCGGCTGTTCAGCGTGCGCGACCCGCGCGGGGTCGCGGCCGGTGACCAACGGCACCGAGACCACCTTCGCCTACTTCGGCCCCAGCGACGGCGCGCAGCTCAGGTGGAAGCTCAAGACCCGCACCAACCGGATCGGCAACACCCCCCAAAACCGCGGCCTGAATCCCAACCCGTACACCACCAGCTTCGCCTACGACCCGGCCGGCCGGGTGACCACGGTGACCGCGCCGCCGCTGTCGGCGCCGCGGGCGACCCGCTACGCCTACGACCCCGACGGCAAGGTCACCCAGCTCACCGACCCGCTGGGCCAGCCCACCCAGGTGCAGTGGACCAGCGACTTCAAGGTCAGCAAGGTCACCGAACCCAAGGGGGTCGCCACCCCGACCCTGCCCGACGACTTCACCACCACCTACACCTACAACGCCAACGGCTACCTGACCTCCCAACGCAACCAGATCACCACGCGCGTCGAACGCACCGAGCTGACCCACCCCGACACCCCGGTCGACAGCGGCGATGTCGGCAACCACCTGAGCTTGCTGGCGACCGTGACCAGCCCCAAGGGCGTGGCCACCCCGACGGCCGGGGACTTCCAGTGGCGCTACAGCTACGACATACCCGGCAACCCGGACCTGGTCACCGACCCCACCAACGCGGTCACCGACTACGACTACAGCCTGGCCGGCAGCGCCAACCCCGGCATGGTCGCCCAGGTCCACGACGCCAACGGCAACCCACCCACCACCTTCCCCAGCTACGACCCCTCGGGCCAGCCGACCGAGATCAAGGACCCGCTGGGCAACTCGACCAAGCTCGACTACGACCCCGACGGGCGCGTTACCTCGATCCAGGACCCCAACCACGCCGCCGACAGCGGCGACCCCAGGGAGTTCCGCACCTTCTTCGACTACGACTCCTTCGGGCGGCTCGGCCAGCGGCCCGCGCCCAAGTCCACCCGCCTCGAGCGGGGCCGGCTGCTGTGGTCCGGCGCGGACTATGACGCCAACGACAACGTGATCCGCCGGGTCGACCCGCACTACGGATCCGTCGTTGACGACGGCGAGGCCGCGCCCGCCGCCACCGCCAGCTACGACGAGATGGACCGGCCACTGGTCCTCGCCAACTCCGACAAGAGCGTGGACAGCCAGGGCGAGCGGACCGTCCTCGAGTACGACGAGGCCGGGCGGCTGCGCAAGACGACCGCACCCGAGGGGGTGCGCAGCACCACCGTCGACGACCGCACCACCGTCTACGCCTACGACCTGCTGGACCGGGTGGCCCGCCAGACCATCCACGGCGCCAGCACCAGCCCCAGTGACACCCGCATCACCCACCTGTGCTACGACACCGCCGGGGACCTGCGCTCGGTCACTTCCCCGCGGGCGGGCCTGGCCACGGTCACCTGCCCGGGGACCGGCCCGCTGACCGGGGTGGCGTTCACCTCGAGCTTCGACTACGACGACGCGCACCGCCAGGTGGCCAGCCGCGACCCGCTGGGCCACGAGACCCGCACCAGCTACGACGCCAACGGCAACGTCGCCGCCCAGGAGCAGGACATCGACATCGCCAGCGGCCGGGCGGCGCGGACCACCACCGACTACGACCAGCGCGACGCGCCGATCACCCTCGCCCAGCGCTTGGACGGCGCCACCAACCGCAACGTCGTCAGCCGCATCGAGTACGACAACAACGGCAACCGCTCCCGCGTGATCTCCCCGCGCGCCAACGACGCCGCCGGCGGGTCGGGCCCGTTCACCAGCTACGTCACCGCATTCATCTACGACGCCGCCAACCGGCTGACCCGGACCACGCTGCCGTTCGACGGCCGCGACGGCACCGAGCGGCAGTACGTCCACCGCGCCTACGACGCCGGCGGCAACCTGCTGTGGGCCAGCCTGCCGGTCACCACGGCAAGCGCGTCCAGCGTGCAGGACGGCGCCCGCACCCTGGAGAGCTATTTCGACCCGGGCTGGATCCGCAGCTCCGACGACCCCGCCAACCCCAAGGTCCGCTTCGACTACACCGCGTTGGGCCAGCAGGCCGAACGCACCCCAGAGCGCAAGGACACCCCCGGCATCCTGGACACCGACAAGCGGATGACCTGGGCCTACTTTGACGACGGCCAGCTCGAGCAGCGCACCGACCAGGGCGGCCAGGCGGCCACCTACGGCTACGACGCCGACAACAACCTCACCAGCGCCCACAACGCCTCCGGGCTGACCGACCCGGGTGAGCAGCCGGTCGACACCCAGGCCACCTACACCGGCTTCGACGAGGTCGCCAAGACCCGCTTCCGCAAGCAGGGGGCGGCCAACTGGACCTTCAGCGACGCGACCTACGACGCCGACGGCAACGTCGCCACGCGGCGTGAGAACGGCGAGGAGACTGACGCCGGCACCCAGACCAAGGCGCCGCGCAGCTACCAGTACAGCTACGACCAGGCCGACCGGGTCACCGGGCAGCTGGACCTTGGCACCGATGGGGCCTGCGCCGGCGATCAGCGGATCGTCAACAGCTTCTGGGCGACCGGCTGGGACAAGCAGCGCGACAGCTACCGTGCCGGCTCGGGCTGCGCCGGGGACCCGACCACCTGGCCGAAGAAGCAGTCGACCGCCTGGACCCAGTTCGACAACGGCCTGCTCAAGACGCTGGAGACCCTGGCCCGCCATCCAGACGGCACCGACGAGCTCACCGAGTCCCACCAGGTCGGCTACACCGACGACGCCGGCGTCTATGTCAACGGCCACCGCACCAGCGACCACTACCTGCTCAGGCGGGCCGAGGGCAACACCGCCACCACCTGCGTGTCGGTGGCCTCCGCCTGCGACGCCAAGTACGGCTACGACGCCCGCGACCGGCTCATCTCCCACCAGCTGCGTGCCACCAAGACCAACACCTACACCTACGACGAGCCCGCAAGGCTGCTCGGCGACCTGAGCGTGCGGGCCGGCGACCTCACCACTCAGGTCGAGAATGGGGTTACCACCACCCGCAAGTACACCGCGCAGCAGCTGACCGAGCAGACCACCGGTGGGGCGACCGGCAAGTACTGGTACGACACCCTGGGCAACCTGGACTGTGTGACCACCGCCGCCGGGTCGCAAGCCGACTGCTCGCCAAGCGACGGCACCACCGCGTCGGCGAATCTGGTCGCCGACCAGGCCTACGACTATTTGAACCGGCTGGCCGGGATCCGCTACTTCGCGGGCGGGCCACGCACCGACAAGACTGATTACACCTACGACGCCCTGGACCGCGTGACCAGGGAGGTGGAGGATCACGCCGGCACCGCCAAGGACCGCACCACCAATAGCTTCCAGGGCCTGTCGAACCTGGTCACCCAGGAGCAGCAGACCGGCGGGACCGACCCCAAGACCAAGACCTACGCCTACGACGCCTACGGCCACCGCCTGGCCATGACCACCGTCCCCACCGCCGGCGGCACCCCCGAGCAGTTCACCTACGCCACCGACGTGCACGGCTCGGTCTCCCAGCTGCTGGACGACGCCGGCAACGTCAAGGCCAGCTACGGCTACAGCGCCTACGGCGGCACTGACGCGCCCCCCACCGATGCGCAGGCGCTCACCACCGGCGACCCCGACCCGCAGGCGCCGCTGAACCCCTACCGCTACGCCAGCCGCCGCGTCGACTCCGGCACCGCCCCCTCCAGCGCCCCGACCGTGCCCGCCGGGGCGAGTGGCTACGACATGGGCGCGCGCCGCTTCGGCCCCGACCTTGGCGCGTTCCTGCAGCAGGACCTGTTCTACGGCGCCCTGGCCGATCTTGGCCTGGCGACCGACCCGCTGACCAAAACCGCTACGCGCTGGCCGGCGGCAACCCCGTCAGCTACGTCGAGTGGGACGGCCACGCGGTCACCCCCGACAACCCCGTCACCGCCAACCCCCAGCTCAACGTCTGGCTCAACACCACCTACAGCCCTCAGCATCCCTTCGTCGGCTGCTCATGCGCGGGCCTCGACCAGCAAGTCAAGGCCGCCAGCAGCGCCAGCGGCGCCGGTGGCGGCTTCAACCCCGTCCGCACGTGGATGGGCGTCTACCAGGGCTATGTCGCCCAGGCGCAGGAGGAGCTCACGGGCCTGGGCGGGCTGGGCGTAACGCTTGGCTGTGGGCTGGCGCACCTGTGCTCCAACGCCGCCTACCAGCGCGAGCACGCCGACGCGGTCCGGCTGTTCTACAACCCGGAAATGTCGCTCGACCAGGAGCTCAGGATGCTGTGGGAGGGCGCGACCGCCTCGACCCGGCAGGCCTGGACCAGCGGCAACAAGGCCCAGGCGGCCGGCCGGGCCCTATGGATCGGTTTGAGCACGATCACCGCCGCCAAAGGCCTCAGCGCGGCCAGGCGCGCCGGAGCAGAAGGCGAAGCAGCTGCCGCTCCGGCAGCGAGAATCCGACCTGGTCCTGGCACGCCGCATACGGGAGACTTCGACTTGCCCCCGCTGAAGCTGTTGCATCCCGAAACTTCGTTGCGGGCAAGCTCGTTAAAATACTGGGGGGAGCAGACTACGGAGGGCATTGTCTCGTCGCTCAGGCCTGGTGCGCAGGAGCCGCTCTTGGTGAAGGCGGATGGAACGATCATGCAGGGTAACACCCGTATCTACGTTCTGCAGCAGCGCGGCTACGACGTGAACAGTCTACCGAGAACGCTTTACCGCAGTGACCCGCTTCCTGGCGACCCGTATCCCTGATATGAGGAACAGTGATGACAATTCGTGAACAGTCGATAGGTCGCTTGGCCTCGGAGCATCGAGAACAGTTCCTGGTGGAACTTGCGTATTGGCTGACTGTAGGGGCTCGAGGAGAGTACGTAGAAGCTGGCAATAAGCCCGATCGGGCTCTTGTCCGGCTTCGGTGCCACAACGAGATGCTCATGGTGGTGACAACCCAGTTGCGCGCGGCCGGAAAGGCTACTGCTGGCTATCCGGACGACGCCTTTATGGAGGCACTTGCAGAGACTGCGACATTGGGCAGTTGCGAATCGAATCTTCGTTGGTCCATCGAACAAGCTCTTCAGAAGACGACGGGGCAGCAAGACGGCTTCCACTAAGTGTCCGTGATGCCTGTGCGTGCTTCACATTGACGGGAGCAGACCATAGACAGAAGACATCCCGCTTTCCATCATATCTCGGTGAGCCTCCACGGTGGCGTCCTGCGTCTGTCTGATGGAAAAGCGGGTGGCCGCGGGCTCCGGTTGACGCATCTTATGGCTCTTTGCTAGTTCGTGTGGGTGGGTGAGAAGTCAAGTCGACCAGCGATCAGGTAGATCATCGCGATCAGGTTCTTCTTGTTGCGGTAGCCGCGAGCTCGCCGCTTGCTGGCTTGGACGAGTGAGTTGATGCCTTCAGGACCCCGTTGTTGATCCTGCTCCAGTGCCAGCGCAGCACTCCTTCCCAGTGCTCGCCGATCATGTGGGCGAAGTCGATGATCGGTTGCAGGCGGCTGCGGACCGCACCCTCATACCAGCGCTCGAGGTAGGCCTCGGCCAGCTCGACCGGCTGGTCGAAGAACGCGTCGAACGCCAGCCGCCACCGGTACGCCCGCGCGGTGCCAAGCCCCACCGACGCCGGGGTGAGCCCCGCCAGCGTGGCCGCCTGCTTGACGGTCAGGTGCTCGGGCCGCTTCAGCCAGACATAGCGAGTCCCCTTCAGCTCTGGCCGCTGCTTGGCCTCGGCGCGGCGCACCTGGTCGACCACCTTGCTCGCGTGGCTTGCCAGGTGGTAGCGGTCCCAGGTCAGGTACGCCCTGGGCAGGCTGGCCCGCACACCTCGCTCGAACGCCGGGCTCATGTCCGCCGACACGTCCCGGACCTGGAGTGGGTCGCCGCCGTGGGCTTGCAGGTCGGTGGCGAACCGCTCGACGGTCGAATGGTCGCGGCCTTCGGTGGCAAACAGCACCCTGGGCTTGGGTGCGTCCAGGTCCACGAACAGCGAGACGTAGTCCTGCCCGCGCTTGGCGGAGGTCTCATCGACCCCGACCCGGCTGACCTCGGCCATCGACACCGTGGCGCGGGCCGCCTCGACGTGGTGGTGCAGCAGGCGCCACAGCCGGGTGTCGTGCTCGCCGACCAGCTCGGCGACGGCCTTGACCGGCATCTCGGCCAGCAGCGCCATCAGCAGGGCCTCGAACAGCAGCGTGAAGCCACTGCCCGGCCGCGCCCACGGCAACGTCACCTGCCGGGTGCCGTGGGTGGGACAGGTGACCCGTGGGACGCGGGCGTGCAGGTAGGCCTGGTGCTGGAAGACGCCCCTCTGTGGCAACCTGCGCTTCCCTGCTCGCTGCGTCCCCAAACGTGGCCAAGTGATGCGCTGTGAGCCAGCAGGTCCCGAGGTGGCCGTCAAGACCACTCCGGCCAGGAACTCGAATCACGAGCCGCCTACGGCCTCGATCTGATCCATGCCCCAACTGGATTACACCTCGGCCGAGCCGCTGGTGTTCCCTGCGCCTGCCGGCTCGTCGGGGACAATGATCCACATCGCCAGGTAGAGCAGCGGGCCGGCGCCGCCGAGCACGGTCAGCACGACAAACAGCACCCGGATCAGCGTCGCGTCGGTGTTGAAGTACTGGGCCAGGCCGCCACACACGCCGGCCAGCTTGCGGTCGGTTCGGCTGCGGTAGAGCTTGCGGGTCTGGTCCATGGCGCCGCCTTTCGCGATGCGTGCCTGCGGGCAGGGGTGATCGGTCTCCGTTAGACCGCGTACCTGGCGAGTGGCCCCATCCTTCCCCGGGGATCGCCGGCCGCCGCCGTGCTGTCCCATTCTCGCAGGTCGCGCGGCTCCGCAGGTGCCGCAGTTAGGCGCTGCGTCGCGGTCCTGGGATGTGCAGGCCGTGGCGGCCGAGCCGCGACCTTCTCCGAGTGTCCGGCACGGGCTGCCGTAGGCGATCCCGTCGCGTGGCGTCCCGTTCCCCTCCGCGGTAGCTGCGCATTGTGAGATTCTTGTGGCATAGCCACGTGTGCATGGCTATCGGTCGGTGTGAACCGAATGGGGGTCAGCGGATGGTCAGCGTGCGGGTGATGACCTGGAACGTCCAGAACCTGTTTCTCCCCGGCCAGGACGCCGGACCCGACACCCAGGCGGCGTTCCAGGCAAAGCTCGCCTCCCTGGCGGCGGTGATCGACCAGGCGGCGCCGGACGTGGCGGCGTTGCAGGGAGGTCGGGCCCGACGACGTGCTGGCGCGGCTCCAGGCGGCGCTCACCCACCCGCTGCCGCACGCCGCTACCGGCGACCCCGACGATCGCGGGATCCGGGTGGCGTTGCTGTCGGCCCGCCCGCTGGCCGGGGTCGGCGTGGTTGGGCCGTTCCCCGACGGGGTCCGGGCGGTGCAGGACAAAGACGAGGTGTTCGACGACCCGACCACCCAGGGGTGGATGAGTCGATGACCCGGCAGATGGGGCGCAGCGCCCTTGCGGCCACCGTCGAGGTCGACGGCACGGCGGTCACGGTGGTGACGGCGCACTTCAAGAGCAAGCTGATCAGCTACGCCCGCAAGCAGGGCGTGGTGGGCGGCTCCCAGTTCGCCCCCAACGACGAGGGGGAGCGGCTGCGCTACGCCGGCTATGCGATCTTTCGGCACACCGGGGAAGCCATGACCGTCCGAGCGCACCTGGACCAGCTGCTCGCCGACCCTGCCGACCCCACCGTCGGGTTGGGCAGGCAACGCGCGGTGGTGTGCTGCGGTGATCTCAACGACGAGCCCGACGCCGCCGCCACCCAGATCGTCGCCGGGCCATCCGGGTCGGAGATCGACCCCACGCCCGGGTCGGCCTTTGAGCGTCCCGATCACGATGACGCGTTTCGCCTGTGGAACCTCGCGCCGCTGCTGCCAGCCGACCAGCGGTTCACCCGGGTCTTCAAGGGCAGGCGCGAGCTGATCGATCACATCTTCGCCACCCACCGCCTGGTCAACCCCGACAACCTCCCCGCGGTCCAGACGATCCGCAGCCCCACGCCCCTGCCGTCGATCGGGGACGATCCCAACAGCCGCCGCAACGAGCCCGGCTCTGACCACGCCGCCGTCGTTGCCACCTTCGAGCTCTGACCCCAAGTCCTGCGGCACCGCGTTGGGTCGTTGCCGCCAGAGCCGCAGGCGGCTCAGAACCGTGGCCCGGTCGGTTCTGGTCGGAGCTGCCCTGCTCACATCGAGCGTCGTCGATCCAGTCGGGTCGGGAAGGAACCGTTCAGATCGTCCGGATGATCAACGGGGTGATCACGCCTTGAACGCTTCCAGCACAACCGCGAACCTGGTGCTCTGACTATCTCCGTGCGAGTAGGGCGCTGTTGCATTGCGTGGACTCAGGGCATGCTGAAACTCCAACCTCCCGCCGAGTCACATCGCCGTGGCCAGCTCGTCGAACGCGACGGCCACCCGCCGGTTCGCCGGCTCGTCAGCGCCCAGCTCATAGTGTCCGCGGCGAATGTTCTGTACCAGCGCATGCCCGGCGATGATCACCCTGGCGCTGCGATCCTGTTTGAGCCCACGCATCGGTCGCAGCCGCGCCTTCAACCGGCCGTGATCTGCCTCGACTCGGTTGTTGGCATACCGATCGGTGCGATGCCATGCCGCCGGCAGCACCTCCTCCAACACCACTGGGTACGTCGCCGCCAGGTCCGTCACGACCTCGACTGGGGTCACTTTGGTCGTGCCGATCGCCTGCTTGAAGAACCGTCGGGCTGCCTTGATGTCGCGCCGCGGGGAGACGAACACGTCGATGACCTGACCGAACTGGTCGATCGCCCGGTAGACATAGCGCCAGCGGCCGGCGACCTTCACGTAGGTCTCGTCGGTGAACCAGCGGTTGCCGACCAGATGGCGGCAGGGCCGGGCGGCCTCGGCCAGCAGCGGCGTGAACCGCAGCACCCAGCGGTAGACGGTGACGTGATCGACCTCAACACGCGTTCGACCAACAGCTCCTCGACATCGCGGTAGGACAGGCCGAAGCGCAGGTACCAGCGCACCGCGAGCACAATCACGTCGGGTGGGAAGCGGAACCCGGCAAAGGCGGACCGCGGAACCGGAGCGGGGTGAGGGTGGCGAGTTCTCATACCGCCAGCTTCGCTGCTCAACGCGCCCGGAGCCAACGCAACAGCGCCCATCTGGATCCCTCCCGATCGGTTCTCGTGGCCTCTCACACACTGGCCACCGCGCCGACCGGGTCGTCACCCGGAGGTGCCGTTCGGGGTGGAGTCCTGCGCGGTCCGGCGCGCCCGGCCGGTGCCCGAAGGTGGTACCGGCACCAGGAGCCGCGTGCCGAGCTCCCGGAACGCCTGGATGAACGCGCCGTACACGGGGTCGGGGGCGTACAGCGCGTTGATCACGAGTGCGAGCTGCCGGCCCCCGTCAGGCGTGCTCAGGACGATGCTCAGGAAGCCGGGGATCCCGCCCGTGTGGCCGACCAGGCGCCCGGCGGCCGTGTCCACCTCCGTGAGGCCCAGGCCATAACGGTCAAGGAGCGGGAGCGGGACGGCACCAGGTGGGAACGAGACGGTCGTCAGCATCTGGGCCAGCAGCTCGGGTGGCAACAGCAGGCCGCCCAGCAGCGCCCGGAAGAAGCGAGTCAGGTCCTCGAGATCGGAGACCAGCGCGCCCGCCGCCCCGGCCCACGAGGGGTTCTCGGCGGTGAGGTCCAGCAGCGGGCCGCGCAGCACCTCCCCCCCCGCGTCCTGCGGGAGGCTGTAGCCGCGCGACCTCGGCATCGGGATGCCAGGAGAGTTGACCGGGAACCGGGTGCCGCGCAGCCCGAGCGGCTTGAGGATGCGCCGGGCCAGCTCCTGCCTGAGCGTCCTGCCGGTGGCTGCCTCCACGATCAGGCCGAGCAGGATGTAGCCGGTGTTGGCGTACGACCAGGACGTGCCCGGCGGGAATCTCAGCGGCTGGCCGGCCACCAAGGCGACCAGCTCCCGCGGGGTCCATGCGCGGGACCGTCCCGACCGGGACCCGTACAACGTCTGGTAGACGGTCGGCACGTAGTCGGGCACGCCGCTGGTGTGGTTGAGCAGCCGGCGGATGGTGAGCTGGTCGCCGTAGGGCAGGATCCTCGGCAGCCACCGCTCGACGGTGTCCTGCAGCGACAGCCTGCCGTCGGCGGCCAGCTGCAGCACGACGG
>JBKPDO010000022.1:0-11843 GCA_046727955.1 bacterium | reverse complement strand
GCGCCGCCCAGCCGGCGGCGCCCGCCGCCGCGGCCGACGCGCCGGAGCTGCGGAAGCGCGACTGGATCATCTGCGACACCACCGAGGTGCTGGTGAAGGCGGTCGCGCCCTGGGTGGCCTGGCGCAGCGCCGCCCGCTGCTGGCCGGCCGTGACCACGGCCGCCTCGGCGAGCGGGATCAGCCGCAGCAGGGCGATCGGCGTGAACGCCGCCATCAGCAGCAGGGCACCGCCGGCGAGCACGCCCTCGAAGCTCGCCAGGCCACCCGCGGCCAGACCCGCGGCGGCCATGTCGATGATCGCGACGATGAACACCTTGGCGAAGATGATCGCGATCAGGAACTCGATCAGCCGGCGGCACCAGCGCCACCCGGCCGGCCACACCATGGCGGCGAAGCCCAGCGGCAAAAACAGCACGGCGATGTAGATCGCGGCCCCGCGCAGCAGCAGCTCCAGCCAGATGGAGAAGGCGCCAAGCACCACCACGATCGCGCCCATCAGCACGCCAAAGACCGGCACCGCCGGGTTGAGCGTGCCCGCGCCGACCGCGCCGAGCCAGCTGCCGGTCTGGGTCATGAAGTGCTGCGCGCTGGCGCTGGCGTTGTGGCTGATGGCCGTGCTCATCCAGTCGCTGGAGTCGATCAGCAGCTGCGCGATCGCCGGCGCCACCGCGGAGAAGATCGCGGCGATCGGCAGGTACACGAAGGCCGAGCGGATCGCCTGCATGGCGTCCACCCGCACGATCGACTGCGCCACACTCACCAGCAGCACCGGCAGGGCGATCACCACCGCCAGCGCCAGCATCACCCGGTACTGCGACCCGAACCACTTGGCGTTCAGCACGTTCGGGCTGGTGGTGCCGTTGATCAGCCCGCCCACCCGCTGCAGGAACCAGTTGCCCGCCGACGACACCGCCGCGGTGAAGCTGCGCAGCGCGCTGTCCCCGGCCGCCGAGACGATGTTGCTGGCGGCGCCGGTGATCGCGCCGGTCACCGAGCGGCTGGCGTTCTGGCCCAGCTGGCAGACCTTGCGGGCGATCGCGGTCTGGTTCTTGGCGCACGGGTCCGCGGGCTTGGTCTGCTGCGCCACGGTCGTGGGGGGGGCGGCCGTGGTCGAGGGCGCGCTGGTCGACTGCGCCAGCGCGGCGGGCGTGACCAGCAGGATGGACGCGAGCACCAGGCCGGCCAGCGCCAGGAGCCAGCGGGCCCGAGAGGTTCTACTGCCCCGGGGCATAGTGGTACTCCTTGAATCGCTGGGCCTCGCCGACCAGGACGGGCGCCGGGGTGGGGGGAGTGTCGTCGGCGACGGGGACCGGCCCGTCCTGCACGGTTGCACTGATCTCCTTCCAATCTTTGTCGATCCACTCAAGCTCAACGGTCGTCACGCCCCACGCCTCCTGCACGGGGAGGCTGGAGCCCTCGTAGCCGCCCACGCCGGTCGTCCAGATGGCCACGCGGGCACGCGCGCCGTCGTAAAGCTCGACCCGGTAGCGGACGGGGACGGTCTGGAAGATCAACTTGCCCGGGTCCAGGGCCGCGCCAGCGCCCGCGGCGGCCGCCGCGCCGGTGCCGCCCACGCCGGCCGCCCCGCGGGTCAGTGCCGCGGCGACCGTCTTGGCGCTGTCGTCCAGCTCGCGCTGCAGCCGCACCCGGGCCTGCGGCGCGGCGACCGCCGCCACCGCGAGCTGCCGCTTGGCCGGGTCGAACAGCACCTCGCTCGACAGCACCGCGACGTAGTTGGTGGCGGCGGCGATCGCGCCACCCTCGGAATGCGCCCAGCCGACCGGCACGAAGCCGCCCTCCAGGCGGCCGCTCCAGACCCGGTCGCCGCTCGCCTGCGCCGCCTGTGGGACCGCCGAGGCCGGCGCCGAGGCCGCGGGCGTCGTGGTCCGCGGCGCCGTGGCGGTCCGCGGTGTCGCCGGGGCCTGCGAGGTCGCGCCGGTCCAGCGGCCGATCAGCAGCCCACCCGCGAACAGCACCAGGGCGATCGCGAGCATGCCGAACAGCCCGAGCCCGCCGCCCGCGCCAAGGCGTCGCTGCTCGGGCAGACCGTAGATCACCCGCGCCCGGCTCTGCTCACGTATGGCCAACCGCCCTCACCTTCCCATCACCCCAGGGACCGCTCGGGAACAGGCGGCACGGCGGGCGGAAGCCCTCCGCTGCCGGACCGCGTTTCCGCAGCGGCTGCACTGACCGGATCGGCCTCAGGTCGTCCGACCCAGCGAGAACGCCCAGTTCACCAGCGCGGCGGCCGCTCCGACGATCACCGCTCCCACGATCGAGTACAGCGTCGCGCGCTTGCCGACCGCGGCCTGGTGGTAGTTGGAGCTGAGGGAGCCGACGCCCCACATGGCTCCACCGATGATGATCCCAGCTAGGGAAAGAAACAGGGCGAACGCACCCACACCGTTGATGACCTGCTGAAACGGTCCGGCTCCAGGGATTGCGCTGAAATCCGGGGTGAAGTTCACCCTTTGGGCGATTACGTGCAGGTGGCGCATCAGCACGTACCTCCTTGATATTCTACGGTGCCGATTCCGTCGGCGACGGCCCCCTCGCGGCGATCCGGCATCGGCAGGTATAGATCGTCATGGTCTTCCAGAGCGGTAATGGTTTGGTCACGTCGTCACGTCACGAAGCCGTCGGCGACCGCGGCGGCCACCTCCAGGTAGGCATGCCTGGTCGTCACGTGCAGGCGGGTGACATCGGTCTCCGCGCCGGCGGCCAGGTGCGGGTCCCACGGAACCTGGACGACCGCGCGGCAGCGGCCGGCGAAATGCTCCTTGATGCGGTCGACCTCCACCAGCGTGTCGGCCTGCACCCCGTTGACCACCGCCACCGCGCTGCGCACCAGCTCCGCGTGCCCGTTCTCGTTCAGCCAGTCAAGCGTCGAGCTCGCCGCCCTGGCACTGTCAAGGCTCGGCGACATCACCACCACGATCTGGTCGGCCAGCTGCAGGATCCCCCTGGTGGCCGACTCCAGCACCCCCGTGCCGGTGTCAAGGCAGATCAGGTTGTAGTGCCGCTCCAGCAGCGCGATCGCGCGGCGGTAGTCCTCCTCGCCAAGCGCCTTGGTGATCCGGGGATCGTCGTCGGAGGCGACCACCTCAAGCCGCGTCGGCGCCTGCGAGGTGTAGGCGCGGATATCGGCGTAGCGCGTGATCATCTGCTCGTCGGCGAGCAGGTTGGTGATGGTCGCGGCCGTCTCGCGGCGCACCCGGTAGCCCAGCGACCCGGCGTCGGGGTTGCCGTCCAGGGCCACCACCCGGTCGCCGCGCAGCGACGCGAAGCTGTGCCCCAGCATCAGCGTGGTGGTGGTCTTGCCCACCCCACCCTTGCGGCTGATCACCGCGATCGAGCGGCAGCCGGCCACGCGCGTCTTGGCGCGGGCCACCAGCTCCCGCTCGGCCAGCTCGGCGGGGCTGGGGCCGAAGTTGACCCGGCCGCCGCTGAGCCAGAAGACCGTCCGGCGCCAGCCGTCGCGCGGCGCCATCGACTGGTCGCGCAGGTAGCGCTCGGCGGTGAAGTCGGCCGCGGTGGCGGTGGAGGCGTCCCTGGGCGCCGGGGTGGTCACGCCCATCTGGCGCTGCGCGCGGGTGAGCCGTGGCTCCTCGCTGCGGGGCACCGGCTGGTTGCGGTAGCGCTCGGGCAGGTCGTCGTCGCCGTTGGGGTGCGCGGGCGGCGGGGTGGCGTCGTTCGCACCGCCGAGCGGGACGAACGCCTCCTCTGCGGCGGCGTTCGGGCTGGCACTCGGCTGCTTTGTCACGGCGAACCCCCTAAAGCCCTACAGGACCGGTACGGCTTGGCGAATCGGGGCTATGGGTTGTGTCGTATCAAGTCGATATGCTCACGGCGTTTTGGGAAGGGGAACGGGCCATGCACCCGCGTACGGCGTATCAAAGGTTACACTGCTCGGCAACCGCACAAAAGCATGTGCGCAGCTTGTATAGCCTGCGGCAAACGCCTCGGCTCCACGGCCGGCGCGCCGCCGGGGGGACGAACGTCTCGCCGGTCATCACTCGCTCCCTGTGCCACTACCGGTCGAGTGGCTTGCTTGGATTGCCCAACCTTGGTACTCGATCGTAAGATGCCAACCGTCTATCCTGTCAATAGGGTCGAGCGTCTAAAATAATACCAGGCGCGACTCCGGTCTTGAACTTCAACCGGCCGATCCCGTAAGACACAACCCTACGACGCCGTCCCGACACCCCCGACCGCGCCGAGCAGGGACCGAGTCAGCCGATGAAGAAGCTGCTGATCGCCATCGTGGCCGCGCCAGTGGTGCTGCTGCTGATCGTGATCATGGTGATGGGCGGCCTGTCCACCGGCATCATCGGTGGCGACGTCCCCAGCCAGGACGCCCGCCAGGACATCCCCCCGGGCTACCTCGCGCTCTACCAGCGGGCGGCTGACACCTGTCCCGGCCTGCCCTGGCCGGTGCTGGCCGGCATCGGCAAGATCGAGACCAACCACGGCCGCCTCGTGGCAGCGGGGGTGACCGAGGGCGCCAACTTCGCCGGCGCGGCCGGCCCGATGCAGATGGGCATCGGCGTCGGCGCGGCCGGCGACACGTTCTGGCGCTTCGCCGTGGACGGCAACAACGACGGCCGCGTCAACCCCTACGACCCCGCCGACGCCATCCCCAGCGCCGCCAGCTACCTCTGCAAGGCCCTGCGCAGCACCGGCGGCGACCTCTCCCGCGCGATCTTCGCCTACAACCACGCCCAGTGGTATGTGGACAAGGTCCTGGCGATCGCCTCCGGCTACGCGGCCAGCGCGGGCCTGCCGCCGGGCGCGCCGGCCTCCAGCGTCGTCGACGCCGCGCTGCAGTTCGCCTACAACCAGCTCGGCAAGCCCTACCGCTGGGGCGGCACCGGCGAGGGCGGCTTCTACGACTGCTCTGGGCTGACGCTGCGCGCCTACCAGGCCGGCGGCATGCAACTGCCCCGCACCGCCGCGCAGCAGTGGCACGCCGGCAGGCACATCCTGGACCCCGCCGCCGTCCAGGCCGGCGACCTGGTCTTCTACGCCAGCGACCTTGCCAACCCGGCGACCATCCACCACGTCGGCCTCTACATCGGCGCCGGCAACATGATCAACGCCCCCAACGCCGGCGCGGTCATCCGCGTCCAGCCCGCCTTCCGCGGCGACTATATCGGCGCCGTCCGCCCAACGACCCGCTAGGTCGAGGCTTGTAGGGTCCCCGTACATTGGGGTACCTACGGTAGTACTTGCGGTAGTACTTGCCCGATCGTCCCCGGCGGGTGAGCATCGGCTCACCGCGTCGTGCAGAAGAGCGCGCGTCTCCGCAAAGGCGATGCCATGGCAGACGAGCAGCCCCAATCGAGCACCCCTGCAACCCCCACCTCTACCTCAGCCATCTCCGCGGGAGAGTTCGGTGCGGCCTTCAAGGGTTTCCTCGAGCGCACCGTGGCGGCGGCGCCGGACGCCGAGCCGGTGTTCGCGGCCCGGCTTCGAGCCCACTTCGGCACTGACCCGTCGGCCTTGCCGATCGTCGCCGAGCAGTTCGCGCCGTCCGAGCACCCCAATCTGCAAGCGGGGCTGGACGCCTGGTTGCAGCGGACCGGGCGGTCGTTCGAGGCCCTGGGTGTGACCTCCGAGTACAAGCGCTTCAACGGGCTGGGCCTGGCCGACATCCTCGGCTCGGGCAGGACTGGCCTGGTCGGCGGGTCGGGTCCGGCGATCGGCCCGGTCGAGTACGTCAACGTCCCCCTCGACCGCGACCGGGTGATGACCTGCGTGCAATTCGGGCTGCTGTTGGTCCGCGCCGGCGACGCGCCGCTGGCCGTGCTGGTCTCCGGCCCGACCGAGCGCGGCATCCGCGAACGGGGCCAGGTCGAGGTGATGGCACCCGACCGTGACCAGGCCCGGACCTTTCTGGCCGAGATCCGCGCCGGGATGCGCGAGCGCAACGTCTACCGGGGGCACGTGGTCTCGCTCGTCATGGAGCGCTACGGGTCGCTGCGGGTCGAGTTCCACGCGCTGCCGGCGATCGCGCGGGAGGACATCGTGCTCGCCGACGGCGTCCTGGAACGGGTCGAGCGGCACACCGTCGCGTTTGCCGCCAACCGCGACCGGCTGCTGGCGGCCGGGCGGCACCTGCGCCGCGGCCTGCTGCTCCACGGACGGCCAGGCACCGGCAAGACGCTCACCGCCATGTACCTGGCCGGCCGGATGCGCGACCGCACGGTGGTGCTGCTGACCGGCCGCGAGGTCGGGCTGATCCCCCGAGCGTGTGCAATGGCGCGGCTGCTGCAGCCGTCGATGGTCATCCTCGAAGACGTCGACCTGATCGCCGAGGACCGCGACCGCCAGCAGCCCGGCTGCACCCCGCTGCTGTTCGAGCTGCTCAACGAGATGGACGGGCTCGGCGACGACAGCGACGTGATCTTCCTGCTCACCAGCAACCGCCCCGACCTGCTGGAGCCGGCCCTGGCCGCCCGCCCCGGCAGGGTCGACCTTGCGGTCGAGGTACCGCTGCCGGACGCCGGCTGCCGCCGTCGCCTGATCGAACTGTATGGCCGGGGCTTGACCCTGCGCCTGGACGCCGACGGCCTCGACCGGCTGGTCGAGCGGACCGAGGCCGTCAGCCCCGCCTTCATCCGCGAGCTGCTGCGCAAGGCCGCGCTGCTCGCCGTCCTCCCCGGCAGAGGCGCCGACGGCGACGGGATCGTCGTGGAGGACCAGCACCTCGACCATGCTATGCGCGAACTGGTCCTGGACGGCGGTGAGCTGACCAGCCGCCTCCTCGGTGCCCGCCGCTGAACGGCGGGCGTTGGCGACTCGGCCTCAGCCACGCTCGAGGACTGGAACTCGACATCGGCGCGCCGCTCTGCCCCAGCTTGACCCGCGGCAAATCGCAGCGACGCACCGTCGGTCGACCCTACGTCGAGGCGGGCACCAGGCGAATGATTGGAAGAAGGCGGTCTGTCTTCTCCTGGTATCTCGCGTAGCGGGGTTGCGCCTGGACGATCCGCTGCCAGCGCTCCTGTCGGCGGGCACCCTCGAGTTGCTCTGGCGCCACCTGCAGCGTGCGCTGCGGAAGCTCGACCCAGACCTGGTCGGGATGCGCCGCGAGGTTGTGGTACCAATCCGGGTTGCGCGCTGACCCGCCGGCCGATGCGACGATCAGCCAGGCGTCGTCACCGTCGGGGAACCAGGCGACCGGGGTCTCGTGCCGCTTGCCGGTCTTGTTGCCGATGGTGGTGAGGAACAGCACGACCTGCTGGCGTGGCTCGCCGCGGCGCCCGGCAGGCGGCTGCGGATGCTGGACCTCGCGACCTGCCTGCGGGTTACCCCTGGCGGACTCACCCGCATCATCGACCGCCTCGTCGACCGAGGCTGGATCCAGCGCGATCGCCCGGCGGAGAACCGCCGCGAGGTCTACGCCACGCTCACCAACGCAGGCGTGGCTGTGCACCGCACCGCCCGGGCCGTCTACGCCCGGGTCATCGAGGAGACCTTCACCCGCCACTTCGACGAGCAGGACCTGCTGACCCTGGACGGCGTCGCCCAGAAACTGCTCGGCCGGCTAGCTCCGGGTCGGCTGGCTCCGGGTCGGCTGGCTCCGGGTCGGCTGGCTCCGGGTCGGCTGGCTCCGGGCACACACGGGCAGTGCCAGCAGAATCTGCCCGCTGACGGCCAGCCGGACGGCCAGCCAGACGGCCAGCCGGGGTGGTCTGAGCGAGGCGGCTGAGCGGCGACCAGTGGGGTCGGCGGAGGGTACTTCTACCGACTTGCGCTCTCGACGTCTTCGCCGGTTCCCACCCGACGGCTGGTCGGCGACAACACGTACGACCTGCTCTGGCCGCCAGGCTGATAGGCGGCAAGCAGCGAGGTGAGATCGGTAAGGGCGGCCTCGACGTCGCCACTGGCGGTGTCGTGATGGCCTTCGACGACGACGAGCGCGTCGACCGTGGTCGCGCTGGTGGCGCTCTGGGCGCTTTGGCGCCAGCACCAGCGCCGAGCGCTCACGACGTTGTCGCTGTCCACGAAGATGACCTCGCCAGGGTCGGGGGAGACGCTGCCGGTCGAGCCGAGATCGGTGAAAAGCTCGTTGCCGGTGGCGAAACGAACGGTGATGGAGCCGGCGACGCTGGCCAAGTCGAACACGGCGACCGGCATGGTATAGCGGATCGAGACGAGGTTGCCGATGTCGACGAGGGTGCTGATGGTGGGGATGTCGCCATGCTTGGCGAGTCTCCGGAGCAGCGCTTCGGCCGCGTTGCGGTATTGGGTCGGCTTGGCGCCGAACTGGGTGAAGGCGCGGCGCCATGCCGCGATCGAGGGAAGATCCGCGATCGCGGTGGTGTGCAGCCTGTCGGAGGCGGCCCGTTGCGCGGCTTGGTACTCGTCGAGCAGCTCTGCTGAGCTGCGTCCGTTGGTCAGCCTGGTCGCATGGATGACGCCGGCGCGGATTGTTGGGTACCGCTCGGCGACTGCGTCGTCGTAGGCGAACATGGCGTAGGCGAACATGGCGACGATTCTCCCGTCTTCGGCAGTGCAACGTGCAGTTGTCGTGTCGAGGGTGCCATGCGGACGAGCACGGCGAGGTCATGAGCATGAGGACGCCACCGCCGAGGGCACCGGTATCTACGAGCGGCCCTCGCACGGGTCGAGTCCGCCGCTTGCCTAATCACGGGCGGCCAGAGCGGCGGCTGAATCACGGGCGGCCGACCAGTCGCGGGCCAAAGAGGACGCCCGCCAGGGCAGCGGCGCCGAGCGCGGCGACCAGCACGGCCGCTGCGCTCGCGTCCTTTATCACCCGGACACGCTGGCTGCGCTCCGGGTGCAGCAGGTCGAGCACCTGCTCGATCACGCTGTTGAAGATCTCCGCACACAGCACGAGCGCTACCGCAAGCACCACCAGCGCCACCTCAGCGCGGTTCAGGTGCGCCAGACCGGCCGCCACCAGCGCCACGGCGGCGGCGACCACATGGATGCGGGCATTGCGCTCGCGCCCCAGGACCTGCCAGAGGCCCCGGAAGGCATAACGAAAGCTCCATAGCAACCTCATTTCTCACCCTCTCGCGACCACGGCACCACGGAACTTCTCGACTTTGGGGGGTGGGGATATCGTTGGCGAATCGGAGTCCGTGGGGGAGCGAGCGTGCTCCCCCACGGATGGTTCACGAGCGGACCAGGGGGCGGCCGGTGGCGGCGCTCCAGTCGGCCGCTCCGCCGCGAAGCACGCGCAGACCGGCACGACCCCCGCGCTCCAGCAGGCTGGCGGCGGTCATGGCCCGCTCCCCGTGCGCGCACATCACCGTCAGCGGCCCCTCCGGCAGGCGGTCGGCGCTTCCCTCGAGCGCGCCCAGCTCGACCGCCACCGCGGTAGGCAGGCGCCCCTCCGCCACCTCGCTCGCCTGCCGCACGTCCAGCACTGGGCCCTCCCCCACCTCGCCAGGCCCCACCAGCTCGATGTGGTCCTCTGGCAGCCCCGCCGCGCGCCAGGCGGCCATGCCCCCGTCCAGCTCGCCGGCGAGCCGCTCGTAGCCGATGCCGTAGCACTGGCGCAGCAGCTCGGCGCGATCCTGGCGCTCGCCGAGCACGAACAGCAGCGGCTGCGCCGGGTCCACCAGCCAGCCCAGCCAGGTCGCGAAGGCCGGGCGCAACGCGATCGACAGCGCCCCGGGCGCGTGCCCGGCGGCGAAGTCGGCGCCGGGCCGGACGTCGAGCAGCAGCGCGCCCGCCTCCACGCGAGCGCGCGCCTCCTCCACGGGCAGCGTGGCCAGCAGGCGTTCGCGGTCGTCCAGCAACCGCGGACCGCGGCGGTTCACCTCGCGCAGGCGCAGGAAATAGGGCGGGTAGCTGCCGAGCCCGGCGAGCAGCCGGGCGACAAAGCGCTCCTCCGTGCCGGCTCCCGCCAGCGGGTTGGCAGCCTGCTCCGCGCCGATGGTGGTGACCCACCCCTCGCCCTGACTCGCCGAGCAGAACGACCCGGCGCCGTGTGTCGGGTAGACGGCCAGCGACGGCGGCAAGGTCAGCAGCCGCTGCGAGAGCGACCGCCAGGCCGCGCGGGCGAGCGGCAGGGTCTGCTCTGGGCTGACCAGGTCCGTGCGGGCGACCCCGCCGGCCAGCAGCGCGCCGCCGCTGAACAGCGCGACCGGCCGCCCGCTGTCGAGCAGCAGGTACGCGACGTGCTCTGGCGCGTGGCCGGGGGTGGCGAGGACGCGAAGCACGAGACCGCCGAGATCGACCTCTTCGCCGTCCTCGAGTCCTCGGTGAGCGAAGGCCAGGCCCGCCGAGCGGGGCGCGAGCACCTGGGCGCCACGGGTGGCCAGCTCGCGGCTGCCTGAGATGAAGTCGGCGTGCAGGTGGGTCTCGGCGGTGAGGGCGATGCGCAACCCCCGGCCCTCAGCGGCCGCAACGTAGGGCCGCGGGTCGCGGCTCGGGTCGACCGCGAGCGCCCGCCGGTCGCCCAGGTCGACCAGGTACGAGCTGTTTCCCAGGCCCTCGTCGATGACGGCATGGATATCGGTCATCTCGCCTGCCCCCGCCGCAGCGTAAGCCCGCGGAGGTGAGGCGGCAACCACCACGGCCACCAGGCGGCTACGCCTACCCGTCCGATTGCAGCATCCACCATTCGGTGAACTCGGTGCAGCGGCCGTCCGGGTCCATGCGGATGACCCACAGGTTGCTGTAGGTCGCCGGCGGGTCGAGATAGACCGTCTCGCATTGGACGATGGCCACGTCGTCGGTCACGGCTAGCGGCTTCCAGGTGAAGCGTGTGTCCCCGGGCTCGTCCTTGCGGTCCAGCCAGCCAGCCACGATCGCCTCGCGGCCGCGCCACGGCTGGCGGTAGGGCGTGGTGTAGTAGGTGGCGTCGTCGCTGAACAGCCGGGCGATGTCGTCGGGGCGGTTGGAGTTCCAGGCCTTGACGTATCCCTCGATCCACTCCGTGACCTGCTCGAGGCTGGGCATGGGCTCCTTCTTTCGCTGGGTCGGCGGTCGACATGGCGGGCAGCGCTCGCGACGCGGTCCTCGATCCATGTGGGGGGAGCGAGCTCCCCCCACGGCCCCCCAAGAGCGCATGTGCCGGCCTCACCCTGATCCCGAAGAGCGCCTGTGCCGGTCTCACCGGGGAACCTTCGCCATACGCGCCTTACGTTGGCCCGCCAAGTGTACGCAACTCGGCGCGACGGCAGGAGCGGGTGCTCTATGCCTGTTCGGCGGTTGCGGACAGACCTGATAGGCTCTCTCGATCGACGCGCTCGTTGATGAGGGGAGAGAGTTGCGTTGCTGGATGGAGCCGGCCCGGACCGCACTGATCGCGGCCAGCTCGCACAACGCGAACGGGAGCTGGTGCTGGTCGCCGACGACGACCGCGACATCGTCCGGTTCCTGGAGGTGAATCTGGTCATCGAGGGCATCGACGTGGTCACCGCCCACGATGGCAAGGACGCGCTTGCGAAGGCCCTGGACCTGCAACCAAATCTGATCCTGCTCGACGTGATGATGCCGGGAATGGACGGCTACGAGGTCTGCAGCAAGCTACGGGCCGATCCGCGTGGCGCGCGCATCCCGGTGATCATGCTGACCGCCAAGTCGCTCCAGACCGACCGGATAGTCGGGCTCAGCGCTGGTGCAGACGACTACGTCATCAAGCCGTTCGAGCCGCTCGAGCTGGTCGCCAGGGTCACCGAGACCCTCCGCCGCAACGCCGGCCGGGACGGCTGAGCCAGCCGGCCGCCCGTGACCATCCTGGCGGGGTTGGCACTGGGCGCGCTCGGCGCGTGGCTGTACCTGGTGGCCGCGCACGGCGGCTTCTGGCGCACCGACCAGCGCCTGCCCAACCCTGGCGCCGGCTGGTGGCCGGACGGCAC
>JBKPDO010000021.1:0-10155 GCA_046727955.1 bacterium | reverse complement strand
GCGTGACGAACAAGCAGGACCAGCGGGGTCGGGGCAGCGCGCGGCTGATCGCGGCGAGCAGGACGCGGTCGGTGGGTTCGAGCTTGGGTCGCGAGGTCTGGCGGCGGAGCACGGCGAGTTGGTGGCGTAGGACGAGGATCTCCAGGTCCTTTGAGGCATCGCCGCGGGCCAGCAGCACGAGCAGGCTGATCAGGCGGCACAGCGCGAGGTAGACGAGTTTCGATGGCACGCGGGACGGCCTCCGGCAGGGACTCGACAGAGGCGTCACGGTACCGAGCCTGGAGTCGGTACGGACTGCCCAGCTTCCGGCCGCGGCCGAGTTTGCGCACCGTACAGGCCAGCGCCACCCTTGGCTGGTCACTGCACGTGATCGACAATGCCGGCCACCTCCCCACGTCGAGCAGCCCGATGTGTTCCTGGACGCGCTGGGGGCCGCAACCACGCAGCAGTGACGTGGGCGGGAGCCGTGAGGCGTCAGCTCGCTGTTGCGTACACGTTCGTGTCCCCACTCACCCCGACGTGAGAAGGCAGCATGGACACCCTCAATGCGGGGTCGCCGGAGGCATCCAGGACTCGGCCGTTTCCAATGCCTCCTTCAAAACCTTGAGGCCGCGCTGCCAGCGGTGCAGACCGGCGCCGAGCGCGGATGCCACGATCAGCTCGAACGCGGCCCGCTCACTTCCCGCCTGCTCGACGACCGTTGCCACCTGCTCGCCGGTGACCTTGTAGGCGGCCTGGCCGATCTGTCGGGCCAGGTCGTCGTAGGGCGCCTCCAGCGCCGGGCCGCCGGCCGCCCGCCCCGCCATCGCGTGGCGAAGGGCCGCGGCGGTCTCCCCTGGGCCCTCCAGGACGCGCCTGCGCACGGCATCGGCCAGGGCGCGGTGATCGGCGTGGGCGGGATGCTTGCCCTTCCCGAACGTGTAGCCCTGAGCGAGCAGCCGCTTTGCGGCGCGGTCGAAGTCCCTGTCCCCGGGCACCTCGTAGTCGAGGGCATCCGCGCAGCGGCCGATGACGTTGAACAGGGCGGCCACCGCGATCGCATCCTCCAGGGCCTGGGGTGCGACTCCCTCCCGAAGGACCGTCCGATCATCCTGCGCCGTCAGCGTGTCGTGCGCTCGGGTGAGGACCTCCAGGAAGGCGAGGGTCGCCCGCAAGCGTGCTGGCAGCTCCGCCCGCTGGACGTCCTCAAGGGCCGCGTCCACCACCGGTCGATCCAGCACCCGCGCCGCGATCGCGCCATGCGCCCCGACACAGAACTCGCAGGCGTTCCAGTTCGCGGTCATGGCCGCCATCAGTTCCCGCTCGCCGACCGTCCACTCACTTTCCCTACGCATGGCCGTATGGGTCCAACGGCTCATGGGGTCGCCGAAGAACTGCTTGTGGTAGAAGACGATCCGCGCCGCGTCGGGCAGGCGCATCCCCGACGCCAGGGAGAGAAACCGGATCAGGAGACGCCAGAGCAGGCGGTCGCCGCGCTCGACCTCACGCAGTCTCATAGGCTTCCTCTCGTGGGTGCCGGACCGGCCGGCCACGTTGCGGGCGGATCACCGCCGCTGGGGCCAACCCGGCCAGGGTGATGGCCGCCAGCACCGTGACCGTCGGCCCGAATCCGTCGACGAACTGCTCGGGAGAGCCGTACCCGCCGAAGGTCGAGAAGACCGCCACCGCGACGCCGAACACGGCGCCGACCTGGCGCATCGTGTTGCTCACCCCGGAGGCCACCCCGAGCCGGGTCGCATCCGCCGACCGCATCACCGCCGTCGCGATCGTCGGGAACGCGGTGGCCACGCCGATGCCGGCGACGAATAGGGGAACGATCAGCGTCGTGTAACCGGCGCCTGAGGTTGTGAGTGGGCCGATCGCGAAGAACGCCGCGGCGAACAGCCCGAGCCGGCGATTACCAGCGGCCGTTCGCCGATCCGGTCGGCGAGCAGACCGGCGACGGGCGAGACCAGGGGTGCCAGCGCGACCCAGGGCAGCAGCCGAATCCCCACCGCAAGGGGATCGTGCCCCAGCGCCAGCTGGAGCTATTGGGCGAACATGAAGGCGTTGCCGTACAGGCCGGCGCCCAAGGCGAAGCTCGCGCCGCAGCCGCCGGAGAAGCTCCTGTTGCGGAACATCGTCAAGGGCAGCATCGGCGCGGGGCTGCGGCGTTGCCACAGCACGAACGCGACCAGCGCGACAGCGCCCCCGGCCAGCCCCAGCAGCGTCGGCGGTGCGGACCAGCCGACGTCTCCTGCGCGGATCAGCGCCTGGGCGACCGCGACGACTCCGACCGTGGACAGCGCCAGCCCGACCACGTCGATGCGACGCACGCCACCTCTGGTGTCGGCGATCTTCGACAGACTCAACCCGATCAGGGCGACGCCGACGGGAACGTTGAGCCAAAAGATCCACTGCCAGGCCAGGCCGTGGATGATCGCGCCGCCGACGACCGGACCCACCGCCACCGCGATGCCGGTGACCGCACCCCAGACGCCGAACGCGGCACCCCGCCGCGCCGGTGGTGTCGCGGCGCTGATGACCGCCAGCGCGAGTGCGGTCGCCACGCCTCCACCGATTCCTTGGAAGGCCCGGGCGGCGATGAGGTGCTCGACGCTGGAGCTGAGCGCGCACCAGACCGAGCCCGCCGTGAAGACGGCTACCCCGACGACGAACAGCGAGCGTCGCCCATAGCGGTCTCCCAACGCTGTGCCGGTGAGGATGAGCGCCGCGAACCCGATTTCGTAGGCGTTGATCGTCCAGGCCAGCCCGGCCACCCCAGTTCCCAGCTCCACGTGCAACGTGGGCAGGGCCGTCATGGTGACCAGGACATCAAGGCCGACCATGAACGACGCGACGGACGCGAGAACGACCGTCCAGCGTCGCCGGATCGGGGCGTAGAGTTCTTGATCTTTGACCATGGTGCTCCTCGTTCAAGGGGTTCAGACCCGGATCGAGGGGTCGGCGGCCGAGGCGGCTATCCGCCGCGGGCATTGCTTGGTCGGTCGGTGTTATCGACCTCATGCAGCGAAGGACGAACGGCCGTGTCGAGATTCGACACTGCTCACCGGGAATTCCGACCGAAGCAACGTGGCCAGCGTGCTGATCCCTGCCATCGACCGGAAATACGGCAAAAGGACCCGCATGGCGGAATCGCCACGCGGGCCCCTTTATTTCTGGTCAGGCCTGATTCTGCCACTCGGTCATCCGTCGCATCATCTCCTGCGGTTCCACGTCCTCGACGTGTGTCGCGATCGTCCAGCCGTGGCCGAACGGGTCGATGATGTAGCTGTCCCGGTCGCCGTAGAACTGGTTCTCGGGGGGACGCTGGAGCTTTGCGCCGAGCTCCACGGCTCGCGCGACGATGGCGTCCACATTCTCGACGTAGATGAACAGGAAGGACGGCGAGCCATCGCCGCCAGCCGGCGGCGCCTTGGTCCCCCGCTCCGGGAACTCATCCTCGACGATGACGACCGAATCGCCGATCTGGATCTCGGAGTGCGCGATCGTCCCACCGGGGCCGGGGAAGCGCATCCGCTCGGTCGCCTGGAACACCTCGGCGTAGAACTCCAGGGCCTTGGCGGCGCCTTGGACAACCAGGCAGGGCGTGACACGGCGGTACGAATCCGGGATCGGATTGGGCGTGTTCGTGCGCATTGCTGCTCCTTCCGGAGGGCCCTTCCAGGCGTGGTGTGGTCGACCTCGATGAGCGGAGGACGAACGGCGATGCCGCGACTCGACACTCTCCACCGCAGGAATGCCGCGGCGCATGCTGCATGCCGCTATCCGCCGTCCCGCAGGCCCTCCACGGCCAGGAGCCTGCCAGCAAGAAAGCGCCGGTCGGCGGGGTTGACCGCCAGCTCGTGCGCGCGGCGGTATGCGGCCGCGGCCTCCTCCAGGCAGCCCAGCCGGCGCAGCAGGTCCGCGCGGGCGGCGTGCAGCGGATGGTAGCGCTGCAGGCTGTCGATGCCGTCGAGCTGGTCGATCAGCTCCAGCCCGGCCTGTGGGCCCTCGGCCATGGCGACGGCAACCGCCCGGTTGAGCGCCACCACCGGTGACGGCGACAGATCGAGCAGCTCGGCGTACAAGGCGGCGATCCGGGCCCAGTCGGTCTGCGCGGCCGCCTGTGCTTGCGCGTGGACCGCCGCGATCGCCGCCTGGAGCTGGTAGGGACCGGGAATCCCGCGTTGCAGTGCGCGGTCCAGCAGCCGGATGCCCTCCTGGATCTCGACGCGGTCCCACCGCGACCGGTCCTGGTCCTCCAGCAGCACCAGATCGCCGGTGTCGGTGTACCGGGCGGCGCTGCGGGAATCCTGCAGCAGCATCAGCGCGACCAGCCCAAGGGCCTCCGGCTCGTCGGGCATCAGGCCGGCGATGAGCTTGCCGAGCCGGATCGCCTCCTCGCACAGCTGGCGACGCTCTGGTGCGTCGGGCGCCGCCGTGTAGCCCTGGGTGAAGACCAGGTAGACCAGCGCGAGCACGCCGGACAGGCGGTCGGGCAGCAGATGGTCCGCGGGGACCTCCAAGCGGATCCGGGCATCGCGGATCTTTCGCTTGGCGCGCACCAGCCGCTGGGCCATGGTGGGCTCGCTGACCAGGAACGCGCGGGCGATCTGGCCGGCGGTCAGCCCCACCACGGCCTGCAGCGTCAGCGCCACCCGCGCCTCCAGCGACAGCGCGGGGTGGCAGCAGGTGAAGACCAGGCTCAGCCGATCGTCACCAAGGGTGAGCAGGCTGTCTTGGCTGTAGTCGGTCATCGTGGTCACCGTTCCCGCCCGCAGCTGGCCCGCCCATGCCTCCGCCTGCTTGACCTGCGCCATCCGCGCGCGGCGCAGCCGGTCGATCGCCCGGTTGCGGGCGGCCAGCAGCAGCCACGCAATGGGATCGTCGGGGACCTGGGTCTGCGGCCAGCGCCGCAACGCTACCGCGCACGCCTCCTGCAGGGCGTCCTCGGCCAGCTCGAAGTCGCCCAGCACGCGGACCAGCGCGGCCAGCATCTTCGCCCGGTGTTCCCGGAACACCCGCTCCACGACCACTGCGGGCGCGCTATGGGTCATTCCTCAGCGATGGCCGCACGCAGCGCGTCCAGCTGCGGGTGCAGACCGGGCACCTCGGCGACCGGACGCACCTCGATGGAGCCCTCTTCCGCCATCGGGCACAGCGCCGCCAGCTCCAGCACCTCATCCAGGTCGCGGCAGTCAAGGATGTAGTAGCCGCCGAGCTGCTCATGGACCTCCGCGAACGGCCCGTCCACGATCAACGTCTGGCCATCGCGCACCCGCACCGTGGTCGCGGTGCTCACCGGCTGCAAAGGATCCCCAGCCCGGAGAACACCCCGCCTGCGGCACTCCTCGACGAACCTGTTCACCCGCTCCAGCGCGCCCTCGAACCGGGGATCACCCGGCTCCGGCCGGTCACAGTCATAGATCAGCAACATGTACCGCATCGCAGTCCTCCTCTAGCGGCCGTAGCGTGCCGCCACGAGGATGACGATCGAGCCGGCCGCAACTCGACATCCGAGTCGAGGCTTTTCACAACACGATGCACCCAGATGAGCGCTCCAGCCACGATGAGCAGCGCGAAGAGCGCGGTGATCCCGACCGACCAGGCCAGCGCAACGAGCTGGCCGATGACGGTGTGGCCTGGGCACCGACCGGTGCGTCGTCATCGCGTGCTCCTGGTCGGCTGCCACCCGTCCCCAGCCCTACCGGATGGCGGACTCCTCCGTGGGCGTCCTCCGGCGCTCCAGGTAGTCGACGGGCCAGAAGACGGCGCAGCCGATCTGGTCGTCACGTCGCAGCAGCCAGTTGGACACGGCCAGCACCTCGCACCCGGCGTAGCCGCGCAGCGCCGCCAGCAGCATGGACGTCCCGTAGAAGATCAGCGCGGCGTCGCTGGTGGCCTCCACGAGGTACAGCGCGAGGAACACCGCCAGGTTGAGGGCGTGGCTGACCGGCCCGGTCGCCTCCAGCCGGGTCGGTGTGCGCCGGGCGCGCAGCCACTGCAAGGCAAGCACCAGGGCTGGGAAGCCCACCAGGCCGAGCGCCCAGGAGGACACGTGGAAGCCGCGGGCCAGGTGGCCCTGGACCACGCTGCCCAGCAGCAACGCTCCCACGAGGAGCCGCGCCGCGGTCCCGACGGGCCCGATCCCGCGCCGCCGACCGATGGTCTGGTTGCTGTGCTGTGTCACTGCCACTGCGATCACCTCATAGGGGATAGTGGACGGTCAGCTGACGGTGCGGCGGTACAGGCGGACGGCCAGCGGGGCGAAGACCGCGGTGATGGCGGCCGACCAGGTCAGGGCCAGTACGACCTGGCCGGTGACGGTCTGGCCTGGCGGCAGGGCGCCCTGGCCGAGGATCAGGCCGCGCAGGGCGTTGGTGGTCACGGTGACGGGCTGGTGGGCGGCGAACGCCTGCAGCCACCCCGGCATGGTCTGGGTCGGGACGAATACCGAGCTGGTGAACGCCAGCGGGAACGCGCCCATGAAGCTGGCCGCCTGGACCGCTTCGGGGGTGCGCACGACCAGCCCAAGGGCTGCCATGACCCACGACCAGGCATACCCGAACCCCAGCGCGAGCGCCACGCCGGCCAGCAGGCTCCAGGGGCTGGTCTGCCAGCGGAACCCGATGGCCAGCCCGACGGCCAGCAGCAGGACCATGGTGCGGGTCGTGCCGGCGAGGTCGGCGAGGGTGCGGCCGGCGGGCACCGCGGAGCGGGCCATCGGCAGGGAGCGGAACCGGTCGATGACGCCCTTGGCGAGGTCTTCGGCCATCCGGAAGGCGGCGCCCTGGCTGCCGAACAGGGCGAACTGGGCCAGCAGCCCTGGGAGGAGCCAGTTGACGTAGCTGCCCGCGGCGGCGGGTGGCAGCGCGGTCTGGATGGCGCCGCCGAACACGTAGGTGAACATCAGGATGAAGATCACCGGCATGACGCTGGAGGTCACCAGCACGTCGGGCAGCCGCAGGCTGCGGACCAGGTCGCGCCGGGCGATGACGGCGATGTCGCTTGCGGTGCGCCCAGGCCCCCGCGCGGGCTGGGTCGTGGTGGCGCTCATCGGGCTGCCTCCAGGTGTCGGGCACGGCCGTCGCCGCTGGCGGCGGTGGCGTGGTGGCCGGTCAGCGCGAGGAACACCTCGTCAAGGGTCGGCTTGCGCAGCGCCGCGTCCTGTGGCGTGATGCCGGCCGCCTCCAGGCGGCGCAGCGCCACGGTCAGAGTCCCTGGGCCGTCCGGCGCCGGGAGGACCACCCTGGGGTCGCGCTCGTCGAAGGTCGAGGCTGGCTGACCGCCGTCCCGCAGTGCCTGCAGCACCCGACCACGGTCGGGGGCTGCGACCCGCAGCTCGATCATCGCGCTGCCGACGCGGTCCTTGAGCTGGGGTCCGGTGCCCTCACTCACGAGCCTGCCGTGGTCGATGACCGCGATCCAGTCGGCGAGCTGGTCGGCCTCCTCCAGGTACTGGGTGGTCAACAGCACCGTCGTCCCGGTGTCGACCAGGTCGCGGATCAGCGCCCACAGGTCGTGGCGGCTGGCGGGGTCCAGGCCGGCGGTGGGCTCGTCCAGGAACAGCACCCAGGGGCCGCCGACCAGGGAGGCGGCCAGGTCCAGGCGGCGGCGCATCCCCCCGGAGTAGGTCTTGACCTGCCGGTCGGCCACGTCTACCAGGTGAATGCGCTCGAGGACTTCGCGGGCGCGCCGTCGCGCTGGACCGCGTCGCAGCCCATAGAGCCGGCCGACCATCTCGACGTTCTCCCGGCCGGTGAGGTAGTCGTCAACGGCGGCGGCCTGGCCCGCCAGGCCGATCCGGGTGCGCACGCCCGCCGGGTCGGTGCGCACGTCGACGCCGGCGACGCGGGCGGTGCCCGCGTCCGGTGCCAGCAGGGTGGTGAGGATCCGGATGAGAGTGGTCTTGCCGGCGCCGTTGGGGCCCAACAGGGCATGGATGGTCCCGGGCCGCACGGCCAAGCTCAGCTCGTCCAGCGCACGGACCTCGCCGCCGTAGGCCTTGACCAGCCCCTCGGCTTGGATGATGGCGTCGTCCATAAGCGCGCTCCACAGCTTGTCTACTCTTAGTTATATATTTCATAGTCACTATTACCGGTTGTAGACTCTGATGTCAATAAGTCCTTGCCGAAGTGGGGAGCCATGCCGGCCAGCAGCCAACCCGCCAACCAGCCGGCGCCCGACGCCGCGGCGCCCGAGCCGGTGCGGCGGCTGCGCCGCGCCGAGCGCCGCGAGCAGATCCTCGCCGCCGCCACCCACGCCTTCGCCCGCTCCGGGTTCGCCGCCACCAGCCTGGACGACATCGCCACCCAGGCCGGCGTCAGCCGGGCGATCCTGTACCGCCACTTCGACTCCAAGACCGACCTGTACCGCGCGGTCCTCGACCGCGCCTGCACCCGGCTGGCCGACGCCACCGGCACCGGCAACTTCACCGCGGCCAGCATCGACGCGCTGGTCGGGGTCGCCGCCGCCGACCCGGACGGGTTCCGGCTGCTGTTCCGCCACGCCGCTCGGGAGCCGGAGTTCCGCCGTGAGATGGACCGGTTCCAGGAGGCGATGGTGGCCGTCGCGCGCCGCGAGCTCGTCCAGGTGATCCCCGACTCCTCGTGGGCGGCGTGGGCCGCGCACCTGGCCCCCAGGGTGGCGGTCGAGGCGGTCATGGCCTGGCTGGACGCCGGTCAGCCCGACCGCGAGCAGGCCGCCCAGCGGATCGGTCAGGCCCTGGACGGCATCATCAAGGCGGCCCAGCCGCCGACTGGATGACTACGCGCAGCCGCCGCCGGGCAGCGCGCAGCGCCGCCTCCACCTCCCCGTAGGTCGTGCCTTCGGCGAACAGGAAGCCCAGGTAGCGGTCACCCTCCGGGAGTGGGTGGACGGTCTGGCCGACCGGGGTAGTGATCGACAGGCCGGTGATGCCCGGGACGGCTGCGGCTTGGGTCCTGCCGTCCACGGCTTGGAGCACGCCCGCGCGTTCCACGGGCAGCATGAGCACGCCAGCGGCTCCGGCGAGGCGGTGAGGCGTCACGCGGCGGCCCAGGGCGTTGGCCAGCACCAGCTGTTCGAGGCTCACTCCGTCCAGGAACCGCAGGGCGCGTGAGCACAGGCCACCGATCGAGCGGGCCGCCAGCTCGAGCATGGTCGGCCGCTGGCAGCGGTCACGAGCGTCCAGGCGCAGCTCGGCGTGGATGGGGCCGTACCTGAGCCCGAGCGCCCGGGCGGCGCGCGCGGCAGTAGTGAGGGTTTCCGACAGGATTGGCTGCGGCAGCCGGGAGGGCGTGACGAGCACGGTCTCCTCGAAGGTGGGGCCGTCGGGGGTGTCGGGCTTGTCGAAGATCGCGGTGACGGTCAGCTCGCCGTCGGTCAGCAGCCCGTCGATGCTCAGCTCCCATCCGGGGACATACTCCTCGACCAGCAGCGGCTCGTCCGCCGGCCGTCGGGGAATGCCCAGGATCTGCCGGATCCGCCCGGCCGCGGCGGCCGCGCCCGCCTTGTCGTCGGCGCGCAGCACGCCCTGGCCGCCGCTCAGCGACACCGCCTTGACCACACAGGGGAACCCGACCTGGGCCGCCGCGTCCCGCAGGGCAGCCTGCGAGGCGCCGGCCGCCACGACCCGAAACGAGGGCTGGGCCACGCCGGCGGCCGCCCACCAGCGTCGCTGGGTGGCCTTGTCGGTCGCGGCCTGCACCGCGTCGACCCGGTTGTGGGGCAGGCCCATGCGGGCCGCCGCCGCCGCGGCCAGGACCAGCATCGGGGTGTCCACGGCCACGACCGCGTCGACCGGGCCGCTTCGGGCCACGAGCCGGTCGACGCTTGCCTGCAGGTCGCCCGGGTCCACCCGGACGACGAGCCGGCGGTCCAGCGGTAAGGCGCCGTCGCTGCCGACCACCAGGTCCAGTCCCAGCCGGCCGGCCGCGACCAGGAAGTCGCTGGCCCGGTAGGTGCGGGCGGGCACCAGCAGCAGCACGCGCGCCATGGTCACCTCCGCCATGCCGTCTGTGCTGTCCAATCAGCCGGCACGCCACGGCTGGTTGCCACGGTGGTCACCGCTTCTCGGCGGAGAAGAACGGCGTGGTCCCCGCCGCGTGGTCGGTGACGTCCGCCAGGCCGACCATCTCGGGCACGCGTGCTCGCAGCAGCGGCTCGATGCCCTGCCGGACGGTCACCTCCGCC
>JBKPDO010000020.1:0-10375 GCA_046727955.1 bacterium | reverse complement strand
CGCCGCGACGGGCCCGGCGCCGCTCGCGGCGGCGCCCGTCATCCGAGGCCGAGGGCGGCGGCCGCCGCGCCGGCGTCCACTGGCACTCGGGTGGGCGCCGGCGCGCCCGAGACCGCCCAGTCCGGGTCCTTGAGGCCGTTGCCGGTCAAGGTGGCCACCACCAGGCTGCCCCGCTCGATCACGCCGCTGGTCGCGGTGGCGAGCAGGCCCGCCACTGAGGCGGCCGAGGCCATCTCGACGAACAGGCCCTCCTCGCGGGCGAGCAGACGGTAGGCGGCGAGGATCTCGCGGTCGGTGACAGCCTCGAGGGTGCCGGCCGACTCCTCCACCGCGCGCAGCGCCTGCGCCGCCGAGGCGGGGCGGCCGATGCGGATGGCGGTGGCGATGGTGGAGGGCTTGGGCACCGGCTGGCCGTGCACCAGCGGGGCCGCGCCGGCGGCCTGGAAGCCGAGCATGCGGGGGCGCTCCGGGGCGGGCTCGAGCGCGGCCGCCTCGCTGTAGCCGAGCCAGGTGGCGCTGATGTTGCCGGCGTTGCCGACCGGGATGCAGTGCACGTCCGGTACCCGCCCGAGCGCCTCGAGGATCTCGAACGCAACCGTCTTCTGCCCCTGGATGCGGAAGGGGTTCACCGAGTTGACCAGGGTCACCGGATAGTGCTCGGCGAGATCGCGGGCCAGCACCAGGCAGTCGTCGAAGGAGCCCTCGACCGCCAGCACCCTCGCCCCGTGGACCAGCGCCTGCGCCAGCTTTCCCAGCGCGATCTTGCCGTCGGGCACCAGCACCGCGCAGGTGATCGCGGCCCGCGCGGCGTAGGCGGCCGCCGAGGCGGAGGTGTTGCCGGTGGAGGCGCAGATCACCGCCCGGCTGCCCTCTTCCAGCGCCTTGGACACCGCCACCGTCATGCCGCGGTCCTTGAAGGAGCCGGTCGGGTTGACGCCCTCGACCTTCAGCCAGACGTCGCAGCCGGTGCGCGCCGACAGCGCCGGCGCCTGCACCAGCGGGGTACCGCCCTCCAGCAGCGTCACGACCGGCGTGGTCGAGCCGATCGGCAGCCGCTCGCGGTACCGCTCGATCACGCCCGGCCAGACCGGCTGCCGGGTGGTTGGCGTCATCGGGCCATCACCTCGTCCGCCTCCTCCCCCTCGACTCGCATGACGCTGCCGAGGCTGATCACCACCTCGAGCTCGCGCAGGCCGGCCAGCGTCGCGCGCATGTCACGCTCCTTGGCCAGGTGCGTCACCAGTACGAGCTGCGCCTCGTCGCCGCGGCCGCGCTGCAGCACCGAGCGGATCGACACGCCGTGCTCCCCGAAGGCGGCCGCCACCTGCGCCAGGACGCCGGGCCGGTCGACCACGTCCAGTGCGAGGTAGTACTGGGTGTCCACGTCATCCATCCCGCGCACGGGTCGCCGGTACAGGCAGGTGCAGCCGACCCCGTGCGCCCCCTGGAGACGGTTGCGGATCACGTCGACCAGGTCGCCCACCACCGCCGAGCCGGTCGGCAGGCTGCCCGCCCCCTTGCCGTAGAACATGAGCTGGCCGACGGCATCCCCCTCGACGAACACCGCGTTGTAGGCATCGGTCACCGCCGCCAGCGGGTGCGCCGAGGGGATCATCGCCGGGTGCACCCGGGCGCTGACCTCGCCGTTCACCTGCTCCGCGATAGCCAGCAGCTTCACCGTGTAGCCCATCCGCGAGGCGGCGGCGATATCGGCCGCGGTCACGTCGGTGATGCCCTCGCGGTAGACGTCGCCGGCCACCACGCGGGTGTTGAACGCCAGGCTCGCCAGGATGGCGCACTTGGCGGCGGCGTCGAAGCCCTCCACGTCCGCGCTCGGGTCGGGCTCCGCATAGCCCAGCTCGGTCGCCTCGGCGAGCGCCTCCTCGTAGCCGGCCCCGGTGGTCGCCATGCGCCACAGCACGTAGTTGGTGGTGCCGTTGACGATCCCCAGGATGCGGCGCAGCCGGTCGCCGGCCAGCGACTCCTTGATGGCGTGGATGATCGGGATCGCGCCCGCCACCGAGGCCTCGAATTTCAGGTCGACTCCGGCGGCCTCGGCCGCGTCGAGCAGCTCGCCGCCGCTGGTGGCCAGCAGCTCCTTGTTGGCGGTGACGACCGGCTTGCCGAGCCGCAGGGCCTCCAGGATCAGCGAGCGGGCCGGCTCGATGCCGCCCATGACCTCGAGCACCACGTCCACCCGGGGGTCGGCGACGACCTCGGCGGCGTTCCCGACCAGCAAGGTGGGGTCGACCACTGGGTCACGCTTTTTGGAGAGGTTCCGCACCGCGATCCGCTGGAGCTGGACCGGCACGCCGGCGCGGTCGCTGATCGGCTCGGCGTGCTCGACGAGGAGCCTGGCCACCCCGGTGCCGACGACTCCACAGCCAAGCATGCCGACCCTGACCGGCTCCGCCACCTGCCGCTCCCCTCCCTCAGCGCCCGCCACGCCGGCCATTCCCGGCCCGGGGGCGCGTCGATGTCGATGTCGATGTCGATGTCGTCCGCGCCGACTCCCGCACCGACCGCCCTTGGCCGTACATCGGTCGGCCGACATCTTGCCTGACCCGGCGGGAAGGCTTCCAGGTCGCTCGCCGGACCCGGGCGCCGGGCGGACCCCGGGAACCGGGCCGACCCCCCCCCGGGCGTTGGGCCGACCCCGGGGCGTTGGGCCGACCCCGGGGCGTTGGGCCAACCCCGGGGCGCCGGGCCGACCTCGGCAGGTGAGCCGACCCTGGGGCGCCGGGCCGACCCCGGGGCGCCGGGCCGACCCTGGGAACCAGGCCGACCCGGGGAACCAGGCCGACCCCCGGGGCGTTGGGCCGACCCCGGGGCGCCGGGCGGAGCGGGGCCGGTGGCGCCACCGCCTCAGCGCGGCCTCAGCGCGGCGCCCACGCGTTGGAGAAGCCCTGCTTGGCGAGGATGTCGGCGACCAGGTCGAGGAGCTGGATCGGGTCGAACGGCTTGGTCACGTAGGCGGCGACGCCCAGCTCGTGTCCCCGCCGCACGTCCGCCTCCTGTGCCCGCGCCGACAGCAGCACGATCGGCACCTCCGCGCTGTCCACACCCTCCTTGAGGCGGCGGCAGACCTCCCAGCCGTCCAGCTTCGGCATCATGATGTCGAGTAGGACCAGGTTGGGCCGGAAAGCATCGAATCGTTCCAGCGCCTCCTCCCCGTCCTCGGCCACCCCTACGGCATAACCCTCAAGCTCAAGGTTGACCTTGAGCAGCTGCTGGATGACCTGATCGTCGTCGACGACCAAGATGCGGGCGTTGATCATGAACCCAGACGTAAGGAAAGGTGCTCAGATGGGGACGGCGTGGCGGGAGCATAGCACAACGCCTGAGCTGCGATTTCGCCGGTCGACGGGAAACCGGGGCGAGATGGTACCATACGCTCCGCATTTCCCCGCCCTCGTAGCTCAGGGGAAAGAGCGACTGCCTCCGGAGCAGTAGGCCGCAGGTTCGAATCCTGTCGAGGGCACCGACCCCTACAGCATCCGAACCTTTACCTGCTCATCGCAGGTCCCACCATCCGGCTCAGCCCCCGCCACGCCAAGGTCCGCAGGGATGGTTATCGCAAGCGCTGAGTCCGTCGGCATGCTTGCCAGCTTGAAGGTGGATCAAGGGTTGGCTGGCCAGCTGTGCCCAACCGAGCGCCACTCGTGTGGTGGGCTGGCGTTTGACAAGGGGAGCGGATATTCGAGTCGAATAGATCATGAGGTGAACGCCGCGGCACGGCTTCCACGGCGCCTCCAGACTCCGCCTGGCACCCAGCAGGCGAGGAACCGCACGATGACCGGGGCGAGCCGTTCCGCCTCGTCCACGACCGCGACTCGATGTGTCCTCGTCGTTCGAGGAGGTCCGCCCCGAAGGCACGATGGGTGCTCCCTACCGGTCCAGGCCCGAACGCCAACGCCGCCGCCGAGCGGTGAATCCACATGGTGAGGACCGAGTGCATGGACTGGGTCCTGGTCCTCGGACGCCAGCACCTCGACTGCGTCCGCGCGCACCTACATCGAGGACGACAACGAGCGGAGGCCGCACCGACCGCTTGACCGACCTCGCGACACCCGTTGAACCTGTGGTCGACGCCGGTCCGGTCTCACCTCAGGAAGTGCGTCGACGCGACGTTCTCGGAAGCTTGATCCACGAATGCTGTGGGCAGCCGCATGGCGGATCGACATTCTTGACCCTGCGGGAGGTCGCTTACACGAGCTTGCAGGACTGCCGCAGCTCTCGGGCAAACCACGCGAATCAGCTGCATGGGTACGGCCTTGTCGGCAAGAGTTAGATCTGCTTGCGCCTCCCGTCTGCTCTCCCGACGTGACCGAGTGGGGATGGCCAATGTATCTTCTCAACTCTGGCAAGTAGGTCGAGGGGTCTGCATGAGCCGCGTACACATCCGCCACATCCGCAGGGCGCTCGAGACGCAATTCGAAGGGCTCATCGACGTCGACGACGTCCAATACTCGCCGGAGACCCAGCGGTTGGCGTTCCTCAGCCGGGCACTGGCCGCGTACGTGCTCACGCAGGTGTACGGGCTGGAGGCGGTGGAAGCGGCGCTGTGTCTGACCGACGGGTACGACGACAACGGCATCGATGCCATGTACACCAATGGCGGCAAGCTCGTCGTCGTCCAGTCCAAGTGGGACTCCGACGGGAAAGGCTCACCGTCGTCCGGGGACGTACAGAAGTTCGTGCAGGGCTTCAACGACCTGATCAACAGCCGGTTCGAGCGCTTCAATCCTGCGATCCAAGCCCGAAAGCTTGAGGTCGACCGGATCCTCGATGACGCGAACGCCACCCACGAGCTGGTCCTCGTCCACACCGGTGTGGGGGCGCTGTCCAAGCACGCCCTCCGGGTGTTCGACGATCTCCAAGCCGACCTCAACGACCCGGTCGAAGTCGTAACCTACCGCCACTTGCGTCAGGAGGACGTACACCGTTTCGTCAGTGGACAACTGGCGGCTCAGGGAATCTCTTTCGACGTCTTGCTGCATGAGTGGGGGGTGACATCTGATCCGTTCACCGCCTACTACGGCCAGGTCAGCGCCGAGGAGGTCGCCCAGTGGCTGGAGGCGCACGGACCGCAGTTGTTCGCGAAGAACCTGCGCAAGCTCATCCCCGACTCCGACGTGAACGAGTCCATCGTGCAATCGGTGCTCACGATGCCGGAGCGGTTCTGGTATCTGAACAACGGCATCACCACTTTGTGTGACCGCATCCGCAAGAGGCCAATCGGTGGGGCTGACCGCAAGGTCGGCGAGTTCACCTGCGAAGGCGTCAGTGTCGTCAATGGCGCGCAGACGGTCGGTAGCATCACTACCGCTCGCGCGAAGGACCCTGAGGCGGTCAGCAAGGCGCGCGTTGCGGTGCGGTTCATCTCACTGGAAAATTGTCCGAGGACTTCCCAGCCGCAGTGACTCGGGCGACCAACACCCAGAACCGGATCGAAAATCGCGATTTCGTCGCGTTTGATCCCGAGCAGGAACGCCTCAAGAATGAGCTTCTGCTCGAAAACCACAAGATCTACACCTTCAAGACCGGCGAGCCCGACCCAGTGCCGGAACAAGGCTGCAGCGTGGTCGACGCAACCATCGCCCTCGCATGCGCGGCACGCGACCCTATGATGGCCATGCAGGCCAAGCGAGAGATCTCGCGACTTTGGGGTGATATCAAGAAGACTCCCTACACGCAGCTATTCAACCCGAGCGTAACGGCACTGAAGCTGTGGCGAGTCGTCCAAGTCATGCGCGAAGTCGAGTTGACGCTCAAAGACGAGCAGCGCAAGCGCGAGGGCCGCTCTCGCGGTGTTGCAGTACATGGCAACCGGCTCGTCTTGCACCTGGTATTCCAGTCCTTGCCGGTCGATGAGTTCAACGACATCGACTTCGGCTTCGATACCATGATCTCCCGAGTCAAACCCAAGACCATCGGGGTCGTTAACAGGCTGGTGAAGCTCGTCGAGGAGCAGTACCCCAACAGCTACCTTGCGAGCTTGTTCAAGAACGGGACCAAGTGCAGGACCCTCGTCGCAAACTTCGACGGAGTATAGATAGGTCGGGCCGGGTGAGCGTGGAGGGAGGATGCGGGCCTCCTCAGCACTCAGCCCATCGAACTCCAGGCCCTTGACGTGCCCACCACGCCAGCGGTCCACCACCGCGAGCAGGACGGCCTCGGGCTGACGCCAACCTCGGTTCAGGTCTGCTGTGGCCAGACGCGCAGCTCCACGGCCAGGTCGGCCAGGGACACCAGGTCCCGCGAAACCCGATCGGATGGCCGGTCACCAGCTCGTACAGCACCTGGCCGTCCGGCTGGGGATCGCTCGTGCAGCAGGACGGCAGGGGCGACCACCAGCACGCTGCAGGGCTCGGGCGCGAGTCCGGTCAGCGGCTGGTCAAGCAGGATGCCCGGGTAGCATTGAGCGACCCGGCTGGGCTGGAGCTGCTCGTCGTCGGCGTTTGGGCCAAGCCGCCGCACCTGCACCGCTTCTCGGGTTCGACACTCCGGGCACCAGGCTACCCAGCCGCTACAGCGCCGTCCCACGTGCCACATATCAACCATGCTCCGCAAGCGGCAAGCAATCCTCCAGGACCTGCGACCGTTCCCCTGCCTACCTTACGGCTACTTTCTCGCCTGGCGGTGCAGGCTCCTCCGCGAGCGGAGGTCGGCCTCCCCGAGACCAACAAGCCCGAGCCGCAACGGGACCGTCGGTCAGCCTTTCGGTCTGACCACCATCCTCGCCCAGCTCATTGGAGCGCATCACCGCCCTGGCCTTCTGCCAGTCGAACCCTTCCGGCCAAACCGTGTTCGCGTCGGCGAGGGCGTCTTGGAGTTGCGCGCTCAAGGTCCGCGCCACGAGAGTCGCGCCCGGGAGCTGCGCGTCCCCAAGGTCCGCGCCCGAGAGCCGGGCGCCCCAGAGGTTCGCGCCCCTCCCCGCAGCCGCTGCCTCACCACGGCGCATCGGTATGCGGAATGCCCTACGAGTTGGATGCGGGATCATCCCAATGTGCCGGTCCAGTATCGTGCTTTGGATCGACCCAGTGCTCGGGCGGCTCGATCTTGGCGTCCACCCCGGCATGCTCCTTGAGCAGGTAGAGCAGATTCGTGCCGGACAGCAGCTCAAGCGGCTTGTCGTTGGCGAAGTCGAACGAGGCCTTACCGAATCCAGAGGTCGTGACCAGGATGCCCTTGGTCGCGCCCTCGTTGTGAACACTGCCGAACAGGTCACGCACCGCGCTCACTGGCACCGTGTTCTTGTAGCGCTTGGCCTGGATGATCACCTTGCCGCCGAAGATCGCGCGGTTGTCGAAGGCAACGCAGTCCACCCCGCCGTCACGAGAGGGCTGGGTCATCCTGGTTTCCAGGCCCATCTTGGAAAACAGGTTGGTGATCAGCGCCTCGAACTCGCCGGGCTTGAGCTCCATCAGGTTGGGTCGCTGATCCAACCCCGACAGCACGTCGGCTTCCTCCACAAAGCGCGGATCGACCATGTTGAACTCCAGCACCGGCCGAACCGGAACCAGCTCAGCCGGGCTCTTGGACAGGCTGGCCGACAGGTCCAGCAGGCACGCCTCGGCATCGACACGGGCGAAGTCACGGTCCAAGAACGCATCCTGAGTGGCCCGGACCGTGACAAGGCAGGGACGCTCGGTCTTGCCCGTAGCCGCGGGCCGCCTGTTCGACCCCGACCAGGTCGACGTGGCCTGGTGCAGCGACGTCACCTACATTCCCACCGACGAGGGCTGGCTGTACCTGGCCTCGGTGCTGGACCTGGCCTCCCGGCACCTGCTGGGCTACTCGATGAGCGCCCACCACGACGCCACCCTGGTCACCGACGCACTGGAGGCTGCCGTCGCGACCCGCGGCGGACAGCCGATGGACGGCACCATCTTCCACAGCGACCGCGGCGCCGAGTACACCTCGGCTGCCTGCACCGATGCCTGCCAGCGGCTGGGGCTTCGCCGCTCGATGAGCCGCACCGGCTCGTGCCTGGACAACGCCGTCGCCGAGAGCTGGTTCGCCTCCCTCAAAGTCGAGCTCGTTGACCGCCAGCACTACCGCACCCGCGCCGAGGCCCGCGCCGCGATCTTCGCGTGGATCGCCTGGTACAACCGATTCCGCCTGCACTCCACCAACGACTACCTGCCACCCATCGAGTGGGAGCACCAGCACGCCATCATGAGCCCGCTGCCATCGACCACGGCCGCATAACCCCGGTGTCCACCTCCCGGGGGGAGGTCCACCTCTACGAGCTCCCCAACCTTCAGGCGGCGGTCACCCACGCCTCGTTCTATCCCTGCGCCGTCGACAACGCCTGCCACGCCCCGGAGCCGTGGGGCATCAGCTGGATCACCGCGATGTTCCTGCACGGCAGCTGGGATCACATCCTCGGCAACATGCTCTTCCTGGCGATCTTCGGCAAGAACGTCGAGGACGCCTTCGGCTCGCTTGGCTACCTGGTCTTCTACTTCGCCGGCGGCTTTGTCGCGATGATGACGCAGACGGCGATGACGCTGCTGTTCGGCAGCGCTGCCGACGCGCAGGTGCCCAACCTGGGTGCCAGCGGCGCCATCGCCGCGGTGCTGGGCGCCTACTTCGTGCTCTACCCCAACTCGCGCATCACCACGTTCGTGTTCTTTTCCTGGTGCGGATCCCCGCGTGGTTCTTCCTCGGCGCATGGTTCCTGTATCAGCTCATCGAGGCCAACTTCGGGATGTTTGGCGCCGAGGCACATGGCGGAGGCATCGGGTTCTTCGCACACGTCGGCGGCTTCGTCTTTGGTGTCGTCGTCGCCATGATGCTCGTCCGTGCGAGGCGAATCGCTCCCCAAGGTGGCCCTGCCGCCCTGGGGCCGCCCGACTGAGCGGCAAGACCGTGACGGCATCGCCGGCGCCGCAGCCCGATCGGGCCGGGCAACGCCCAGGTGTCGGCGCCGGTGCGGCGCCGCTGGGTCACCATCGCGCTGCTGCTGGAACTGCTGCTGGCTGCCGTGGCGGTGGTGGCAGTCGGCCTGCCCGTCGGCGGCGGCGCTCGGCGCTACGCAGTGATCGGTTGCTGGCCGTGGCGCTGGGCTGCAGAACGCGACCGTCCGCCGCCTGGCGGTCGCCGATGTCATCACGACCGTGCTCACGCTGACCCTGACCGGGCTCGCCGCCGACTCCTGGCTTGCCGATGGCAACAGCCCCGGGTAGGGCGGCGCGTTGCCGCTGTTGGGCTCATGGTCGGAGGGAGGCTGGTGGGGCGCTGCAGCTGGGGTGGACGTCGCGCTTCCGGTGCTGGTCGCGGCATTGGCGATCGCCCTGGCCACGGCGGAGCTTCGGTTCGGCGCTGAGGACTAAGGACTATCTGACGGCGACGCGCCGCCGGGGCTGGGAGAGGAAACCTCAGGAGGACGGGCATCATTGGGGCTGGCGGCAGGCGACGGGGTCGCGGCGGGCGTGCGTTCGACCAGCCAGACTTCCCGGAGCACGACCTTGACGGCGGCGGCGATCGGCAGCGCGATCAGCGCGCCCTCCAGCCCCGCCAGGCTCGCCCCGATCAGCAGGGTGATAATGACCGTCGGCGCCGACAGGTCGATTGCCTTGGTCATGATCCTCGGCAGGATGAAATAGTTCTCGACCCGCTGGTACACGATGAAGTACACGGCCACGGCGATGCCGTCGGCGACCGAGGAGAACAGCGCGACGATCACGCAAAGCACCGCGCCAAGCGTCGCGCCGACGCTTGGAATGAGGTCCGCGATCGCCACCCAGAAGCCGAGCGCGGCCGCGAAGGGCACTCGCAGGATTTCCAGCACAGCGAACGCCAACGTCCCCGCGATGATCGAGATGAGGAGGTTGCCGGAGACGTAGCCGCCGATTCGTGCCAGCGACTCGTCCACGATCCGGATGTTGCGGTCGGCGTGCTGGCCAGCCAGCAACGCCTTGGCGGCCTCTTGGCCGCGCGGCAGCCCCGACAGGAAGTAGATCGTGAGCACCGTGATGGTCAGCACGTTGAAGATGATGCTGCCGGCGCTGGCGGTGATGCCCGGGATCTTCTTGAGCGCTAGCGCAGGGAGTCGCGCGGTCGTGTCCCTGAGCCGCTGCGCGAGGTCGTACTTTTTCTGCAGGGTCCCGAGGAGGCCGGTTGCGTGCTGCAGTCGATTGAGGTAGTCGGGGGTGTGCCTGGCCAGCGCCTGGGTCTGGCGGACCGCCGACGGGATGACCAGCCAGGCGAAGAGCACCAGGAGCCCGACGCTGAGTAGGAGGATGATCGTCACCGCCCAGCCGCGGGACAGGCGCCGACGCTGGAGCCAGCGGACCTGCAGATCCAGCCCCACGGCGAGCACCACCGCGACGAGCACCAGCAAGAGGATCTGCCGAACCCTCCAGGC
>JBKPDO010000019.1:0-7422 GCA_046727955.1 bacterium | reverse complement strand
CACTCGGCTCTCACCTGCAGCCACGCGCAGCGCGCCTCCGAACCCGAACCCGGCCACCGTCCTGGTGGCCACGGTCAGTGACCGGCTGGAGGATCTCTGCGGGGGAATACACGACACTCAATCACAGGTCTCTACCAGTATCGCGGGCCGAATAACGACTGTCTGCGGTGCCTGGTCAATCGACTCCATGCCTGCAAACGCGGCGGTGCACCGCTGGGTGGCGAGGACTCGAAGGGCAACTGCTGGACCCTCGTCAACCCCAAGTATCATCTGGATCAGCGGAAGGCATCCGGCAGCTGGTATGCCAAGGTGATCGCCGATGGCCACCCTGCCCGGACGAAGACCTCGATGAGCTCACGGAGCGCGGTCAGCGCTTCCTCATCCGTGGTGACCAAGTCTCGGTAGTCGGCGAAGTAGCGCCGGATCAGGCTGACGATGAGATCGACGGCCATGGGCTCGTACTGATAGCCCTGGCCGGGCGCCACGGCACGATGCACGGCGAGGAGCACGCGCTTGGGGTCGTGCTCGGCGAGGTGGGCGAGCGTTTCGACCAGCCGATGAGTGATTCGCGGGTTGTGGACGCGCACCAGTTGCTCCAGCAGCGGCATGGCAAGCCTGAACAACTCCGTGCTGGCACGCGAGCTGGGCTCGAGCCGCTGCTGCTCGGAGGCGGTGGCTTGCCGTTCCCGAAGAGCCTCAGATGCGGCGTACAGCTGGTCGGCCACGGTATCTGTCAACCTCAACGCGCTGTTCCACACGTCGTTGTCGCGCTGCCCACCAGCAAGCTGTGCTTCGACCGTGGTGACGATCTCGTCGGTCGCCTCGCGAAGCAGGGCGAAGGCCTTGGCGGCAACGGTGTCGCCTTCACGGTCCGTTGCGAGCATGCCCATGGCGCGCAGCTGGAAGGCGGCCTGGTGGAATGCCTCCGAGTGGTCGAGGGGGTGGGAGAACCACCGGTTGATGAGGCTGGCCGCGGCCGGTTGCTCATGGCGGACGGCGAGCAGCAGCAGGAGCGATGCCACGACCTCCAGCAGGTCCCCCTTAACAGTGGCGTCGTCCTGGCTGTCGGCTGCGTCCCGCCCGTCGACGGCACGCGGTGCAGCGGCTGGGACTGATGCGGCAAGTGGCCATTGGCCGCTGTCGGCCAGTTCAGCGACCAGACGGTCGACCGCGGCGGCGTTCTGGCCGATGAGCCGGCCGAGCTGGACGAACAGGACCGCTCGGACGTGTGGGTGGGGCTCAGCGAGTAGCCGCTGGCGGGCGAGTTTCAGGCGCCGCTCACCGTCTGGCTCGATGAGGTGCAGGGCCTGCGCGGTGAGCGTCCGGGTCACCGGGTCGTGATCACCGAGGTGTTGCCGCAGCGCGGCTCGGATCACGGGTGGGTGCGCGCTCGCCTGCCACGCGGGATCCTCAAGCAGACCACGCAGGCCTTGGATCGCCTCTGTGAGCGGGCTCGACGTCCAGGCGATCACGGCCGGTCTCCACCGTCGGATGGCCCGCTGGCGGCGTGCCGCAACAGCAGGTCGAGCCAGCGTTGCGCGGCGAGGCTGTCGGGAGGGACGGCGACGCCGACGATCGCCGCGGCGCGGGCGATGAGTTCGTCCACGACCCTGGTGAGTGGCCCGGTCGACGGTTCGGCGGCGAGGGTGAGGACCGTTTCGATCTCACCCGGCAGCCGGTCGCGTGCCGCCTGCTTGCGCTGCGGGTCCGGGTCGTCGTTTGCGATGGGCACGTCGTCGTAGAGGCTGGCGAGCGCGTTGCGGAGCGGGCTGGGGATGTCGGCATCGGCGACTCCTTCGACGACGAGGTAGTCGGCGAAGGTGAAGGCCGTGGAGGAGGCCACGACCTGCATGGGCGGGTGAAGCTCGGGCGGGCCGTTCCCGGTGGCAAGCGCCGCCAGCCGTGCCCGTGCTTGCCCGGTTTGGGCCCGTGCAGGATCGAGGCTGCCGAGCAGCTGGTCGCGTGCGTTACCGGCGCGCTCCGCCTGCTCGGGGTCCTGGGTGTCGAAGAAGCCCTCGGCGGCTAGGATGCGGCCCTCAAGGGCTGCGTGCTCCTCCTTGGTCAGCAGCGGTCCGAGGGCGCGGATCAGCAAACCAGCGGCATAGCGGGTGGCGGGGTGGGCGAGCAGCGCCGAGGTGTCCAATAGCGGCAGCAGGCGCCTGCCCAAGCCCTGCGGGGGACCGGCACCGGCCTCGAGGAGGCGAGCCCAGATCTCTGGGTGGTGCACGAAACTCACCAGCAGGCGCAGCAACCGATCAGGCGCATCCGGGTCCGAGCCCTCGCCGACCTGCTCGTCCGGTTCCGCGGCACTGGCAGGCTCGGCAAGCTGCCGAAGATACGCGGCCAGCGCGTCGACCATCACCGGCGCGGACCGGTGATCGCCAAGTAGCTGCAGCGGCCTGCTATAAGGCCGCAGGTAGCCCTCCACCGTGTCGAACGTGATCGGGTAGCGGTGGGGCTCGCCCTCGCCGCCGCTTTCAGGGTGGGCTGGCGGAGTCTCCACGACGGCCACCAGCGCCCGCACGGCCACGTCGGGCTCGGCGCTGAGCAGCTCCGGGAACCGCTCCGCGAACTTCGACCGCGTGAGCCGAAGGTCCTGCTTGCGGGGGCTGATCAACGACAGGATCGCCGAGCCGGTCAGAGACGTCCCCTCGTCACGAGTCTCGTCGAACCCGTGCAGCGCCTCGGCCACCTCGGCAGCCAGGGTCGGGGCGACGCGAGCAAGCACGGTGATTTCATCCACGTACCGTTGCAGCGCGGTCACACCCCACTTGACGAGGACGTCGCCGGCAAGGGAACGCTGCAGGACCGGACCATACCGCTCGGGATCGACGGCGACCGCGCTGACCAGGAACCGGGCAGCCCGGTCAGCGAGCCGCTCCCGCGTGGCGGGGTCGGCCAGAGCCAGCTCCATGAGGGCAGCGGACGCGGCTGCGCGCTCGGTCGCGCCGGGATCGCCAGGCTGCAGTGGTGCCAGATCCTCAAGCTGCGACACAAGGCGCACCAGGGTCTGCGCGTGCGCGATGTCGTCAGCGACTTGGAGGATCTCGGCCAGGCGGCGTGCGAGCCAGGCGTAGGCGGGCAGCGCGGCACGTGCCTGCTGCTTGGTGCGCTCGTCGGCGAGCGCGAGCGTGCTGGCGATCCAGCCGACCAGGGCGTGCGCAGCCTCGGCGGCCTGTTCCCTGCTGGCAAGCGCATCGGCGAGGGGTGCGAGGTCGCTCGGCGCGTCGACCTCCTGGACCGCTGCTGCGGCGGCGGCCACCGCCGCGAGCGCGTGCCCGACGGGCAGGCTCAGTCGAAGCGCGAGCCGCCAGAAGGTCGCATGGCCGGGCTCGGCCTGCCATACGTCCGCCAGGTGCAGGTCCAGGCTCGGGCGGGCGAGCACGGCCAGGCTCGGGTCGGCGTCGAGCTGCTCGCCCAGCCGCGTGAGCTGCTCCTCGTCGCCGAGCAGGAGCGCCGCGACAGCAAAGTCGAACAGGACATGGTGAGCAAACAGAACACGTCTGCCGCCGCTGGCGAGCAGGCGGCTCGCTGTTTCGCGGAGGACCCCGTCGCGCAGTAACGCCTCGACAACCCCGAGCTCGACAGTGTCGAGCACGCTCACCGCGTCGATCTGGAGGCGGCGACGGTTGACCATCGCCGTGGTGAGCGTGGTGAGCACCAGCACCCGCTGGAGACCGTCACCGCCGTGGGTGACACGGTGCTGCCAATAGCGCTGGAGCAGCTCAAGCTGGGAACGAAGCTGCGCCAACGACGCCTGGCTCTGCCCAGCAGTGAGCAGCTCGGCGACCAGGGAGAGATTGAAAGGGTTGCGCAGCAGTTCTCGCAGCCGGGGGCTGGCCCCAAGCAGAAGCCCGGCAAGCTGGGCGCTTGCCGTCGACAGCACGGCCAGCTCGTCATCGGTGAGGTCGCCGACCAGCAGGTGGCGAACACCGGGCAGCTGAGGGTCCCGCCGCTCTGAAGCGATCGAGACCGGCGCGCCCTGGAACACGCGCTGCCAGTCAAGGCTGTGATGCAGGTCGAACTGCCGGATGCTCACGACAACCCGCCAGCGGGTGGGTCGCAAGGCACCAACGAGATCCCGCAGCCAGCGGCTCGCGTCCTCCCCGCGGATCGCGTCCAGCCCATCCACCACGAGTGTCGCCGATGGCGAACCGGTCCAGCCGGTCAGCACGGCCGTCACATCGTTTTCCAGACCAAGCTCGATGCGAGCCTGCCCAGCGCGTCCCGGCAGCGCATCCGCCGTCAACAGGACCACGTCGTCACCCTGCTCGCGCAGGGTCACGGCCAGCTCACGCAGCAACGCGGTCTTGCCCGACCCGGGGACACCCGTGACGACCAGGTCGCCGGTCGCGGCGGCCAGCTCGGCACCGACCGTGCGGGGCAGGCGCACCAGGCCTTGCGGCGTGACCAGGCTGGCGTGCGGCTTGATCGCGTCCAGGTTCGCATCCGTGAGCGCCCGGAGCTGCCGAATGTCGGCCTGCAAGCTCGCCCGGGGTCCGATAGCGTGTCCGGCCTGCTCGAGGACTCGCACGAGCTCTTCACGACGGCTCCAGCCACGGGTGGCGGCCAGGTGGTGCGCGTGGGTGAGCAACGTCGCCCAGGCCGCCTCGGCATGGTCTGGCCGGTGGAGCACCTGCCGCAGCCGCTCCAAGGCCCGCTCCCGGTCGGTACCACCGTCTTCCACGTCGAGGCTGGTCACCAGGAACACCCGAAGCATGGTATGCAGTTCGTCGTCGGTTGGCGTACTGCCGAACACCTTGGTCCACTCGCGCCGGAGGTGAGCAAGCGCAGAGTCCAGAACGGTCCGCTGCTGCTTGTTCACCGCGACATCGGTGAGCGCGGTTCCCTGCGGGTGCGAGCGCGGCCGGTCCACGACCTTGGATAGGTGTATTCGAATCGGAAGGCTGGCGGTCATGTCGACCGCCAAGACCAGCCGGTCGCGAGCCGGGTCCACTGCCCGGATCTGGCCGCGGCCGTCCGGTACCCCATCACGGTACTGCTCCACAACCTGCCAAAGCGCCTCTGCGAACGGCCCATCGGATGCACTGGCCCGCAGCCCCTGCTTGGCCTGGACGGCGACATACCCATCACTGGATGTGAGCGCACCAGCGTCGTCGACCGGCTGGGAGGTTTCCGCGCCGACTGCCTCCAGGACGGCTGGCTTGAGCTCCCAAGGCGCTGGCGCCTCCGCGACCACCCGGCTTGCGAGCCATGCGACCACCCGGGCCTGGAACTCCATGCCACCAGCGGCGGCCGCGCCGCCTGCGGAGCCCTTCGTGTTTGACGGCATCACTCTCTGATCTGAGCTAACGGATGGATTGCGCGCGAGACTGAAGCGGCCTCGTCCGAGATGGCGACAGGATAGGTGGCCAATTGGCCAGACGGTAGCCATGCTGCCCGGACGGTGGTCATCTTCGCGTGGACCCTACACGCACGGTGAACGGCACGACGTCAATCGGGTAACCGGTGTAGTAGTCGTGAATCTCGGCCGTGTTGTTGGTCCCGTACTCAACGCTGTTGATGTGGGTGGTGAAGTGCGGCAGCCCGTCGTAGTACCACCCGCTCGGGATGTAGCGCACTACGTAGCACCACCGGGTCGCCCGGCAAGCCGACCTGCACCGGGAAGTGCAGCGCTTGGCTTTGCTCGGTGAACGCCCATGGGGCCAACCACCAACCGGCCTGTCCGGGGCCGTTGTACTGGAACTGCGCTCCGGTGTCGGTGTCGGTCAGGGTCGCATACACGGCCATGATGGCGATGTCGCCGTTCAGCCGGTAGCGCGCGAGCGGGTCGGCCGCGAGCACGCGGAACTTCATGTCCACGACGCCCGGTGCGATTTCCTTGGCTTGCACGGCGGCCAGCTTGGTGGTCGGTTCCGCCTGCGCCATGGCGGCGGTACCTATCCCCGCCGCCAAGCAACAGCACCCCGGCCGTCAGTGCGGTGATGATCCGCCTGCTGATCCGCATTGCTGGTCCCTCCTTTGCAAGCGCTCAGCGGCGGCAACGCTGACGGTAGGTACTGGCCGCAGGCCCGAGTAGAGACTTCCGGCCTACGTGCGCAGTGACCGAGGGGATCTCTGGCTGTGGCGGCTGGCCAGGTAGCAGCCCACCGCGATGGTGGCGGGCAGCTCGCCCACAGCTCCAGCAGCATGCCGGGCAGGTCCAGCAGGCCGGCGTGCTCGGCCGCGCTGTGGATCAGCCATCCGACCCAGGCGGTCGCCAGGTGTCCCGTCTCACTCGATCTGGCCGCGGCCGAAGGCCCTACGGGCCAACTTCAGTGAGACAGACGAGCAGATGGAGCCAACTTCAGTGAGACGCGGACCAGATTGATTGAGACGGGACATCCACCTGTAGAGCGTCAGGAAACCGTCGGTGCCCGCGTAATGTCCTGTGTCGCGCGATCTTCCTCGACGTACTGGTCGTGACCTGCGGTGAGGAATGTTGAATGGCAATCGGTTGACGGTGCTCGCGCTGGACCATAGGTGGGCGGAGGCCGACGGCCGCCCAACTTCGCCAGCGAGACTTGCTCGCGATGCTCAACCGCATCAGGGCGGTGAGCAGCGCCTCGGCGTGGGCGACAGCGCCGGGATCGTGCATCGAGCAAACAAGAGGCGGCCGACTCCCGAAGTCGAGCAAGATTCAATGGCAGAAAGGAAGATCATCTGTCACAGGACACGTAATCAGACATCAGTGGGCCTGCTGTGCCGCTGACGACCAAGCGTGACTTCCGTGGGGCGGCCGGTAGCCAACGCGCCTGGGGCCCGGCATACAGGGTCCATGCTGCGCCACATGGGGTCTGCCAGGCCGGCAGATGGCTATCTGCGGTGGGCGAGACGGATGATCGCGCCCGCGAGCTGCCCGCGCCCCGCGGCCGCCTCCAACCGCTCCCAGCTGGGCGCGTCCAGCCCCAGGTCCACGCCGGTCAGCGCGATCAGCACCTGCTGGTCCAGGCCGGCCTCCACCCACCCGTGCGGTGCGCCGTCGGTGCCGGTGTCCAGCGCCGGCAGGCCATCCGCGTTGCGCACCACCAGCCGCCGACTGTCGAGCTCTGCCCGCCAGCCCGGCAGCGCCGGTGGCAGGCTGTCCAGCCCGTCCAGGTTGAACAGCAGCGTGAACCCCTCTGCCAGGTAAGACGCCAGGCCACGCTGACCGGGTCGCCGCCCATGCTGTCCTGGGAGTAGGTCTTGGTCACGGGCTCCCAGATCACCGGGCCGCTCAGGTGGTCGTCGAGCCGCAGGACCATGACGCGCTCCACGTCCGACCCGCCGCTGGCGTCTAGTCCGAAGTTCCCCCTGAGCACTGGCCCTTGACGGTCCCGTTGTTGCTGTGACCAGGGAGGATCTGCCTACTCGTCGCCCGATACGTAGTCATGTATATCAGCGCGTTCTAGGTGACATGGCTGCGATACTCGGCTAAAATGG
>JBKPDO010000018.1:0-2445 GCA_046727955.1 bacterium | reverse complement strand
GTGGGTGGCGACCAAAGGTGGTGGGCGCCGCCCGCGCAAGGGGGCGGCCGGGCCTGTGGTGCGTAAATGCATTCACGCAGCTCAGGGCATTCACCGACCGGGCCGGTCACGGCGTTGCCCGTGCGCTTGGTCTCGACGGTCAGCAGCGCGCTGTCTATCGCGCTGTCTACATAGCAGTGCTCTGTTAGGTCTTGCGAAAGTACTGCTGCTGGGTGTACCCGTGATATGAGATCCCCAAGCTGAAAGGAGCCCGCCACCGCCGCTGGTGGCAAGCAATGACACCCGCACAACTTCGCCGTATCCGCACCCGTCTAGCCGCCTTCGCCGAGGACCTGTTCGCGTCCATTCCCCGCAAGGACCAGCGCCGCTGGGGCCAGACCTACCTGCGCGGGCTGCTGCTGGACGGCAAGCGCAAGTCGATCCAGCCGATGGCCGCCCGGCTGGCCCGTGGCGATCCCGCCGCCGACGCCTACGCGCTGGAGCAGGCGCTGCAGCAGTTCGTCAACCAAAGCCCGTGGGACCCGGCGGCGGTGCGCCGCCGCCTCGCCCAGCGCATGACCACCGCGATCCAGCCGGCCGCGTGGGTGATCGACGACACCGGCTTCCCCAAGTTTGGCCGCTACTCGGTCGGGGTGGCGCCGCAGGACTGCGGGGCGCTGGGCAAGGTGGCCAACTGCCAGGTCGGCGTGTCGGTCCATGCGGTGACCGACCAGGCAAGCTGCCCGCTGGACTGGCGGCTGTTCCTCCCGGAGTCCTGGGATGCCGATGCCGAGCGGCGCCGCAAGGCCCACGTCCCCGCCGACCAGCGCCACCGGCCCAAATGGCAGCTGGCCCTGGAGATGCTGGACGAGCTGGCCGGCTGGGACCTGGTCCCGCCGGTGATCCTCGCCGACGCCGCCTATGGCGAGGTCAACCAGTTCCGGGTCGGCCTGGAGCAGCGCGAGCTGGCCTACGTGGTGCAGGTCCCCGGCACCATCAGCGCCTACCCCCAGGACGTGGCGCCCGAGACGGTGCCGTATGCGGGCCGGGGCCGCCCGTCGCTGCCGCGGTATCGCCAGCGGCGCTGGGCGCTGCGGCAGCTGGTGCTGGCCGCGGGCGAGCGGGCGGCCAGCGCGGTCAGCTGGCGGGAAGGCGCCAACGGCAAGGCGCTGGCCGCCCGGTTCGTGGTGCTGCGGGTGCGCCCAGCCGGGGTGCAGCTGCGCCGGGTGGCCCGCGGCGGGGAGCTGCCGCTGCGCTGGCTTGTGGCCGAGTGGCCAGAAGGCGAGCCCGAGCCGGTCACCTACTGGCTGGCCAGCCTGCCCGCAGACACCCCGCTGGAGCGGCTGGTTCACCTGGCCAAGCTGCGCTGGCGGGTGGAGCACGACGATCGGGAGCTGAAGGACGCGCTCGGCCTGGACCACTTCGAGGGCCGCTCCTTCAAGGGCTGGCACCACCACGTGACCTTGGTGTCGGTCGCCCATGCCTTCGTCACCTTGGAGCGGCTGGACCCAAAAGTCCGTGCGTCGGCCTGACCACCTTCCAGGCATTGCGCGAGCTGCAGTTGCTGCTCGCTGGTTGGGCCGGCGCGTGTCCGGTGTGCCTGCGCAGACTCCCACGGTCAACGGCATGGCTGCAGCCAGCAGCCGCACCCACCTAACGGAGTACTGCTAGTGCAACGTTCCTCAAGACGGGTACGGTTTCGGCTCCCCAGATGACCAGGTCAGCACCCGTATTGGCGCTGCCAGCATCATGCACCGCTGTTGAGGAACGCAGCACTAGAGGCCCTGATGATAACGGGTCTCCCGGAGCGGCGGGGCGCCCGGCACTCCGAGCGCATGGGAAACACCACCAGCACCAACGCACCGCAGACTCGTCATCAAGGGCGGCTTCTGCGTCGACAGCGGGCATCACCATCAGCTTGACCAGCAGGCCAGACGGTTGGGCTTCGCCGACCTGCGCGCCTGCCTGCAGGCCCTGCTGGACGACGGCTGGAGCATCCCCCCGCTCGCCGCCCACCTCGACACCACCCAGGCGGCCATCCGCCGCGCGATCCAGGACCACCACAGCCGGCAGCCGCCCCGCCGGGAGCTACTCGCCCGCCAGCGCCAGCGCGCCGCCTACCAGCGCGCCGCCGCCCGGGTGGCCGAACTCGGCTTCCCCAGCGTGCGGGCCTACCTGGTGGACCGGCTGGTCACCCAGGCGTGGACACTAGCGGAGGTGGTGGGCGAACTTGGCGCTGCTTCTGCCACGGTGCGGCGCCTGCTGGACCACCACCAGGTCCGACGGGTGACGCCGACCCGGCGGCTGCGTGCCGCTGCCATAGCGTGTCGGCGGCCGTGAGAATCTCCCCGTAGGCGGCCGGAGAAGTCCCCGCTCGCGGCCATGAGATTTCCCCACTGGCGGCCATGAGGTCTCCCCAGCCGCTGTCCACTGTCGGCTGTCGTGCCGGCGGGCGGCCCCTCCTCG
>JBKPDO010000017.1:0-12644 GCA_046727955.1 bacterium | reverse complement strand
CGTCTTCGGGGGCGAGGTCGATGGCGCGGGTGAGGTCGGTCAGCGCCTCCTCGTAGCGTCCCATCGCCCGGTACGTCTGCCCACGATTCACAAGCGCCCAGGCGTCTTCGGGGGCGAGGTCGATGGCGCGGGTGAGGTCGGCCAGCGCCTCCTCGTAGCGCCCCATCGCCCGGTACGTCTCCCCACGGCTCCTGAGTGCCCAGGCATACTTGGGGTCGAGGTCGATCGCGCGGGTGAGGTCGGCCAGCGCCTCCTCGTAGCGCCCCATCCTCCCGTGCGTAGCGCCGCGAACGGAAAACGCAGGAGCGTATTTCGAGTCAAGGTCGATCGCGCGGTCCAGGTCGGCTAATGCCCGCGTGAAGTCGTCAGCCCGAGCGTAAAGCTCGGCGCGTTCGATAAGCGCAACCACCTGGCCCTCCGCGGTGAGCTGACCGCTGCTGATGAGCGCGGAAAGTGTTTCCATCCAGGCCTTGCGGTCAGTTGCCGCTGTGGCTGTGGCCAAGTGGAGACGCTCGGCCAACTGCCGGATCAGAGCATCGTCGGCGTCGTCGCCGGCCTGCTGCAGGGTCTCCGCCCAGCGGCGAGCTAGCATCTGGGCTTCATGATAGGCGCGGACAAGTTGGTTCAACGCGACCGGGATCGCGGGCGCGGCAGCGGCGCAGAGCTGATGGTAGAGCTCTTCGAGCAGCAAGCTCTGCCAGGTCCCGTCATGCCAGCCCTCCTTATCCGAAAGCTGGAGAACGGCGCGCCGCTGGCGAAAGTGCTCAACGAGCGCCTGATGTTGGCTAGACCAGGCTTGCGGTGACTGCTTGCGCAGGTGCCGCAGCATGGGAGCACGGACGACTTCGTGGTATTGCCAGCCGGCGCTGCGTTCGGTCACAAACGGTCGGGCTCGCAGCCAGGCGAACAACTCCCCCGCATCCTCGGGGCCGAACAAGGCCGCCAGCAGATCCTGGTTAAGGAAGCGGGGCAGCGCAGCGGTCAGTGCGGCCGACCGACGCCGCTCATCATCCTCCCACCGCAGGAACCGCTCGACCGCGCTACCAGTGAGGTCGCCGATCGCCGTAGGATCCTCCGGGCGGCCCTCGGCCAGCATCGCGACCAGCAGCGGCAGGCCGCCGGACAGGCCCATGATCACCTGGACTACAGGTTCGGCGGTGACGTCCTGCTGAGCGAGGTACTGGCGGGCCTCGTGCTCGGTGAACGGTGCGAGCGGGATGTCTGCGATCAGCCCTGCCACCGCATAGGGCTCCCAGCGGCCAGCATCCAGCGGGTACTGACCGGCGACCGTGAGGATCAGGTTGCTCGGCAGCTCCCCAAGCCGCCCCTCCACCAACGCCAGTAGCCAGTCGTCCAAGAACGGCGCGGTCCGCTCGTAGGTGTCGAAAAACAGCGCGATTGACTGCTGGGTGGCCATCGCCGACAGACCCCGCAGCAGCGGCGGGGTCAACGCCTCCTCGGGTGAGAGCATCAGGTGCACGTCGTCGCTGTTGCGGAACTTCCGGCTGAGATAGACCCGGAGCTGCTCCGCCTGGTCGACGATCGTCTCCGCGTCCACTACCTCAGCGATTGGCCCCACAACTGGCACGCCACGCCCGGCTCGCAACCCCACCTTAACGATCGTCCGGGCCACCAGCAGCGCAGCGCTCGGGGGCGCCTGGGGGTCGGCTGTCAGCTCGTGGCGGCGCTGCTGGTAGGCGTCGTGGCGTTCACGGAACTCCTTCAGCTCCTTGGACTGTCCACTGCGCTCTAAGCCAGCCGCGATCGCAGCTAGCGCCTCGGGAATGTCATGAGCGCCGTCGTCGATAACCACGCTGCGGGCGCCGATCTCGCGGGCGACCCCGGCGAGTTGGCGGACCAGATAGGTCTTGCCGACCCCGGCGTCGCCGTGGATGTTGAATAGCAGGCAGCGGCCAGGGTCATCGGCAGGCAGGGTGAAGTTCTCCCGGAACCGGGTCAGGTGCTCCTGGCGTCCGACGAAGCCCAACTGCTGGCGACGCCGAATGATCTCCTGCCATGTCAACGGCTTGTCGGCCATTGCCTTCCGGCCTCTATGGTTCAGGCATACCCGCGCGGTTCACTATGATGCGTGGTAGTGCCACAGTGAAGACTCGATCATCGTATCTGTGAGGTAGGCCGCTGACTGGCCGAAATAGCGAAGCCGACCACGCTCACAGTTCCCTCCGTCTGCCGAACTTATGTTCTGGTCCCTTACAACGACGAGGTCGATGAGCCAACGAATCGTTGGCTGCATATGTGAGGTGGAGCCGAACGGTTCGTCACACCTGCTTGTCCAGCAGCTACGAACGGTTCATTACCCCCTGAGTGCTCAGCAAGGCAGGCGTGACGAACCGTGCATTACGTGGTGTGACGATTCGAGCGTCACGGTTGATGACAATCCGCTCGTGGTCCGAGTGTGACGATCCGTCTGTGTCCTGTGCTGTGACGATCCGTTCGACACGCGCGCTATGACGATCCGTTGGTGTCGCGTGAGAGATGGCCTCGCGCCGAGCGTGACGGTTCGTTCGTCGCCACTCAGCGCGGGCCGTGACCATCTGCGCGTCACTCAGGCGGTAATGGCGCAGTCGCGGTGGTGCCGCTGGTGGCGCGGCCAGGTGGCTGCTCTCCATTGCTGTTTGCCCGGGCACGTTCCTGGCGCAGCAGGGCGTAGGCGCGGGAGCGCGACAGTCCGGTCTGGGCTGTGATCTGCTGCCAGCCGACCGGCGCCTCGGGCGTCTCAGTGGCCAGCATCGTACGAATGAGCCCGCGGGGATCGCCGGTATGCTCCGGCGCTGGCGCGACGCGAGCACTGACCGCAGGTGCTGAGGCGTCCTGCTGGTCCTGCTCGTCTTCAGGACCGTCCTGCTCGGCCAGGACAGGACCGCCATCGTGGGACACAGGCTCGCGGTGGCGGCGGTGGGCGAGACGCTGCAAGAACAGGTGCCAGGCGAACACGGCCGCCAGCGGCGGCAGGCCGTAGACCAGCGAGACCAGCCAGCCCGGTGGGGGGTCCAGCGGGATCGCGGGGTGGAACCAGTTGAGCAGGATCGACCCCCCAGCCGTCAACGCGGTCAGGACCCAGGGATACCAGGGGACGCGCTGCCACCAGTCGGGCCGGTCGCCGCGCTGGCGCTGGTCAGCGAGTGCGTTCAGGGCGGCGGAGGCCATGAACGCCTCGAAGCCCAGCGGCCACAGGTCGGCTGCCCAGGCGGGCAGGCCGGCAGCGCGGGCGATACGGTGCAGGACCGAGTAGGACAGCGCGACGCCGTAGGCGAACATGGCAACCGCGGTGATGCCGCTGGCCCACTCGATCGCCGTATCGGTCCAGTCCCGCGCAGGACGAGGCGCAGGTCCGACAGGACGCGTGGGGGTCATCGGTCTGCCCCCCGATCCTGCTTCGACCGCTTGCCGTTGGCTGCGAAGGCGGCGCGGTCGTAGGTGTCGCCGTAGAGCATGCGGGGATGCCAGCCGAGCACCTCGTCACAGAAGCGCTCCAGCACGATCAGGCTGACGGTGCCGGCCTGGTGGGCGTTGCCGTAGGCGCCGAACAGCTCTGGGCCGAGCAGGTCGCGCAGCGGCAGGCGCCGCTGGTCGGCATGGCGGCGCACGGCGGCCAGCAGCGGCGCGGCCGGTAGGCGGTTTGTGTCGGCGCCTCGGGCGGGCGCGTGTCGGGTCCGTCCCTGTGGGCGGGAGCGCTGGCGCCAGGCCCGGCCGCGCTCGAGCTGGTGGGCCTTGCAGTAGGCCGACAGGTAGCCGTCCGGGCGCCGGTAGAACGCCTCGGCCGGCAGGACCCGCCGGCAGTCCGGACAGCGCTTGTGGGTGTGGCGTGCGGCCACGGCGGCGGGGTCAGCCATCGCGCTCACGCTCCTCTCGGCCGGAGCGGCGGTCGGGCCGATGCCGGCTGGTGGTCGGGAAGCGCCGCGGCGGCCGGTCCCGGGTGGGCACGCCGGCCGGATGCTGCCTGCCGACCTTCTCGGCCGACAGGATCGTGTTGCGGGTCTGCGTCGGCTCCTCCCCAAGCAGCCCGGAGCGCTCCGCGGCGGCGAGCAAGCCGGCCTCCACCTGCTCGCGCTCCAGCACGCCGCCGGCGACCAGGCTGAACAGCCGCAGGCCCGCGGCGTACAGCGTGTGATTGCGGTCGCCCTTGGGCGCACGCGCGACCTCGGCAAGGCGCGCCTCCAACGCACGCTGCCCGTACGGGTGCTCGGCCGTGAGCGGCCGGAGGGTTGGCCGGGCCGGTTGAGCTGGCGCCGGGCGTTCCAGCCGCTCCCGCAGCGCCGGGGGCACCTCCGGGATGGGGGTGTCCAGGTCCCGGACCCAGCGGTAGCGCCGACCGGTCGCGTGCCGCGAGGGTGGGGCGAGCACGTAGCCGCCCAGGCCGCGCCAGTCCACCTTCTCCAGGTCCCGTGGCTTGGGGTTGCCCAGGCCGGTTGGGGCGAGGTAGACGTGCCAGCCGCCGCGGCCGGTGCGCACCACCGGTCCGGGCGGGCCGAACGGGTGGGCGGCCGACAGGCGCGCGATCGACCGCTCGCCGGTTGGGCCGTCCACGTCGAGCACGTCGAACCGGTGCCCGGTGGCAAGGCCAATGTTGGCCTGTGGGAAGCGCCGCCACCACCATTGGACCTGCTCGCGGTTGGTGCTGGCATCGTTGAGCCCATGCTGCGTGATGGGGTGTTTGCCGATCGACCCGCACACCGGGTCGCCGCACGAGCAGGCGACCTCACGGCCGGGCCGGATGGTCGGGCAGTGCACCGGGAGCACCGGGACGCCACGCGCGGCGTAGTCCAGCGCCGCGTTCAGCAGGGGGTTGTCAGGGGGTCGGGTCATCGTTCGCGCTCCTGGTCTGCGGGGTTGGCTGTGGTTCGGGTCCGGGCGGGACGCGCGGCGGCGGCGCGTTCGGTCCGGGCGGCCTGGCGCCGCTGGTAGCCCGCAAGCAGCCGCTGGCGCACCTGCTCGTGCCGGTCAACCGGGGGAGCTGCGGCACGGTCGGCCGCGAGCTCGTGGGCGCGCTGCGCCCGGGTGGTCACGGCCCATGCCCGGCTCTGGGAGCGGCGGGCGCGGTTCTCGGCCGCCAGGTCGTAGGCCACCCGCGGGCCAAGGGTCTCCAGCTCCTCCAGGCGCCGCGCCCGGGCGGCCAGCCGCGCCGGGCTGGCACCGATGGGCCGGGCGAATGCTTCGTTGCCCGGCAGGGCCAGAAACGCCCGGGTCAGCGGCCGGGCGGTGGGTTGGCGCTCCTGGGGCAGCCGTTCAGGCAGGCCGAGGCCGTGCCGCTGCCATGCCTTGCGGAGCGCCTGGTGGTTGACGCCGGCCTCGTTGGCGGCGGCGGTGATGCCGACCTGTCGGGCGCGCTGAAACGTCTGCTCAGCGGCGGCGCGGTCGGTGAGGAATACCGAGGGCGAGCTGCCACGGTGGCCGGTTGGGCGGCCGAGCTGGTGGTGGTCCCAGGCCGAGTACAGCGCCTCGGTGGACACCCCAAGCTGCCGTGCTGCCTGGACGATGCCGAGCTGGCGGGCCAGGGTGAGCGCGTTGGCGGCCTGCTCGCGGTCCTGGTAGAACGGGGTTGGGGTGGCCAGGGATTGCCGGCCGCGTAGGCGGCGGCGCTCGGCCTGGCTGGTGCCGCCGAAGATGCCGTAGGCGTCCTCACCGTGGGCCTGGGGGCCGGTCAGGGCCTCGTGCAGGCAGGCAGCCCGCACCGTGCAACCCGAGCAGATCGCCTTGGCCTCGGTCGCCTTCCAGCCCTGGCCGATCTCGGGGAAGAACACCTCGGGGTCAACCGCTGGCCCCGTGCAGGCAGCCTTGGCGCGCCAGTCGCCATCCATGCCACGTTCGGCCTGGCGGCGCTGGCTGGCGAGCTGCCCGAGGTCTGCCGGCCCGGCGGTATGCTGTCGACTGACTGCCCACTGCGCTCGCGCTGGTGGGCCGTCGCGGTCAAGCGCACGCAGCACGTACAGCGTGGCGCCCACATAGCGGGGGTTGGCGCCGACCTCGGCCGCGACCTGATCGACCTGGAGATGCTGCCCGCCGGCCCGTTCCTGGGTGCGGTACAGGTGCTCTATCCGGTCGAAGGCGATCGCCGGGTCGCTGGCCTGCTCACGCTGGCCACGTAGGGCACGCAGCGTGAGCTTGACCATGGTGTCGCTACAGCCAAGCTCACGCGCGACCTCCGCAGCGACTAGCCGCTGCCCACCGCTGGCCTCTCGTGCCTGCCAGGCCTCGCGGACCCGCGCAACCGCAGAGGGGTCCGCCGTGGTGGTGGTCTGGTCAGGTGAGAGCGTAGCGATGGGCGCCGGGGCGCTCACCGCTGCCCTCCCTGCTGGCCGCGCAGCCAGCCGGGTAGCCGGCCGCGCTGGTGGCGACGCGGCACGCGCCGACCGGTCACCCGTTGGCGCCTTGCAAGCTCACGGTGACGCTGGCGGTCCCGGGCGGCCTGCTGGCGGCGCTCGAAGTGGGCGGAGCGGCGCTGCTCGGCACGCCGGAAGTGCGGCCGGAGCCGAACGTGCGTCGGGCGCAGATGCCCGTACAGCACAATCCCATGCCCAGGCTTGAGGCGCCGCAGCTCCTCCACCGGCAGCAGCGGCCGCCAGGTGGTGGACTGCGAGACGCTGGAGCGGCCCTCGGAGTCGCTGGAGGGTTGCAGCTCCACCACGGCCTGCTCACCGACCAGCTTGGAGCCAAGCTCCAACGCGCCAAGATCCGCCAGGCCCGACAGGAACAGCTTGGCGCGGTGGTTGTTGAGCACCGTCGCGGCGCGGTCGGTGTAGCGGTGGTGCAGTTGCGCCAGGTCGTGCCACACGCTCAAGAGCTGGATGCCCTGCCCGCGGCCGGTGGTGGCAAGCTCGGGCAGCTCGGCCAGCGCGGCGACGTTGCCGGCCTCGTCCAGCGCCAGCAGCAGGCGCGGGTCGAGCATGCCGTCTGCCGCGCGGGCGGCCTTCTCCTGGGCGGCGCGGACGATCTGCATTGTGACCGTCTCGAAAAGTGGCCTGAGACGGCGCTGCTCGTGGGCGGGCGCGTACAGGTAGACGGTGTTGTCGCCGGCCAGGAACGCATCGACATGCAGGTCGTGGGCTTCGGTGAACGCTTGGACGCGCTCATCGGCGTAGATCGCCAGCAGCTCCTCAGCGGTGCCGTACACCGAGTCGCGGGCCTTCTCGGTGCGCTGCTGGGACGCCTCCCAGGCGTTGGCGGCGCCGTCGGTGCCCGCGTCCGCCAGGGCCTTGACGACCTCTTTCTCTTCGCGGGTATCGACCCAGCGCACCACGTCGGCCATCGTCCAGCCGCCATACGCCGCCGCGTACAGCAGCGGCGCCAGCAGCTTGGTGCCCAGCGTGCGCCAGTACTTGACCTCGTCGGTTGGCCGGTCACTCAAGCTGGCGGTGTCGGCGATGATCCCGGCCATCGTTTGGGCGTCCTGCCAGGTCCCACAGGCCGCCAGCGGCGACCACTGCGCCGCCGGCAACCCCGAATGGCCCAGCGGGTCGATGACCAGGACCTCGCCGCGGCGCTCACGGTGCGAGCGGGTCGCGCGGATCACATCGGGCTTGACCGAGGTGGCCACCAGCGGCCCGGTCCATTCCTTGATCGCGGGAATGACCACGCCGGTTGTCTTCAGGCTGCCGGTCGGGCCGAACACGAACACCGAGTGGCAGTCCTCGGCGGCCAGCAGCCGCGACGCCACCCCGCGCGTGCGGCCCAGGATCACCCGGCCAGCGGTGGGACGACGGACCACTAGGCGGCGCAGCTCCCAGCCCGTCGCCCAGGTAGCGGCGCGGTGGTGGTTGCGGCTTGGCAGTAGCGGCACGCCAAACCGCGGCGCGTGCTGCCCCGGCCACAGCCGGATCACCACGTCGGCTAGGCCGACCAGCGCGCCGATGACCAGGGCCATGCACAGGTACATGCCGACCGGGCCGGGCAGGTCATGGCGGAATCGGGCGGGCCAGGCAAGCGCGGGGTCGCCGGGGTGCTTGGGCAGGTGCCACAGCACCTGGGCCATGTCGGCGGCGCCGACGTGCAGCCAGGTGTGGGCGAACAGCAGGCCCGCGAGCTGGCCCACGACCCAGGCGAACGCGCCGGCCGCCGCGGTCACGGCCAGGGCGATGGCGAGCAGCTTCTCACCAGGGCTCAGGCCGACCGTGCGGGGATGCTGAGGGGTGGTGAGAGGCTCAGGCCGCATCTGAGCCACCCCCCACCGAGGTCTCCGACTCGTTCCGGTCTCGGCAGCGCTCTTGCTCAAGCAGGGCGCAGTACTCGTCCGGGTGCGCGGCGATCAGGCGGCGAGCGGCGGTTGCCCGCAACCTGGCGAGCCGGGCTTCGCTGCGAGCACCGAGGGCCTTCAGCCGAGCTCGCGAGGCGCGTTTGCGGATCCGGTCGACCTCGCGCATACGCGCGAGTGAGCCCGAGTCCTGCCGGCGGCGGCGGTACGACGCCTTCGCGCGCTCCCGCTGGTGGGACTTGCAGTAGGCAGAGAGCTGGCCGTTCGCGCGCACGTAGAAGGCGCTCGCCGGCCGGTGATCGCCGCAGTCGGGGCATTGCTTGCCTGTGCCTCGAACGAGGGCAGGCGGGTTGTTACGATCAGGCTGCATCTCGGGGTGCACTCCCTCGGGGTTGCGGGGCCCCGGGGCGGGCGGAATCCGCCCCGGTGGCCGCTTCACGAACGGCTGAGGGAGGCACGGCGGAGAGCGGTTGTTAGCGGATCTGCTAACGGGACGTGCCGGGAAGAGGGCACACTCAGTGGGATGGAGCGGCACTCGCGACGCGCAAAGTGCCTGCTCAGACGGTACGAGGCGGTATCAAGCGGGACGGAGGAGACACCGCTGTCCCGGTTGAGGGCCTAGTGCCCGGATAGGGCGTGGGGGTTCAAGTCCCCCCTCCGACACCACCACTGAGCTGCGAATTCGTGCTTCACCCCCTCTCAGCATCGGGGACAGGCTGTCCCGTTGACAGCGGATTGACAGCAGAGGACTCCGAGTCCTGTTGCTCGCCCTCAAGAATCAGGCGGGCAACGGTGTTTGCGGCCTCGGCATCCATCGCCTTCAGAACGTGCTGATAAAGGTCTGACGTGATGGCCGTGTTGGCGTGGCCGAGGCGCTCGCTCACGACCTTCACGGGGACGCCAGCTCGCAGGCTCGCCGTGGCGTAGGTGTGCCGGAGCCCGTGCAGCGTCAAGTCGGGCAAGCCAGCCTCGCGCGCCAACCGAGAGAACATCCGCGTAAGCTGCGTCGGCCGGAGTGGCGTCCCGTCCTCCCGGGTGAACACCAGGCCGCGATCCTGCCATCCCTCACCGCAAGCGAGACGCTCCTCGTGCTGCCGAGCGCGGTGGGCCTTGAGCGCTGCCACCGTCGCCGGATCGAGCGCGATCGAGCGTCCCCCGGCTGGGGACTTCGTGCCGAGCCGGATGGTTGGCTTACCCGCGATCGTCACCAGCCGCTGCATGACCGTCAGTTGGCCGCCCTCCAGGTCGATCGCTCGCCAGGAGAGGCCGAGAGCTTCGCTGCGCCGAAGTCCGGTTGTTGCGAGCAGGAGCCACAGCGCCGCCAAGCGGTCAGCCACCATTGCGGAGAGGAAGGCGCGGAGGCTCTCAGGAGTCCAGACGCCGCGCTCGGTCTTGTTGAGCTTCGGCGGCCGTGCCGACCGCAGGGCGGCCACGTTGCGGGTCATGAGCCCTTGATCCACGGCATCCTCGAGCGCGCGGTGGATCAGGGCATGCACGTTCTTGACTGTCTTCGGCTTAAGGCCCTGGCCTCGCCGGCCGCCGCTGGCGGCAAGCTCGGTGTAGAACGCACGAAGGTTGGTCGCCGTGAGCTGCTGCAACCGGACGTACCCGAGCTTCGGCTTGATGTAGGCGCGGGCGTAGTGGCCGTAGACCTCGTGCGTGTTCGGCTCGAGGTTGCCGGCCATTGCAGGGAGCCACTCATCCAGGAAGGCGCCGAGCGTGAGCCTGGACGGCTCAACCAGCGTCCCGGCGCGATACGCCGCGAGCGCCTCACTCAGCGCCGCCTGCGCCTCACGCTTGGTGCGGAAGCCGCCCTTGGACCGCTGCCGCCGCTTCCCGGTCACCGGATCGACCGCATCGAAGAACCAGGTCCAGGAGTCGCCGCGCTTGCGCGTGCCGCCCCTCATCGATCGAGCATCCTCAGCAGGGGAGCGGTGGGAACCCGGAGCTTGCGGCCCAGCCGGAACGTCTTGAGCTGGCCGGCTTGCGCGGCGCGGTACGCCGCCGAGCGGCTCACGCCGAGCAGCTCAGCGGCTTCCTCGACGCTGATCGTCGGCGGAAGCTGGCTGAGCGTCACCCTGGTCCGCGTGGCCATCGGAGTCCTCCTCGAAACCAACTCTGACCATTCGGTCGAAGGCTACAAGAGGACGTGGCTGAGATCCCGCACTTTTCGTACGGGATAGTATCAGAAGTGCGAGGTGATACCCGGGCAACGGGGCCAGCGGTCCAAGGGCTGCGCTGAGGCTGGCGTTCGGTGTCCGGCCTGGCAGGACTGCTGTCAGGAGTTCACAGGTGAACGCGCGTAGGACCCCCGGCAGGCGAGGGTCCATGCGTCTAGGGCGGCTGGCTCAGGCGATGCCGAGGAACGGCTCCTCCGGCTTCGAGGTCATCTCGATGCGCTTGACCTTGTCGGCCCGAACCCTCAGCACCTGCTGATGGTTCTTGCGGAAGTCGACCCAAGGACCGTTGTCCTCGTGGTGGTCAGCCTCGACCTCTTCGGGCTCCTGAGACCCGCGTTCCGCAGCTAATCAGGGTTCTGGGCTACGGCTGGGGCTGAAGCCGCAGGTAGGCGGCCTGCGGCCTGGTGGGAATCCCGATTCGGCATAGATACACGCCTGTCCAATGACATGTTGATCTGCCTCGGAAGATGTGAAATCTTCTAGTCCATGTACTTGCGGACAACACCACGGCGCAACACCGACGGCTCGGTGGTGCGCTACCTGCAGCTGGCCCACAACACCTGGGACCCACACGCCAAACGGTCCAGGGTGCAGGTGCTCTACAACTTCGGCCGCGAGGACGCCAACAACCGCGCCGCGCTGCAACGCCTGGTCGCCTCCGTCACGCGGTTCCTGGACCCCGACCAGGCGCTGGCCGCCGCGGGCGAGGGCCTGTCGTTTGTCGAGTCGCGGCCGCTGGGTGGGGTCTGGGCGCTGGACGGGCTGTGGCACCGCCTTGGGATCGACCAGACGATGCGGCGGCTGCTCACCGGCCGGCGGCTGGACCCCTCGGCCGAGCGGGTGCTGTTCGCGCTGGTCGCCAACCGGGCGCTGGCCCCGTCGTCGAAGCTGGCCGCCGCCGGCTGGATCAGCGACGACGTCGCCATCGACGGGCTGGCCCACACCAGCGACGATGCCTGCTACCGGGCGATGGACTGGCTGCTGGAGATCCAAGCCGCCCTGGAGCAGGAGGTCTTCCACCAGGTCGCCAACCTGCTCAACCTCGAGGTCGACCTGCTGTTCTTCGACACCACCTCCACCTACTTCGAGCTCGACGAGCCCGATGCGCCGATCGCCCGAGACCAGCGCGGCCATCGGCTGCCCAAGCCCAGCGACGGTGATGGCGTGACCACGGCTGGGTTCCGCACCTATGGCAAGTCCAAGGACCACCGCGAGGACCTGCCGCAGGTGGTGATCGGCATGGCGGTCACCCGCTCGGGGATCCCGGTCAGGGTGTGGTGCTGGCCCGGCAGCACCAGCGACCAGGTGCTGATCCGCCAGGTCAAAGCCGACCTGCGGGACTGGACGCTGGCCAGGGTCATCTGGGTCGCCGACCGCGGCTTCGCCAGCGCCGAGAACCGCCGCTACCTCCGCCGTGGCGACCACCACTACATCATCGGCGAGAAGCTGCGCTCAGGATCGGCCGAGGCGACCGCCGCCCTCAAACGCCAGGGCCGCTACCAGCAGATCGCCGACAACCTGCGCGTCAAGGAGGTCAAGATCAGCGACGCCGAGCGGTTCGTCATCTGCTACAACCCCCAGCAGGCCGACCGTGACGCCGCCGTCCGCACCCGGCTGGTCGCCCAGCTCCAGGAGACGATCGCCGCCTCCGACAAGCTGCCCGTGACCAAGCGCGCCGAGCTGCGCGGGATCATCTCCACCAAGCCCGGCCTGCACCGCTACCTGCGGGTCACCCCAGGTGGGCTGCTGCGCACCGACCAGCGAGCCATCAAGGCCGAGACCAACCTCGACGGCAAGTACCTGCTGCGCTCCAGCGACCCCCACCTGTCGGCCGAGGACATCGCGCTTGGCTACAAGCAGCTGCTGGTGGTCGAACGCGGCTGGCGCGACATGAAACAGATCATCGACCTGCGCCCGGTCTACCACCACAAGGAAGACCGCATCCGCGCCCACGTGCTGCTGTGCTGGCTGGCGTTGCTGCTGACCCGCACCATCGAGACCACCTGCGGCGACACCTGGCCAGGTCTTCGCCGCGAGCTGGAGCGGGTCAAGCTTGGCACCTTCGCCGGACCCGCCGGGACCTTCCGCCAGCGCACCGAGCTCACCACCACCCAGCGCCATCCTCACCAAGCTGCGGCTGGCCGAGCCCCCGCGCGTCTGGCAGCTCACCCCGCCGGCCCCAGGCTCCTGACCAGCGCGAACGCTCGCGCCTAGATACACGCCGCCTGCGCGTGCCATCGCCCATCTCCGCAGGT
>JBKPDO010000016.1:0-7225 GCA_046727955.1 bacterium | reverse complement strand
GCGGAGATGCTGCGGCTGCTGGACGCCACCCCCGTCCCGTGCGGGCAGTCCGCCGTCACCGCCAGGCGTTCTGACCTGTTCGGGTGGGCCGGATACGGCTACTGTCCCAGCCATTCGCGCTGGTACTGGGGCGCCAAGCTGCTGCTTGTCTGCACCTGCGACGGGACCGTGACCGGGTTCTGCCTGGCCAACCCGAAACTGGCCGGCGAGCGCGACCAGGCCCGGCAGATGCTCCAGCGCCAGCCGGCCAACCGCCCGGCGCCGGGCACCGCCATCGTCACCGACAAGGGCCTGTCCGGCGAAGACACCCAAGCGTTCTTCGCCAGCCCCGGCCTGCGCCTCACGCTGATCCGCCCGGCCCGCAACGATGAGCAGACCCCCCGCTCCTTCCCGAACTGGCTGCGGCAGCGGGTCGAGGCCATCATCTGGACCCTGAAGCACCAGCTCGGCCTGGAACGCCACGGCGGCCGGGTGCCCGCCGGGCTGTGGGCGCGCGTGGTCCAGCGCCTGCTGGTGCTCAACGCCGCAATCTGGCACAACTGGGCCATCAGCGCACCCGTCAAGCGCTCCCTGATCGCCTATGATCACTGACCCTCTGAGCAGCAACGATTTCCCGGTCATCGATCTCGGCTGTTCCTGGGTGGCGAGCTGGCCTGGAGCAGGCCTGGGATGGCCTTGCCTCGACAGTCCCGACAAGCCAGCTCGCACGCTCGAGTCGTCTCCCAGAAGGCCAGCATCGGAGCGTTATCGGCCCTGACCCCTACCACCGACTCCGACGGTCCAGACCCGCCTGCCCGTGATGACTTGTTGCGTCGGGTGCTGGTAGCGGGGCAGGGCGCTTGCCAGGGGTCATAGGTCCCGGTCGCGGTGGGCCACTGGGACCATGGCGACGGAGTGGTAGTCGTGGATCCTTGTCGACACAGTGGTCCCAGCAGCAGGGCCATCCCTTTCGCACGGGCTGCACCACAGCGTGGGGTCGTGGCTTGGAAAGGAGCCGTCGATGCAGGTGTTGGTGGTGTACGAAAGCCGGGGGGGGAGAACCGCGAGGACCGCCGCCGCCATCGCGGATGTCCTCCGCGGAGATGGCCACGATGTCGTCCTGGCATCGGTGACGGACGCGCAGCCAGCCGACGCGACGACCGCGGACCTCGTCGTAGTCGGGTCGTGGACCGAGGGGTTCATCCTGTTCGGGGTGGGCCCGGCGAAGGCAACCCGGGCGTGGCTGGACCGTCTCCCATCCCTTGAGGGGCGACGGGCCGCGGTGTTTTGTACCTACGCCGTTTCCCCCCGCGGGACGCTGGACGCCATGGCGAGCCGGCTTGTAGCGCGTGGCGCCACGGTGGTGGCCAGGCGGGCGGTGCACCGGCGAGACCCCCTGGCAGGTGTGGAGGAGTTCGCCCGCTCGGCGGCGGCATCCATCCCCTCCTGAGCCACCGCTGCAGGGCCCGCCGCGGCAATGGCCCGGAACCGGACGCCGTGGTGGCGGTGGCGGAGACGAACGCGCTGGCGTCATCGCGGTCCGGTGTGCATCGTTGTCGCCGCTATCGGTAGCCGTGCTCTGCTTTGCGGCTGACAAGACCTGAAGAACCACACACGTGCGCTGCGTAAAGAGGTGGCTGACGTGAGCATCACCCTGGCCGACCGAGAGCGCCACAACCCCTACGTCCGTGCCCAGCCGCGCAGCTGGGATGCGACCGGTGCGCCGTCGTCGGACACCACCGGGTCCTACGAGCTGGTCTGCCCGGCCTGCGGTGATGACGGCGGGCCCGTACGAGCGGCAGCCGTCCGGGCTGCAGGAGCTTCGCGGGCCGTACCGAAGCGTCAGAGCGGCCAGATGAGCCATGCGCGCATCATTGACAGCTTGGCCCAGGCCCGTGCTTGGGTGGCCGTTGGACGGCGCCCAGGCGACCAGCGCTCGCCGGGTCCTGAACGTTTACGTTGGGCGTACGCGCCCCGCTCGAGGACCTCCTTCAGTTGCCGCTGGTCCCGCGGCAGCTGTTTCGCCAGCCGACGGGCGAGCAGCGGAACCAGCAGCTTGCCGATCCCGCGCCCCTGGAAGTCGGTGGCGATCGTGACGCGCGACCGCTTGCCGGCATCGAGCGGCTCAACCATGCCGTCGGCAACGGCGACGACCGCGATTGCGCTGACACCGCGGTTGGCCCAGGTCCTGGGAGGATGCAGCTTGGTCATCTGCTCGGTAATCCGCGCCGTCCGAGGACCGACCCGCCGGGTCACCAGGACTGTTGAGCCCACCGCGAGTGGGCCATCACCCTGCCGGCGTGCCGACACCACGCTCTCGATCCATTTGGGGTGGTGCGACGGGTCGGCCACGTAGGAGAAGACCTCTTGGACGACGGGAGATCTCGACGCTTGCCACGATCTCGGCCATCTTGCCTCCTTGTCACGATCTGCGGCGGAGCACTCTCATCGGTGGTTGAGGACCGCCAGGTCGAGCTGGCGGAGCCGCGCGGGGTCGGCGAGGATGTCGATCTTGACGATCTTCCCGCGCGTGACCGTAAAACCCAGCACCGCAACTGGCCGGCCACGCGAAGCCGCGACGATGCCGGCGGCGCCGTCACCGACGCCGGTCACGCGAACCGGGCACGCCGCGCGAAGCCAAGCGCCCCCTGGGCCACGGCCCGCGCTCCGCGGACCACCCTGGAGGCGCCCAACGCCACGCCACCAAGGTCGGCTCGCAGCACGACGTCGAGGTCCAGCACCGCCAGCGCCTGGAAGTCACCGCCGCGCGGCGGCAAGAGATGCCTCGACCACCGTTTGCTGGCGGCCAAGGTCGGCGTCGGGTACCGGGGCGGCCCCCTTGACCCGGCGGCGGGCGCGGCTGGCCAGCTGCCGGGCCGCCGCTGGGGAGCACCCCAGGATCGCCGCGATCTGGTCGAAGGGCACCGCGAAGGTGTCGTGCAGCACCAACGCCAGCCGCTCGGCGGGCACCAGCGTGTCCAGCACCACCAGCAGCGCCAGCCCGACCCCCTCGGCCAGCAGCACCTGCTGCTCGGGGTCGACCCCGTCCTGGGCGCTGACGATCGGCTCGGGCAGGTGCACGCCCAGACCCGTGGGCCGCTCGCGCCGCGACGTGCGCGACCAGCGTGGTCAGCCAACCGCCCAGGTTGTCGACACGGCTGGTGTCGGCACGGCAGAGGTGGAGCCAGGCGTCCTGGACGGCGTCGTCGGCCTCGCTGAGCGAGCCGAGCATCCGGTAGGCCACTGCCCGCAGGCGGGTCCGATGCTCCTCGAACCGCACCTGTGGGTGCCAGGAAGTCAGTCATAGATGCTGAGCTGCGAGTTCGTCGAAGAAGCCATCGCCCGCGATGATCGGCGCATGACCCTGCGACTGCTCTATCTCATGTTCTGCCAGGTGGTGGGCTGGCTCGCGCTGCTGGCGCGGAGGCGGCGACCAAGGACGCCGAACTGCTCATGCTGCGCCACGAGGTCGCGGTGCTCCGGCGGCGAGTGGCCCGACCATCGGTGGACTGGGCGGACCGCCGTGCTGGCTGGGCTCGCGCGGCTGCTGCCCGCCCGGCCTGGCGCGGGCTGCCGGTGCAGCCGGCCACGCTGCTGCGCTGGCATCGGGACCTGGTCCGGCGCCGTTGGACCTGCCCACACCGGCGTGGCCGTCCGCCCATAGCGGCCGAGCTCCGCGTGCTGGTGCTGCGGCCGGCCAGGGAGAACCCGATCTGGGGTCTCGCCGGGGCCACGGCGGGCTGTGCCGGCTTGGATACTGGATCGGGGCGAGCACCGTGTGGACGATCCTGCAACGCGGCGGGGTTGCTCCAGCACCCAAGCGGTCGGCGTTGACGTGGCGACGTTTCTGCGGGCCAGGCCGAGGGCGTGCTGGCGGTGGACTTCTTCACGGTGGACACGGTGTTGCTGCAACGTCTCTACGTCCTGGTTGCGATGGAGGTGGCGACCCGGCGGGTTCACGTGCTTGAGGTGACCGCGCATCCGGTGGGGGCGTGGGTGGCCCAGCAGGCCTGGAACCTGCTTATGGGGCTGGAGACGACGTCGGCCGGTTGCGGTTTGTGATCTGCGATCGGGGCAGCAAGGGCGCGTTCGACACGGTCGTTGCCGCTGAGGCGATGCAGGTGCTCATCACGCCGGTGTGGGCGCCGCGGGCGAATGCCCACGCGGAGCGGTGGGTGGGCACGGTGCGTCGTGAGTGCTTGGACCGGATGCCCGTCGTGGATGCCGGCACCTGGTGTGGGTGCTGGGTGAGTATGTCGAGCACGACAACGGCTACCGGCTGCATCGCGCGTTGGGGCAGGCGCCGCCGCTTGGCCCTGGCCAACAGGTGGGCTTCCTGCCGGGCGGGAGGGTTGTGCGGCGGGATCGACTCGGCGGGCTGCTCCATGCGGGTGCGCAGGTCGCATGAGGTGACCCAATATCTGGCACCCACAGGCGGGACAGTGGCGCTATGTGTATCGCGCGATCGACCGGTTCGGCCAGGTCATCGACGTGTTCGTCTGCCCACGTCGCGACGTGAGGGCAGCCCGCCGGTGCTTCCAACAGGCCATCGGCGCGACCAAGCTCGCACCCGTCCAGGTCACCACCGATCAGGCGCCGGTGGACCCGGCGGTGCCGGAGGCGCTGCTTGAAGCGGCATGGCACCGCACCGACCAGTACGCCAACAACGCCGTCGAGTGCGACCACGGCCGGCTGAAGGCGCGGCTGCGGCCGCTGCGGGGGCGCAAGCAGGACCGCAGCGCCCGGGTGATCATCGCGGGGCATGCGCTGGTACGGAACGTTCGGCGCGGACACTACGAGCTGGCGGTGGACGAGCCGGCGGGCCGGCGCTTGGCCGTCGCGTTCCAGGAGTTGGCCTTGGCGATCTGATCCCGGTCAAGGTCGGGCCTTCAGCACGCCGCCGGCTGACCCAGTGCAACAGTGTCGTGGGTGTCCCGGCGGGTGACGCCCTGCAGGCGTGAAAATCGGGGCGGGCCGCTCGCCGACGTCGATGGTGCTTGGTGCCGATGAGCCCGTAACAGTGTCTGACGCCGGGAGCCGCTGCCAGGGTCCTGCATTGTTGCCGTTGAGCACGCGATTCCGCCTCGTAATGTCCCTGTTGGCTCCTGCGGGCGGCCTACTTCGGAATCCTGTCGACACGGGAAAGGGCGATCGCGGAGGAGGTCATCGAGGAGCCCGTCGAGCTGGTGGAGCGGGTGGCCGCGCTGGATGTCGGCAAGGCGATGCTGGTGGCGTGCGCGCGGGTGCCACACGATGCCAAGCCGGGCAGGCGCCGCCAAGAGGTGCGCAGCTTCGCGACCACGACCAGGTCGCTGCTGGCGTTGGCGGACTGGCTGTACGGCCTGGGGGCGACCCGGGTGGTGATGGAGTCCACGTCCACCTACTGGAAGTCGCTGTTTTACCTGCTGGAGGAGGCGTGCGCGTGCTGGCTGGTGAACGCCCGCGAGGCAAAGCACGTGCCGGGCCGGCTGGAGGCGCTCATCGCTGGGCAGCGCGACCCGAAGGTGCTCGTGCAGCTGGCGCAGGGAAGGATGCGCGCCAAGCTCAGCGTCTTGGCCGAAGCGCTCACCGGGCACTTCCGCGCCCACCACAGCTGGCTGTTGCGGATGATGCTGGACCGCATCGACGCGCTCGGCGGCCAGATCGACCGGCTGACCGGCCGGATCGAGGCGCTGCTCGCCCCGTTCGCCCACCAGGTGGCGCAGCTGGATGCGATCCCCGGCGTCGGCAGGATCGACGCGCAGGAGCTCACCGCCGAGATCGGCATAGAGATGTCGCGCTTCCCCAGCGCCGGCCACCTGGTGTCGTGGGCCAAGTTCGCGCCCACGACCAAGGCCTCAGCCGGCAAGACCTAGGCCAGCCCCGACCGGCAAGGGCAACCCCTCCCATCGGCGCCGCCATCGGGGAGGCGGCGATGGGGGCCTCCAGGACCACGACCTTCCCTGGGCGCCCGCTACCGGCGGGTCGTGAAACGACGCGGCAAGCAACGCGCCCTGGTCGCCGTCGGCAACTCGATCCTCACCATCGCCTACTGCCTGCTCTCGGACCCGCAGGCCCGCTTCGCCGACCTCGGCGCTGACTACCACGACCGTCTGCACCCCCAACGCCGAACCCGTCAGCTGATCCGCGAACTCGAGCACCTCTCCGGCAAGAGGGTACCCTCCACGACGCCGCCTGATCACCGGCCGGTACCGTCGCAAGCACCCTCCACCAATGAGCCCGGCTCTGCTCACGCTCCGCCGGGCGCTACCGCCTGCCCGCTCACCGTCCGATTTTCGATTCTGCCAGCAGACGGACAGCCGATGGGAGAATCCTGCGTATGGGCCGCCAGCCAGGCGCATTGACGCTGAGCGAGGACGACCGGCGGGTGCTGGCCACCTGGGCCGCCGACTGCGCCGAGCGGACACTGTGCCTGTTCGAGGCGCAGGCCCCGAGCGACACCCGCCCTCGTGATGCCATCGACGGCCTCCGTGCCTTCGCCCGTGGCGAGATGCGGATCGGAGCAGTTCGCGCCCTGTCGGCCCGGGCGCACGCGGCGGCCCGGGAGGTCGGCGACCCGGCCGCCGTGGCTGCGGCCCGGGCCGCGGGTCAGGCGGCGGGCGTGGCCCACATGGCGGCCCATGCGCGCGGCGCAGCAGCCTACGCCCCGATGGCCGCCAGGCTGGCCGCGCCCCATGATCCGACCGCCATCGCCGACGAGCTCCGGTGGGCGCTGCGCCACGCCTCGCCAACCGTTCGGGATGTCCTGCGGCGATTACCGCCCCCGACCCGCCCCGCGGGCACGCTCGGGGCGCTGATCAGCGACATGCACGCGAAGCTCACAGGGGGCGGATGACGTTCGTCGGAGGTTCAGGGGCTGTGTTGCGTCGCCACTGGTGGTTGGCGATGCTCGCCATCGTGCTGCTCGGCATCGGCGGCGGCGCCGTGGCCTGGGACCGGCACACGCTTCGCGGCAGCCAGGACGCCGTCTCGGTGTTGCTTGTGCTCGACCGCCACGACACCGGAGAGGTGACCGTCTCAGCCCTCTGTGTCAACAAGCCCATCGACCCACAGGAGGCGCCTCAGCAATTTCCTGGCTGATGTGTCTCACAGAGGTTGACAGGCTCCGCCTTGCTCCACCCACGTCTGAGGCCCATGACCTGGCTATTGCGTCGGCGGTTGCGTCGGCGGTGGCTGGGACAGCATCGTCTCGCCCGTGAACACCACCCCGCTGGCGGTGGCCACCGCCGATCCGCCCACCGCCTCC
>JBKPDO010000015.1:0-6715 GCA_046727955.1 bacterium | reverse complement strand
GCGGGCGACGGTGGCGTTCCGCTCGAGCTGGACGTACGGCAGAACATGGGACTCAACGCTCGCTACCAGTTCGTCCTGCTCTACACCGTCGGCTGGGACCGCATCATTGCCGCCGGCGAGGACATCAGCCGGGCGATCGAGGACAGTGCATTCCGTGTGGGGGAGGAGGCCGGCCTTCCTCTGCACCGCTACAGCCTCGAGGACGCGGCTGCCGCCCATGCTGCCGTCGAGGGTGGTGCGACCGGCAAGGTGCTGATCACCGTCGCGACGAGCTAGGCCAGTGCGTCGCCGGGGAAGCTCCGCACCGGGTGCATCTCGTACACGAACACGCCTGCCTGTACGCCGGGATCGCCGTCCATGATCTCGCGGGTCTGATCGAGGGAGCGGGCGAAGATGCCGACGCCGCGTAGTTCTGAGTCGTCCAGCACGGGGCACACGATGTTGAGGGAGCCGTCGGCACGGAGTGCGAAGTTGCGGCGCCCGTGCTCGCGTACGATCGCCGGCGTCTCGTCGTTGCCGTACGCCGGTCCGGCCTTGAGCAGCACCACGGTGTACTCGCGGGTCTGTGCGAGGGCGGCCATCATCTCGTCGTCTGTAGGCAGCGTCACGATACGAGTCCCCTTCCGAACGGCGGATCCGACGCTACCGTGACGCGCGTTCGAGGAGGCGGGTGATGGCCACCCGCCTCCTCGCACCGACTGCTTGGATGCGCTCACTCCTCAGGCTCGCGACCGGGGAGCCGGGTGGTGATCTCCTGCAGGGTCCAGCCGTTGCCGTCCGGGTCCTCGAACGAGGCGTAGGAGTTGTAGCTGGCGCGTTCGGGGTCGGGGCCGGGAATGCGAGCCGCCGGGAAGAACGGGCTGCCGGGACCGTGATAGACCTCGGTCACGTCGATGCCGCGTGGCAATAAATCAGGTGGGTACTTCCGCCAATTCCCGCTCGTCCGTACCTGCAACTGCTCCAGCGTCACCTGATCCAGCGGGTTCGGTTCTGTCGCCACGCCAGGCAGCCTGCCCGACCGGGTCAAGGGGTGGCATCCTCCAGCCACGCGCCAACTCGGACTCACCTGCCGGCACGCCGCCGGCGAACAGGTGGGTGAACTTCATGATCAGCGGGTCCCAGCGCAGCGCGTCGATGTGGCTCGCCCGGCCGGGCACGAGCAGGTCCTCCTCGACATGGCTGCGGACGATCTCCACCTCGAAGGCCAGCACGCCGCTGTCCGGCCCGTCGACCTGGTGCTCGGCCCGCAGCTTCACCTCGAGCTGGATCGGGGCCTCCGCGGCCCGCGGCGCGGCCACTAGGTCGGACGCGACCGGGGTCAAGCCCGCGGCCTTGAACTTCTCCGGCTCGTACACATATCCCTTGGCGCGCTTGTGCGGCGGCAGCTCCCGGGTCCCGGTCAGCATTGCCAGCCGGTTCACCGCCGGTGCCATCGTCGCGTCGGCCAGGTTCAGCACTGCCTCGCCCTCGCGGCGCAGGTTCAGCGGTGTCTGGGATGTCGCGTCCAGCCCGAGCAACGCGGACCGGCCCAGCCACCACGCCGACGACATCGGTGCGAGGTTGGCCGTGCCGTCCGCGTTGCGGGTACTGATGAGGACCACGGGCGTGCCGAAGTAGAACACCCGCGGTTCGATCACCTGCTTCACAAGTCCTCCATTCGGTGGGTCACCCACAGAACGGTCCGGCGCGCAAACGTGTGAGGTGGGTTCGTCACGGTAAATGGGCTCTTCACGATCCAGGGTGTAGCCGGGGTCGGAATCCGCCGGTCTCCAGGAGTGATCTGGCGATGTAGTTGGTGAGGTTGCGGAATCCGACGGCGGCGCCGCGGAGGTGTTCGAGTCGGCTGTTGATCGCCTCGGTTGGGCCGTTGCTGGTGCCGGGGCGGTCGAAGTAGGCCAAGACGTCTGCCGCGCGCTTGGACAGGGTGCGCCCCAGGGTGATGAGCTCGCTCAGCGCGCCGGGGACGCCGCTGCTGACCGAGGCGATCACCGCCCGCACGAGGTCGCGGCCGTTGGCCCGGTCGGGTTCGCGGTAGGCGGTGATCATCCGCTGGTAGATGCCCCAGGTTGCCTCGACCTCGACGTGGTCGTCGACGGCGAACAGGTCCGCCAGCCGGTCCTTCTGCTTGTCGGTGAGCAGGTCGGCTCCGGTGTGCAGGGTCCGCCGGGCGTTGTAGAGGGGATCGCCGTTGCGTCCGCGGTGTCCGCGGGTGGTCTGTTGGACGCGTCGGCGGCACCGGTCCAACGCGTCGCCGGCCAGGCGCACCACGTGGAACGGGTCCATCACCGCCACCGCGTCGGGAAGTTCCTCGGTGGTGGCGGTCTTGAACCCGGTGGAGCCGTCCATCGCGACGACCTCCAGCCCATGGCGCCAGCACTCGTCTCGTTCGGCGAGCCACTGCTTGAAGGCGTGTTTGGAGCGGCCCTCGACCATGTCCAGCAACCGGGCCGGTCCGGTTCGGTCGCGGATGCCGGTCAGGTCGATGATCACGGTGACGTACTTGTCGCCGCGGCGGGTGTGCCGCCACACGTGTTCGTCGACCCCGATCACCTTGACCCCGTCGAACCGGTGTGGATCCTCGATCAAGACCCGTTTGCCCTCGGCCAGGACCGCGTCGTGGGCGGTGGACCAAGACACCGCCAGCGCCTCGGCGATCCGTGCGACGGTCAGGTGCTGGACCACGATCGCCTCCAACGCCCACCGCAACCCGCGCCGGGACAACTTGGACCGCGGCTGCGCCGCCTTGCTGGTGTCCTGACGCCAGACATGCCCGCACCCGGTGCACCGGTACCGGCGGACCATGACCAGCAGCGTCGTCGGCCGCCACCCGAGCGGCTCGTGCGCCAGCCGCCGGGTCACCGTGTCCCGAGGCGACCCCTCACAGCCACAGCGGCGGCACCAGGTGTCCGGCTCGACGACCCGACACGCCAGCACCGCCCGGTCGGGTTCGAGCAACAGCCCGGTGGCTTCAAGACCGAGCTCGTCCAGCCGGCAGAACGTCGTCAGGACAGGGCAAGCGAAGGTAGCGTCAAGCACGTCGAGGTCTTCCAGATGAGCGGTGTAGGAACCTTCACCTTCGGGAGACCTCGACCCCTACCCAGCCACCGACGCGCCGACCACCCCTACACCCTCAACTGTGAAGAGCCGGCATAGGCACTCGGCCAGTGGGGCTTGCAGGGTACTGATGGCGGCCTCGTTACGGGATAACCGTACGAGCCATCACCATCCGGACGCCAAGAAAACTGCAAGATCTGATCCAATACCGGCAGGCAATCCTGACGCAGTGAGTATCCGCCACGAGGGCTACTTGAACCATCCCGGGTTTGATGCACACCTCCTTCGTTGGGAAGGTGGCATCCATGCCGAGCAAGTACGACGAGCAGACCCGCGCGAAGGCGGTTCGTCTGGTCACCGAGCATGTGCAGGATTACGAGTCTGAGTGGGCGGCGATCACGGCGGTGGCGGGCCGGTTGGGGATGACGACGGAGACGCTGCGCCGCTGGGTCCGGCAGGCCCAGGTCGACGCCGGCAAGGCCGACGGGACCTCGAGTGCGGCGGCGCGGGAGATCCGGGAGCTGAGGCGCAAGAACGCCGAGCTGGAACGTACGATCGAGGTCTTGAAGGCGGCGACGAGTTTCTTCGTGCGGGAGAGCGACCCGCGACCGCGGTGATCTGCCGGTTCGTCGCCGAGCATCGTGCTCGGTTCGGGGTCGCTCCGATCTGCCGTGCGCTGACCGAGCACGGGTGCAAGATCGCCCCGAGAACCTACTACGCCTGGGCCCGGCGGGCGCCGTCGAAGCGGGCCTTGTGGGACACCACCGTGACTGAGCTGCTCGCGGGCTATTACGAGCCGGACGAGCGCGGCCGACGCAAGCCGGAGTTGCTGTACGGGTCGCTGAAGATGTGGGCCCACCTGCGGCGGCTCGGTGTCCCGGTCGCGCGGTGCACCGTCGAGCGGCTGATGCGCAGTAACGGCTGGCGCGGCGGGACCCGGGCGAAGAAGGTCCGCACCACCGTGGTTGATCCGACCGCGACCCGGGCACCGGACCTGGTCGACCGGCAGTTCCGGGTGCCCGCGCCGAACCGGTTGCTGGTGGCCGACTTCACCTACGTGCCCCTGACCACCGGCGCCGGTACCAGGTTCGCCTACACCGCGTTCGTGATCGACGCCTACGCCGGAAGGATCGTCGGCTGGGAGTGCTCGACATCCAAGCACACTGCGTTCGTTGAACGCGCCGCTAGGCAGGCCATCGCATTGCGACTCCGAGACGGGAAACCCCTGCAAAACAAGGGAATCAGGGCGATTCATCACTCGGATGCCGGGTCGCAGGGCATGAACATGTAGCCGCTGCCCACCGAGGACAGCAGGATACGGCGATCGGCAAACTCCAGAAATCCAGGCAAATCCCGTGGAACCAGCCCCTGACGTGCCAGCCGTTGGTACCAGAATCGACCCGCGAACTCATCGCTAACCGCGAACGCCATAGCTACGACGAACAGCATCATAATCCCGAACCCGACGACGAAGACCGTTATCAGGATCGACAACAAGTTGCCTGCCATGCCGCAAGGTTGACGCTTGCCCCGATCACCCCGCTGACCATGAGCACCTCCGCCACCAGCCACAGCACTATCCGGGCCGACGAGGCCGGATGGTCGGATGAGTCCTCCCCGAAAAGCAGCATCATCAACAAGACCGCCGCCATGAATCCGAGCCACGCTCCAAGACCCCCGACGTACAACGCGGCGAGCACCTCGACGACCAGGAGCGCAACCGGGGGTCTGACTGGCTGGTCCGCAAGCATCCCCACCAACCTGGGGCCCAGCCCAACGACCAGCACGGCCGCCGCTCCGACCACCGCCACCCTTCCTGCACCACGAAGGAGCCGCGCATGCTCATGGGCAGCGTTGGGTGGTAACGGTGACCCTAGCTGATAACTCCCGCTGGTTGTGGAACTATGCGCATCCAGGCAACTGACGGCGCAGGCCATCAACCAGGCGACCACCCCCGCCCACAACCCGAGGGTTTGTCCTCCCCATGGCGCGGCAAGCAGCCCGGCGAAAAGCCCCGCAGGCACAAGGTGATCAGACGGAACCCGAGCGCACCCCACTGCACCATACGGCTGGGCCGCCAGGAAGGCGGCATCCAATTCTCGACGGACCTCCAGGAAACCGAAGGCCGTCGGCGGGCCCAGATGAACGCACCCTCGGCCCGTGCGAGCCACTCCAGCCAGCGGAGGGTCTCCTCCAGGGTGTAGGTGTGTGGCTGCCCCGACGCCGGCGCCAGCGGCGCAGGGGACCGCTCCACCATCACCTTGACGTACTCCTCAAACAGCGCCGCGCGGCGCTGTTTGAGGGTTCCGCCGCGGCGGATCGCCCCAGGAGGTCGATCCTTGTAGACCAGCGCGGCGATGTTGAGCATCAGCGGCGTGTTTAGCACCTCCCAAAGCTGCTGGTCATCACGTAGCGCCGCCCGCAGCCCTGCCAGATGGTGGCCGGCCGCTTCCAGCCGCTCGGCGACCTGCGCAGGGGTGAGCGGCTGGATCACCACGGCAGCGACCCGCAACTGGATGTTCAGCTCGTCCGTCTCGTCCTCGCGGGTACGGCTGCAGACCACCATCGGCGTCGACCCGTGCTCTGAGCGGAAGGCGCTGATCGCCCCCACGCACGCCCTGCGGCGTTTGGCTACGACCTCGTCTAAGCCGTCCAGCAGCAGCGTCAGCGCGTCGCGGTCCACCCAGTAGCGGGCTTGGCTTCGGGAGACCTGATAGCGGTGGGCCAGCTCCCCAACCGCCCAGTCGCGCAGTGATGGCGTCGGCTCCCGGTCTGGCCACGCCGACAGGGGCAGCACCACCGGGGGGCGGACCTTCTGGTCGTGCTCGGCCCGATTCAGGAGTTCACGCGCGTACCTCAGCAGCAGCGTTGTCTTGCCGCTGCCGGGCCGGCCGAGGATCAACAGGTGCCCGTCGTTCTGCTCAGCGACCTTCCCGACCGTGGTGCCCGGCGGTAGCGGCCGATCCGGCTCATCTGGCTGGCGTAGCAGCATCCCCAACCGGGTGTTCCACCGCGCCGGGGCGTTCGGCCAGGCCCAGGTCTACGCGGACCACCTCGGGCAGGGAGCGGTTCAGCGTTTCATCGATCCTGCGCCGCGCCTTCCCAAGGAGTTCCCCGCGTGCGCGGTCCAGTTCGACGGTGCTCGGGGGATGCACCAGCCAGCCCAGCAACGACCGTGGGTCCGTCGCTGACCCGTGAACGGCCTGCTGCCAGGCGACAACACCGAACGCGGTAGTGAGCACGACCACGGCCAACCAGGCGGCCGGGTGGAACCCGCCTGTGGCCAGATTGATCGCGATCCCCACCGCGACGCCGAGGACAGCCCCAACCAGCGCCAGGAGCGGCGAAAGCGGCGGCTGTATACGACGTCTGCCCCGCATGGCCGGATCATGCCACGACGGCGTATGTAGTCATGTCGTACAGGCTGACCGTCTCAGCCCTGACTGTCAACGGATGTGACAGTAGGACCGGTTCTCTGTTCCGTTCCTACCGGCACCCGAGTGCTCAGGGGGAACTTCGGGCTAGTAGCCCGTCAGTCCTGAATTGCAGGGTAGAGGTGCTTGAGCTTGATCCGGGCATCCTCGGTCGTGAAGCGCCAGTTGACCCCACGACCGTCGGCGTTGCGCGCCGCCTGCCAGGCCGCGACCTCCCGCTGCAGGGT
>JBKPDO010000014.1:0-2425 GCA_046727955.1 bacterium | reverse complement strand
AGCGGCCGCGGCGCCGGGTCGGACCGAGCCGCGCCCGCCGTCCAGGAAGGCGCGGCGAACCGACCAGCAGGAAGCTCCGCAGCCTCAGCCATACGCGTGATCCCGACCTGGCGGCACGAAGGTGAACTCCGAGGGAACAGTGCAAGGATCGCCGGTGACGCCCACCCCAGGCAAGGCAGGGACCCGAAAGGTGCAAGCAGCCGCGGTTGCCGCGGTTGCCGCGTTTCTCAAAGCGAGCCCAGGCTGACGCTGTGGAGGTCGGGCCTTCATCCCGCTCAACAGAGCCAGACGCTCCACGTGAGGACAAGCTCGACGCCCGCCGGGCCAACGTCGAGCAGGCCCGGCTGGCCGTGTTCTCCTGGATCGCGTGCCAAAGCAACCGCCGGCGCGGCTCAGCCCTGCCGGTCGTTGGGGCTGGCGGGCGGCCCGTCCGTCGCACCGTCCGTCTCGGTGGCCTCAGCCTGGGCGGCCTCCAGCGCCGCCTCGGCGTGCTCCGGCGTGCTCGGCTCGGGCCTCGGCCGCCCGGGAGCTGGGCGCCCTCCAGCAGCCCGGCGGCGCCGTCGGTGACCACCCAGCGCAACGAGCCGTCCTCGTGCTCCAGCGCCAGGCTCGCCCCGTCCACCTGGACCACCGCGCGGGTGGCGTCGATGACGCGCTGCAGGGTCGCGAACACGTCCCCGGGATCCGGCAGGCCCGGGCGCAGCTCTCCCAGGCTGTGGGCGAAGGCATCCCGGCCAGCCAGCGGGTCATAGCCCTCGGTCATCGATGGTTCACCGCTCCCCCACGCCGCGTCGGTCGCCGGTCGCGGGCCACTCCAGCCAAGCGAGCATACGACCACCGCTGTCAGGCCGACACGGCCGACCACGTCAGCAGCGACGCCGCAGCGACTGCCCACACCAGCGCTGTCGTCGCCCAAGCCCCGCCCTACGACGAGTCCACGCTGCCGCGGGCAAGGCCGCCACCGGCCCGTCTTGGGCTGGCGGCCTTGGGCTCGCAGTGCCTGCAGATCAGGGCCTACGGGTCGCGCGCCGCCCCGGCTCCTGGATCTTCGGCGCCCTCCATCCTGCACGGCCACAGCTGGGCGGCAGCTCGAGCTGGGGCGGCCGCGGCGAATCACGCGGCTACCGATGGATCACCGTGCAGGTCAGGGTGCGGGTGACGCCGTCCACGACCTGGATGTGGGAGACCACCAGCCGGCCCAGCTGATCCAGACCGGGCGCCTGCACCCTGGCGATGACGTCGTAGGGGCCGGCGACGTCCTCGGCCAACTGCACACCATCCAGGTCGCTGATCGCCTGGGCGACATGGGCGACCTTGCCGACCTCGGTCTGGATGAGCACGTACGCGCTCAGCATCCCGCGCTGACCTCCTCGGCGTCAGGCCCCGCCATCGCCCTGGCCTGACAGATGGCTCCCCGGGCGGTCGATGATGCCCAGGAAGCCTAAGCTCAATTTAGGTCCTGTTGCTAGCGCTTGTGGCGGTTGAAGCCGGGGTGACGCGCACGTAGAGGGCGAGCAGCACCAGCGCGAGCAGGCCGCCGACGGCGAACAGCCCCCAGCCGGGCGTATCGTGCCTGGAGGGTCGAGGTTGACGGGATCTACGGTCTGGCCAGCGATGACCTGTGTGTGTGTGTGTGTGTGGCCTTCCAGCGCGGGAAGGGTCCGACCCCAGATGGTGTAGTCGGCCCTGGCACCTGGCAGATGATCCGGATTGCGAGCGTGACCCGATGAAGGTCCGCGATCCCCTCCGGCGAGGACTCTGTACTGCTCTGCAACTCGCCATCACGCTGCTGAGCACCGGAGCCCTCGTGACGGTCCTGAAGAACGGCCTCCTGCATACCCCGGGAGGAGGACAGCGCCTTCTCGGCCGTCCCGCTGCCCATGGTGACCACCGCCCTGAACTCGCTCGACGCCCGGGGAAGGAGGTTGTCCCGGAGAGTACCGGGAGTCCTCAAGACGCTCCTACCGATGGCCCTGTCAATCCGGGCACCGAGGGTTGAACCATGTCAACCCTGGCGGAGATTGACGCCGAGCTGGCAAGGCTGGTCGAGATCCTGGCCGAGCCCATCACCTGGCACAGCCGTAGAGCCAGGGAGGCCGAGAACGAGCAAGTACGAAACCGCATTGATGAGCTTCTCGAGGAGAGGCTCGCCCTGATCGAACGGTGTACCTAGCCGGCGCGTGCCGCAGTAGGCAACGTTGCCCGGTTCGCGATGTCGCCGTCGCTGCGCTGAGCATTGCGGTTTCGCCAGACGGTGTAGCGCGGGATGCTGGCAAGACTGCGAGGTCCACTTGGGAGGTGGCGCATGCAGGCCAGGCACCTGTTCTGGGTGCTGTTGCGCGACCAGGTTGGCCCGCTGCTGCGGGCAGAGGGGTTCCGTGGCTCCGGCCGGTCGTGGCGGCTTGAGCACCCAAGCGGCAACGCC
>JBKPDO010000013.1:0-49995 GCA_046727955.1 bacterium | reverse complement strand
GGACATCCGCTCAGCCGGCTTCGGCACGGAGGCGGAGGTCACCGGCAAGTTGCTCAAGCGCCGCCAGCTGCCCTACGAAGTGCCGGTCACCTACAAGGCCAGGCAACGCGAGCAGGGCAAGAAGCTGACCTGGCGCGACGGTGTCCAGGCCCTCTGGATTCTCACCCGGGTCCGCCTCCGGTCCGGGGGCGGGCCGGTGCGGCCCTCATAGCGAGTGCGGTGGCCGGGCCAGCGCCAGGGTTGCGCTTCCGAACGGAGCGGTGAAGCTCACGCCCCGGGCGCCGCGCTGGAGGGCGGGCAGCTCACCGGAGGAGCCTGTGATCACCCAGACCCGGCCGTGCCCCAGGCGCATGCTCTGGTCGAGGCCCTCGACCAGGGCGCGGGCGTTCCCGGGACGGTGGACCAGGACGAGATCCGGGTGGTCTGGAAAGGTGGGCATGAAGGTGACCGCGGTCTTTGCGACGGTGGGCACGAAGGTTGGGCGGTCGGGCCAGTAGTAGGCAAAGGAGAAGGTGGCGGTGAAGGTGACCAGGACGGCGTCGCCGGGCCGGCGGTGGGCCAGGACGCCGGCGACCTGGTCCTTGACGGACTCGCCCGGGATATGCCCCTCTCCGGTGCGGATCCAGCCCGGGACCAGCAGCAGGCCCAGCGCGACCATGCCCACCACCGCCACGGGGACGGTGGCCCGGTGGCGCAGGGCCAGACTGGCGAGCGATGCCAGGCCGATCGCGGCGCTGACCGCGAGCAGGGCGGCCCAGAAGCTCGAGGTCCGCGGCTCCATGAAGGGATAGGACCTGGTCAGTCCTAGGACCAGGAGCTCGGCGCCGATGACGGGTGGGGTGAGCGCGAGGGCTCGAAGCCCGGCGCGCCACAGTGTGACCAGCCCGACCACGACAAGCGCGAGCGCCAGCCACCACGGCCCCCAGCCGAGACGGCCCAGCTCGGCGGTGAGCCGTTGCCAGCCAAGGTGCGCGGCATGCCCGGCTCCGTGGCCGAGCGGGAGGTACCACAACCTCCAGTAGTCGCGCAGCACGGCGATGTTGCCGTTGTCGACCAGCGCCCGGTAGAAGATCGCGTCGGCCAGACCAAGGGCGGCGGTCGTGGCCGTCAGCGCTGGCAGGCGGGACCAGCGCCGGGCGGTCAGCGCGGTCAGCCAGAGGCCTGCCAGCCCGGCCGCGCTGACCAGCGGGGCCGTGTTGCTGACCAGGAAGCCCGCGACGCCGGCGCTGGCGTAGGCGGCGAGGGAGCGCCACGACCAGGCTCGCTCGACGCGGGCGAGGAGCAACGCGACGGCGACGGCCACGAACGCCTCCGCCGTGTACTGCTTGAGCCAGGCGTGGTCGACGACCGCCGGCGAGGCGGCCGCCGCGATCCCGCAGAGCAGGCCGAACAGCCAGGACCACGGCGGCGGGCGCAGCATGCGGCCCAGCCGCCAGGCGGCCAGAGCGGTCAGGGCGGCGAATGCCAGCGGCAGCAGGCGGTAGCGCTCTGGGCCACCGATCGGCGGGACCAGACGGAGCAGCAGGGTCCAGCCGATCGGTGTCGAGGAGGTAAGGAGCCTGAGCTGGTGCAGTGGGGCACGGACCGAGTCGGCGACCCAGCCCTCGTCCAGCCAGAAGGAATGGGTCATGAGATAGCGGGGATCGCGGATCGCGACGGCCAGCACCATCAGCCCGAGCGCCACCAGTCCCTCGACCGCGTACCGGCGCCGCTGGTCCGGCTGTGGCCGCGGTGGCGCTACGGCTGAGCGGTCCGCCAGCGCCGGCCTGGCCAGGGTTAGCCGCCGTACCGCCCTGGACACCGCCAATCGATCTCCCCCAATCGATCTCACCATCCTCCCCGGGCCGGCAGCCGGCAGGCCCCGCTGGTCGAGCCGGGCGATACGTTATCTGCACCGCCGTGCGCCTGTCTTGACGCTTGACCGTAGCGCCTACCCCTGCGGGTCCTTCTCGATCAGCAGGTCGCCGAGGAACAGAGCGTCCATGCCGCTGCGCAGGAAGTCCTCGACCGCCTCGGCCGGGCGCAGCACGATCGGCTCGCCACGGAGGTTGAAACTGGTGTTGAGCACCAGCGGCACGCCGGTGCGCCGCTCGAACTCGCTGATGAGCCGGTGGAAGGGCGGGTTGAAGGCAGCGGTCACGGTCTGCAGGCGGGCGCTGCCGTCCACGTGGGTGACCGCCGGGATGGCCTCCTGCCGGTCCCGCCGCACCGGCAGCACTAGCAGCATGAAGGGATTGGGGTAGTAGCCGCCGAACCACTCCGGGCCGCGCTCGTGCAGTACGCTCGGCGCGAACGGCCGGAAGGCCTCACGCCGCTTGACCCGGGCGTTGACGATGTCCTTCATGTCCGGCCGACGCGGGTCGGCGAGGATCGAGCGTGCCCCGAGCGCGCGCGGCCCCACCTCGGCGCGGCCCCGGTACCAGCCGACGACCTTGGAGTCCACCAGCAGCCGGGCCGCCTCGGCGGGCGCGTCGGCCACCGCGCGGACGAGCAGCCCGCGGCCGCGCACGGCCTCCTCGCACTCGCTGGCCGGGAACTCCGGGCCCCAGAAGGGATGGTCCATCGGCTCCCCGCGTGGCCTGCCGAGCTGCTGGTGCCAGACCCACAGGGCGGCGCCGAGCGCGTTGCCCGCGTCCGAGGCGGCCGGCTGGATGAAGACCTCCTCGAAGCCCGCCTCCTGCAGCAGGCGCGTGTTCATCACCGAGTTCAGCGCCACCCCGCCGGCCAGGCAGAGGTTGGGCGAGCCGCTGCGAGCCCGCAGCGAGCGGGCCACGTGCAGGGCGACCTCTTCGATCAGGACCTGCACGGCGTGCGCGAGGTCCTCGTGCAGTTCGCTGATCTCGCTTTCCGGCGGCCGCGGCGGGCCGTAGCGCTCGAGGAAGCGCCTGGAGAGCCAGCCGCCCTCGCGCTGGTAGGCGAACCACGACAGGTTCACCCGGTAGAGGCCGTCCGGCGTGCGGCGCGCCAGGCCGGCCAGGTCGTCGACCAGCTTGCCCCGGCCATAGGGCGCCAGCCCCATGACCTTGCCCTCGTCGGCGTTCGGCTGGAAGCCCAGGTACCAGGTGAGCGCGGAGTAGATCTCGCCGAGCGAGTCGGGGTTGCGCACCGCGGCGAGGGGGCGCAGCGCGTTGTCGCGGCCGTGCTGCAGGGTGGTCGAGAGGAAGTCGCCGCCACGGTCCAGGGTGAGCACGGCGGCCTGGTCGAAGGGGCTGGCGAAGAAGGCGCTGGCCGCGTGCGCGTCGTGGTGGCCGACGTGGGCGATCCTGCCCCGGTAGCCCCAGTGCCGGCGGAAGGCCAGCTCCTTGCGGGCCAGGTTGGCGTCCACGTACGCCTGCACCGCCAGGCGCTTGGGCGAGCCGCGGCGCAGCGCGTCCAGCGCCCCGCGGGCGAGGTCCAGCCCGGGCCGGTGCGCGAACGCGACCACGCCGACCTCGTCCGGTCTGGTGCCGGCCTGCCGCAGGCAGTAGGCGATGGCGCCGTCCGGGAAGCGCTTGGTGTGGCGCTCGCGGTTGAAGCGCTCCTCCTCCGCGAAGGCGACGATCCGACCATCCTGCAGCAGACAGGCCGACGTGTCGTGGCTGAAGCAGTTGATCCCGAGCACGGTGTCCACCGACCGCACCTCCACTCCGCCTGCGCCGCTCGGCATGCCGCTCAGCATAGAGTGCGCCCCGGCGGCCGAGATTGGGGCGGTCGCCGGGGCGCTGTTGGGAGGCGCGTCTGGTGGCCCTCAGCCCGCCGAGACCTTGGAGGCCTCGTCGAGCAGGGCGTACAGCTCCTCGTCGGCGGCGGATCCGAAGGTGTCCTGCGATCCGCGCTCCAGTTTCCGTTCCCGCAACCACGCGATCAGGTTCAGTGTCATCGGTCTCCCCCTCGTCGCACCGAAGCAATACGAGAGCCCAAGCATCGCGGCGGAAGGTCACGACCCGGCGAGGCGTAACGACACGGTCTGGTCACGAAGCCTTACGGTGTGCCGCTAGTGGTGATGGTGGTGGGAGGCGCGGTCGTGATGGGGGGCTGGGTCGTGGTTGGGGCTGTGGTGGTCGAGGGCGCGGGCTTGGTCGTCGTGGTGGCCTGGCGCGGCCTGGTGGTCGAGGGCGCCGGCTTGGTGCCGCCCGGGGTCGTGGTCGTCGCGACCGGGCCGCTCGTCACGCTCCCGCCGCTGGTGAGCGTCGGGAGCCCCGAGCTGACGCCTGTCCGGGTGCTGGAGCTGGGCAGTGCGCCTGGCTGCTCCGCCTGCGGGGGCGGCACCGACGCCGCGGTGTCCGCCACGCCTCCGGCGGTGGTGGACACCAGGCACGTGGGCGGGCCGCAGGACGAGGACCGGCCCGGTGGCCCGCCCATCGCCAGCGCGATCACGATGCCGGCGGTGGCCGAGACCACACCGCCGGCGAGCAGCCAGCGGCGCCGCATGGCAAAGTCGGCCAGATCCGACAGTAGGCGCCGCCGCCCCCCCGCCAGCGCCGTCGCTGCTCGCTCGCGGTCCGGATCCAGGTCACCGAGAAGCTGCTCGCGCAGGCGGCCGATGACCGCCCTGTCGGGTGGCGCCAGCCAGGTCGGCGCGCCCTGTCGCAGCGCGGCGCCGACGTTGAGCGCCTCCCAGGTCGTCACCGACTTCGTCTGCGGCGCGCGGTTGACCCGCCGCCACACGCTCGCGCAGGCGTCCCGCTCCAGCTCATCGACCACTGGCGGGTCGAAGGCCAGCAGGCGGGCGGCGTCCTCGGCCGACCGGCCGAGCAGCTGGCGCAGGATCACGACCTCCCGGCGGGTGTCGTCGAGATTCGCGACCGCGGCGAGCAGGAGCGGCACCGGCTCGGACGCCGCGAACGCACCGGCGTTGCGGGTGGCGGCGCTGCTCTCCGGGGCCTCCGACCGCCTCGCCACCGCCTCGCGGGCCAGCGCGATCAGGCGCGCCTCGAGATCCGTCTCGGGCTCGGCGAGCTGCTCCACGCGGACGACCGCGCCACGCAGCACCTGCGCGGTGAGGTCGTAGGCGACGGTCGAATCGCCGGTCCAGGCCAGGACGTACCGGTAGATCTCCTCGGCGTGCCGGTCGAAGACCTCCTCGGCGAAGGCTCGCCGGTCTAGCGCGGTCACGCGCGCAGGGAACCCCTCGTCCCCGTCCGTCTGGGCGCTGCTCGCCGGCGGCACCTCATCGATGCCAGGCGACCGGTCCACGCCCCATCCCCCCTCGTCCATCGGGCCGGAATCTTACAGCAACGGGTGGGACGAGGGTGCTGCCCTTACGGCCGGGGCGAGGTACCGTACGATTCGTTACACCATGGCAACGCGGGGCATCCGGGCGGTTGCCCTTGGCTGGAGCACAAGGAGCGATCGATGGCCGAGGTCTACATCGTCGAGGCGGTGCGCACACCGATCGGGCGGCGCGGCGGCGGGCTCGCCAAGGCGCACCCGGTGGACCTGGCGGCGCACGCGCTGAACGCACTGATGGAGCGCAGCGCGGTGGACCCGGGCGCGGTCGATGACGTCATCCTCGGCTGCGTCGACCAGGTGGGGGCGCAGAGCTTCAACGTCGCGCGCAACGCGTGGCTGTCGGCCGGTCTGCCCGAAGAGGTGCCGGGCACCACCGTCGACCGCCAGTGCGGCTCCTCGCAGCAGGCCGTGCACTTCGCCGCCCAGGGCGTGCTGGCGGGGGCCTACGACCTGGTGGTCGCTGGCGGCGTCGAGGTCATGAGCCTGGTGCCGATCGGCGCTGGCGCCCTGGCCGGGGTGCAGGCGGGCTACGGCAGCCCATATGGCGGCCAGGGCTGGCTGGCGCGCTACGGGGACCAGGAGATCAGCCAGTTCCGCGGGGCGGAGCTGATGGCCGAGCACTGGGACCTCAGCCGGCTGGCCATGGAGGAGCTGGCCTTCGCCAGCCATGCCCGCGCGGCGCGGGCCTGGGCGGAGGGCCGCTTCGACCGCGAGGTGGTGCCCTATGGGGGGGTCACCCGCGACGAGGGCTTCCGGCCCGACGTGTCGATGGAGAAGATGGCCGCGCTGCAGCCGCTGCGGCCCGGCGGGCGCATCACCGCGGCGACCTCGAGCCAGATCTCGGACGGCGCCGCCGCCCTGCTGGTCGCCTCCGAGGCCGCCGTGCGTCGTCTCGGCCTGCGACCGCGGGCGCGGGTGCACGCCATGGCGCTGGCGGGCGCCGACCCGGTGATGATGCTCAACGCACCAATACCGGCCACGCAGCGGGTCCTGAAGAACGCCAGTCTCACCATGGACGACATCGATCTGTTCGAGATCAACGAGGCATTCGCCCCGGTCGTGCTCGCCTGGCAGCGGGAGACCGGCGCGGACCTGGACCGCACCAATGTCAACGGCGGCGCCATCTCCCTCGGCCACCCGCTCGGGGCCTCGGGAGCCAAGCTGACCACCACCCTGCTCCACGAGCTGGAGCGGCGCGGCGCCCGCTACGGCCTGCAGACGATGTGCGAGGGCGGCGGCATGGCCAACGCGACCGTCTTCGAGCGCCTCGGGTAGGCGGGGCACCCCGATCGACCCTGGCGGTGGAGCTAGCCCTACCGGGGAGTGGCCAGCCTGCCCCATTGGGGCTGGGGGACGATCGGGCGAAGCTGTGGGTACCGATCCTCGACCGGAAGAGGAAGCATGGAGGTTGCGGGGCCGCGCGGGAGCCGGTGGCTGCGCCGGCTCGCGCACACGCTGGGGGCGGTGGTCGCCTGGGACACCTGGGTGGCCACCGGCTACCTGCTGGCGACGTTCCCGCTCGGCGCGTTCTGGTTCACGATTGCGGTTATCGGCCTGACCGTCGGGGTTGCCACGGCGATCATCTGGGTTGGCCTGCCGATCCTGTTTTTCGCCGCGGTCCTGTGGCGGGCGGGTGCCCGCGCGGAGCGCGCCCTGCTGCGCGGCGCGCTCGGGATCGACATTCCAGACCCGTACCAGCCAGCGCCGGCCGGCTCGGTGCTGGTCCGGTTCAGAGCGCGGCTCACCGACCCGACCACCTGGCGCGACCTCGCCTACCTGGTCCTCCTGCTGCCGCTCGGGACGCTCTGGCTCGCTCTCGTCCTGACCGCTTGGGGGGTGCCGCTGGCCCTGCTGCTGGCGCCGCTGTGGTACCGGCTGGTGCCGGCAGGCGCTGGGATGCTCCAGAGCGGCGCGGGGCTGAACCTGGTCGACACGCTGCCCAAGGCGCTGGCCGTGGCGCTGGTCGGCCTGCTGCTGTGCCTCGGCGCCGCGCACCTGGTCCGTGGCATGGCGTTCCTGCACGGCCGGATCGCCGCCGGCCTGCTCGGCCCCACCAGCCGGGCCGAGCTGGTCGCCGGCGTGGAGGAGCAGCGCGCCAGGCGGGTCATGGCGGTGGACGTGGCCGCGGCCGAGCGGCGCCGCATCGAGCGCGACCTCCATGACGGTGCGCAGCAGCGGCTGGTCGCGCTGGCGATGGGCCTCGGCATGGCCAAGGAGAAGTTCGCGGGCGACCCGGAGGCGGCCAGGACCCTGCTCGACGAGGCCCACGACGAGGCCAAGCGCGCCCTGGCTGAGCTACGCGACCTTGCCCGCGGCATCCACCCGGCCGTGCTCACTGACCGCGGCCTGGACGCGGCCGTCTCCGCCCTGGCCGCCCGCTCGCCGGTGCCGGTCGAGGTCGACGTCGACCTTCGCGGGCGGCCTCCGGCCGCGACCGAGTCGACCGCCTACTTCGTGGTCGCCGAGGCGCTTGCCAACGTGGCCAAGCATGCCGCCGCCACCCGCGCGGAGGTCCGCATCGCCAGCGAGGGCGGTCGGCTGGTGGTGGAGGTCCGTGACGATGGCGTAGGCGGCGCCGATCTGGCCGGCGGCAGCGGACTGGCCGGTCTGGCCGACCGGGTGGCCTCGGTCGACGGCCGCCTGGTGGTTGCCAGCCCCAAGGGTGGGCCCACCGTGGTGCGGGCGGAGCTGCCATGCGGATCGTGATCGCCGAGGACTCGGTGCTGCTGCGCGCCGGGCTGGAGCGACTGCTGGTCGACGGCGGCTTCGAGGTGGTCGGTGCCGTCGGTGACGGCCCAGGCCTGGTCGCCGCGGCCGCCGCGTTGCGGCCCGACATCGCCATCGTCGACGTGCGCATGCCCCCGACCCACACCGACGAGGGCCTGCGCGCCGCCCTGGAGGTCCGTCGCCTCGTCCCGCGGACCCGCATCCTGGTGCTCTCCCAGTACGTGGAGGAGAACTACGCGCTGGAGCTCATCGGCGACAGCGCTGAGGGTGTCGGCTACCTGCTCAAAGACCGGGTCGCGGAGGTGTCGGAGTTCCTCGCCGCGGTCCGGCGGGTCGCCGGTGGCGGCACCGCGCTGGACCCGGAGGTCGTCGCGCAGCTGCTGGGCCGCCGTCGGCGTGGCAGTCCGCTGGACGCGCTCAGCCGGCGCGAGCGGGAGGTGCTGGGGCTGATGGCCGAGGGCCGCAGCAACGCCGCCATCGCGGCCCAGCTGGTGGTCACCGAGGGCGCGGTCGAGAAGCACATCAGCAGCATCTTCGCCAAGCTCGGGCTGCCCGACACGCCAGGCGACCACCGCCGCGTGCTGGCCGTGCTCACCTACCTGCGAGGCTGAAGCGCTCGCCTGGCGGGACGGCGCTCGAGCGCAGGCGGCTCAGCGCCCGGCGGGCTCGACCACGACGTCGCCGTTGCTGGTGCGCAGGATGAGCTTGCGGGTGGCGTTCGGGTCGGTCTTCACGCCGATGCCGGTCCTGCCGTTGCTCGTGTGCTGCTGGACGGCGTATGGGCCGCTGTTGGCCGGCACGCTGACGTGGACACCCGCGTTGGAGGTGCAGGCATCGACCCGCTCCGGCGCGACCACAAAGCCCAGCGTTACGCCGCCGTTGCTGGTGCTGGCCTGGACGTCGGTGGAGCGCAGGTTGACGGCGGTGATAGCGGCGTCGCTGGTGTGCAGGCGCAGCAGCCCGGTGGCGCCGTCAACGGTGATCCCGGCGTCGCTGGCCCGCAGGGCCAGCGGCCCCGGCAGCCCACTGGTGTGCACGCCGCCGGTGTGGTTGACGACCGTGAGGTCCAGGTCCGGGGGGAGCCGCAGGTCGAAGCGCCCGTCGCAGAAGATCATAACGCCAGCGCGCGGGCAGCCGTCCCGCAGGACGAGGGTCTGGCCCTGGAGGCGCTCGACGGGCCTGGGCTTGCGCAACGAGTCGTTCCTGAGGCGGCGGTCGACCTCGACCACGCCTGGCCGGCCGGCGCCGAGCCGTACCGTGCTCCCCTCGGCGTCGATCACGAGGCGGTCGCCGGCCACCGGGAAACTCCGGTGGTCCCGGCTGCTGGTCAGCGTGAGGAACCCCACCCCCACCCAGACAGCAGACGCGACCAACAGCAGCGCGAACAGGCCGAGGAGCAGGCGCAGGCCGCGGCGGGACGGCCTCACCGCACGGGCGGTGGTGCTGCCTGCCATCGCATAGCCCCTCTGGTCGGCTCGGTCGGCGGATCCTGCCGTACGGGCATCGTAGAGCCAGCCCGGCCCCTCGCCCATCGGGCTACCCAGCCCTTCACGGATGGGGATAGCCCCACCTCCCTGGAGCAGCTCCTTCCCCGGGCCTGCTGGCGCCGCCTCTGCTGGCGCCGCCTCTGCTGGCGCCGCCTCTTTGGAGTGGAATTGCCCCCTGCACGGCGGTGGCTTTCGAGGATAAACTTCCCATACGACCCTGAGTCCAGAAGGAGGCCCCTCGATCCACTTCCCCGGGACCGAGGGGTCTTTCTGTGGACCGCCGCCGGCTCCACTGGCTGACCGGCCTTCAGCGCCAGCTGACCAGCAGGCGGCCGGCCGTCTCGGCGACCTCGGTGCCGAGCGCGGCGCAGGCGGCGCGGAAACGCCGCGCGATCCAGGCCGCGTCCGCGCCTGCCGCCAAGCGCGTATGGCAGTAGTCCAGCTCCAGCGGGACCGCTTCCAGCTCGATCGGGCCGCGCGCGTCGAGGCGCACCAGGAACAGCAGGCCAAGGTCGTTGCGGAGCCTGGAGTCGACCGCGTAGTCGTCGAGGAAGTCGCCAAGGTCGTACAGCACTGGACCGCCCACCCCGTGGAAGAGGTGGGCGGAGTGGCCAGCGACAAGCGTCGCGCCGGCCTCCAGCAGCAGCGGCGCCGCGCGGCGAACGTGCGGCACCGGCTCGGTGGTCATGTTGGGCCCCCAGTGCGGCGTGACCAGCACGGCGTCGGCCCGCTGGGCCAGGCTGCGGACGGTGTCGGCCAGCCAGGCCGGCACGCCGGCGCGCAGCGGCGCGAGCGCGACGCCGGGCCGGTCCGGTCCCGCGGCGAAGTCCTCGGGATGATCCGTCACCCCGACCACGCCGAGCTTGAGATCTCCCGCCACCAGCACGGCGGGACCGCGCGCCCGGTCGACGTCGGCGCCGGCGCCGACCGCCCGGATCCCAGCGGCCGCCAAATGGTCCAGCGTGTCGAGCAGCGCCTCCGGGCCGAAGTCCAGCGCGTGGTTGTTGGCCATGGTGACGCAGTCCACGCCCACCTCGGCCAAGCGCTGCGCGGCCAGCGGCGGTGCGCGGAAATGGAACGGCTTGCCCGGCGCCGGCCATGGGCTGCCCCGGTCCGAAATGCAGCACTCGAGGTTGCAGACGAACAGGTCGGCCCCGCGCGTCAGCTCGGCGACCTCGGGGGCGAGCAGCGGCGCCCTGGGCGACCTGGCCAGGAGCTCGGCGACCCCACGGCCGAGCATGGTGTCCCCCGCCAGCGCGATCGTCACCAAGGCAGTCTGCGCGGAACTCGATTTCCCTGGGCAGGCACTATACGCCGCGCCGGCCGGCTGACGTCCAGCTCAGGTGGGCCGGTGCTGACTGGACCTTGGCTCGCTTCGGACATATAGTCGGGACTCCTAAATTCAGGACTCCTACGCAAGAGGCCGAAGAGCAGAGGGCGCTTGACACGTGGCTGTCTTTCCGGACACGGCGGAGCTGCTGCCGGTCAAGGTCACGACCGGGCTGGCGAAGGTCGGCATCGCCATGCGCCACTATGCCTGGGCGCAGTCGGGCCGCCGCGGCCTCAACCCCACCCAGGGCCAGCTTCTGGCGCTGCTGCACGCGGCCGGGGGCGCCGGCCTGCGGGTCTCCGAGCTGGCCGAGCGGCTCGCGGTCGCGCCGTCCACCGTCAGCGACAGCGTGGCCGCGCTCGAGCGCAAGCGGCTGGTGAGCAGGCAGCGGGACCCGAGCGACGCCCGCGCCGTGGTGGTCTTCCTGACCGCCCTCGGCCAGTCCGAGGCGCAGGCCGCTGCCGGCTGGCCGGACGTCCTGCTCGAGGCGGTGGGCGCGCTCACGGCCGAGGAGCAGGCAACCCTGTACCGGGCGCTCATCAAAATGGTGCGGTCGCTCCAGCTTCGCGGGCGCATCCCGGTGAGCAGAATGTGCGTCTCCTGCACTTTCTTTCGGCCCAACGCGCACGTGTCCACCATTGCGCCGCACCACTGCGCGCTCGTGGACGCCCCGTTCGGGGACGCCCAGCTCCGGCTCGACTGCCCGGAGCACGAGAAGGCCGACGACGACGTCGCCGAGCAGGCATGGGCCAGTTTCGTCAGCGGGGCGCCATGAGCGGCACGCGGGGAACGGTGGAAGACGGCCCGATGCGGGCCCACCCGGAGGGCACCTTGGTGCGGCTTCGGGTGGTGGCGGGCGCGCGGCGAACCGAGCTGACCGGAGTGATCGGGCAGGCACTCCGGCTGCGTGTCGCCGCGCCGCCCGCCCAGGGCAGGGCCAATGCCGCGATCCTCGCCCACCTGGCGGGCGTGCTGGGGCTGCGCCCCGGCGATCTGGAGATCACCGCGGGGCGGCGCGGCCGCGACAAGCTCGTCCTGGTCAGAGGGCGCTCACCCGAGCAGGTGCGCAAGCAGCTCAAGCTGGACCCAGCCGGGGTCGATAACGCCGATACCTAGCCGGCACCTAGCCGGCACCTAAGGCTCCTGTCCCGAAGGATCCCGCGAGGGATCCACCCCCGCCGGGTGACCCTTGGAGCGCCGGTCAAGTATCCCGTATCGAGCGGATTGCCTGGTCGCCGGGGGCGGCGCGCAAGGTCCAGGCCGCACGCACAGCTCGGTGCTGCATGCGCTGCCGCATACTTGACCGGCGCTCCAGCGGCCCGTGAGCGCCGCCGGCAGGGCTCACGTACGATGCGCGTCGTGGCCACACGCTTCTCGTACCCCGTCAGCCTCGACCTCGACGGCCGCCGCGCCGTCGTGGTCGGCGACGACGCGGTGGCGCAGGGCAAGGCCGGCGCCCTCCTCGCCGCGGGTGCTGTGCTCACCGCTGTCGCCGAGGGGCCCGTCGCGGCGCTGGAGCGCCTCGAACAGGACGAGCGCGTCACCGTGCTGCGCCGCGGCTTCGTTCCCGCCGACCTGGACGGCGCCTTCCTCTGCGTGGCCGGCTCGCGCGACCCGGCGGTGCGCCAGGCGGTGTTCGCCGCGGCACGGGCCCGCGGCGTGCTCCTCAACGTCATCGACGACCCGGATCGCTGCGACTTCGCCGCCCCGGCCGTGGTCCGGCGCGGCGACATGGTGATCGCGGTGTCAACCGGCGGCCGCTCCCCGGCGCTGGCCAGCGGCATGCGCCGCCTGCTCGAGGAGCGCTTCGGCCCGGAGTGGGAGGAGCTGGTCGCGCTGCTCGGCGAGGTGCGTGAGCAGACGCTGCCGCTGCTGCCGGATCTTGGCGAGCGCTCGCGGCGCTGGCGCCAGGCCCTAGAGCTGGACGAGCTCGAGGCACTGGTGCGCGACGGCCGTGGCGAGGAGGCCCGCGAACGGCTGCTGGCCCGCCTGGTCGGGGCGGAGGGGGCGGAGAGACGCTCGTGAGCGGGACTGTCTACCTGGTGGGGGCCGGTCCCGGGGACCCGGGCCTGCTGACGCTCCGCGGCGCCGAGGTGCTGCGGCGCGCGGAGGTGGTCGTCTACGACCGGCTCGCCCCACCGGAGCTGCTCGACCTGGCGCCAGCCGGGGCCGAGCTGGTCGACGCCGGCAAGGCGCCCGGCCAGCCCCGCCTCGACCAGGAGGCGATCAACCGCCTGCTGGTCGAGCGCGCCTTGGCGGGCAGGACGGTGGTGCGGCTCAAGGGCGGCGACCCCTTCGTATTCGGCCGCGGCGGCGAGGAGGCGCTGGCCTGCGCCCTGGCGGGCGTGCCATTCGAGGTCGTCCCCGGGGTGAGCGCGGCGCTGGCCGCTCCCGCCTACGCGGGCGTGCCGCTGACGCAGCGCGAGCTGGCGGCCAGCTTCGCGGTGGTGACCGCGAGCCTCGCCGGGGGCAGGACGGCCGAGCTCAGCCGGGTCGCTGGAGCCGCGGACACCCTGGTGGTGCTGATGGCGGCCGAGCGGCTCGAGGCGGTGTGCGAGGCGCTGGTCCGCGCCGGGCGGCCGGCCGGCGAGCCCGCCGTGGTGGTGCAGTGGGCCGCCACCGCGCGCCAGCGCTCGGTGCGCGGGACGCTCGCCGAGCTGCCGGAGCTCGCCGCAAAGGCCCGCATCGGCCCGCCGGCGACCCTGGTCGTCGGCAAGGTGGCGGCGCTGGCCGAGACGCTCTCCTGGTTCCGGGAGCAGCCAGAGGGGTCCGACTCGGCGGGCGGCGCGTTGACAGCCGGCGGGCCGGTCCGGCACGGTACTTGAGATGGTCGTCGTGCTGCTCACCCGGAACCGCGCCCTGGACTACGGGCGCGTGGTGCGCTGCGCCTGTCGGTGGGCCCGGCGGTCACCAGGCGCAACCTAGCGCGCAGAGACTCCCCCTCGACCGTCGGGCCAGCTCGCTGGCAACCGACCCCCCCCGAGGAGAGGAGCAGTCTTGGCGGCAACCGCCGTGCGTGCGACAGCCGGTCTGCAGAGCCCAGTGCGCAGCCCACTCCCCCACAGCCCCGATCCATGTGGGGGGAGCTCGCTCCCCCAGGCACTCGACTACGCCGGCGCCAGCTACCTGCCGCTCCATCCGCTCTACGAGCAGGGATACACCAGCATCGGCTGCGCTCCCTGCACGCGCGCGCCGCGCCCGGGCGAGGGCCAGCGCGCCAGGCGCTGGTGGTGGGAGGCGGGCGAGGACCGCGAGTGCGGCCTGCACCAGCTGAGCCCGTCCGAGCGGCTGGAGACGGCCCTGGCCGAGGTGCGGGCCGAAGCCGCGCTGCGAAGGAGACCCGCGGCCGAATGAGCCCGATCAGCCCCCGATAGCGGCCCTCGGGCCAGGGGCGGGCGGGCCGCCGGTCCCGGGTCCGGAGGCTTGCCAGCGAGGCAATGCGCCACCAGAATGCGACTCTTGGAGCATTCCTGTGGTGCTCTACGAGCTTCGCTTGCTAGAGCCACACCGCCTCGTTCGGCCAGAACGGAAGGAACCCCCTATGCCGGACGCCGTCCCCGCGGGCTACCTCCCGGCCCCGCCGCGCAGCCAGGAGCGGGAGAACCCCCTGTGGGCCCGCTATCTCGCGGTAGGGGCCGCCGCCGTGCTGCTGTGCCTGCTGGTCGGGCCGGCCGGGCCGTTGCCGCTCTCGGTGCCCATGATCGTGCCCTACAGCCTGGTGAGCGCCTCGGCCGTGGCGGCGCTGCTGGTCGGCTTGCGCATGTACCGCCCGCGGGACTCCAGGCCCTGGCGGCTGCTGGCCGCCGCACAGGTCGTCGTGGTGCTCTCGCAGCTCGCCCGCTGGGGTCTCTCCACCGTCCTCGGGCCCGGAGCGCTGCCGCCGGTGGCCGACGTCGTGAATGTCGTGGTCCGCGACCCGCTGCTGCTCGCGGCGCTGTTGCTGATGGTCCGCCGGCGCACTCCGGGCAGCGACCGCGCCGGCCTGATCGACGCCCTGATCGTGGCCACCAGCGTCGGCGTGGTCTACTGGGCGTTCCTGATCGACCCCGCGGTGCAGAGCCAGAGCCTTTCGCTGGCCCGGCGGCTGACGCTGCTCGGCTATCCGATCATGGACCTGCTGCTGCTGGTGGTGGGCGTGCGCCTGCTGGTGAGCGCGGGCGCCCGCAAGCAGGCTTTTTACCTGCTGGCCGGCGCGCTCGCCACGTGTCTGATCGCCGAAAGCGTCTACTGCATGCTGCAGGTGGTCGGCACCTGGCCGCCGGCGCCGGTCACCGGGAAGCTCGTCCAGGCCGGCTGTCTCCTGAGCCAGCTGCTGCTGGGCGCGGCGGCGCTGCACCCCACGATGCGGACGCTGACCGAGCCCGCGTACGCGGCGGAGCAGCCGAGCCCTCGCAAACGCCTGCGCCGGCTCGGGATGCTCGCCGCGCTCTCGCTGCTCGCGCCGGCGGTGCTGGTGCTCCAGGACCTGAGCGACGACCCGATCGACGCGCAGGCGATCGCGGCCGCCTGGGTGGTGCTGTTCCTGCTGCTGGTGGTGCGCATGGCCGACCTGCTGTGGGAGCTGGACGACGGCACCGTCCGGCTGCGCGGGCAGGGCGAGAAGCTGCGCGCCGCCGTGACCGAGCTGGAGCGGCTCGAAGGCGACCGGCGCAAACTGCTCGACCGCACCATGCGCAGCGCCGAGGAGGAGCGCAGCCGGCTCGCCGCCGAGCTGCACGACGGCCCGATCCAGCGGCTCACCGCGCTCGGCTACGGCCTGGACGAGGCGCGCATTGCGCTCGAGGTCGGCAATCTTCCGCACGGGCTCGACATGCTCGGCACCGCCCACCATGTGCTGGCCATCGAGATCGACGAGCTGCGGCGCCTGATGAGCGCGCTGCGGCCGCCCGTGCTCGACCAGCGCGGCCTGGTCCTGGCCCTGCGCGACCTGATCGACGCGTTCCAGCGCCAGACCGGCATCGCCTGCACGCTCATGGGCACCAGGGACGTGCGCCTGGACCCCGACCGCGAGACAGTCCTGTACCGCGTGGTCCAGGAGGCGCTCACCAACGTGGCCAAGCACTCCGGCGCCAGCCGCGTCACCGTGTACCTGCGCGCCGATGAAGGAGAGGTGGAGACGCGGGTCAGCGACGACGGGATCGGCTTCGACGCGCTCACCGCCGGCGAGCTCACCAACCGCGGCCACTACGGCCTCGCCGGCATGCGCGAGCGGGTCGAGCTGGCCGGCGGCTCCTACCGGCTGATCTCCGCCCCGGGCTATGGCACCGTCGTGCTGGCCCGCGTCCCCTACCAGCGGGTGCTGGCGTGAGCTCGACCGAGCGCCTGGGACGGCCCGCGGAGGCCGGCAGGCCCGAGGCCGCCGGCAGGCCCGGGGCGCCGGTGCGGGTTGTCGTCGTCGACGACGCTCTCGAAGTGCGGCAGAGCCTGGCCAGCGCGCTCGGCCAGCTCAGCGGCATCCAGATCGTCGGGCTCGCCGGCGACGGCCTGGAGGCGGTCGGTCTGGTGGAGCGCGAGCGGCCGAGCGTGGTGATCATGGACCTGCGCATGCCGCGCATGGACGGCATCCAGGCGACCCGGCTGGTCACCGCGCGCCAGCCCGACACGGCCGTGCTGGTGCTGTCGGCCTACGGCGACGAGTCGCTGGTGATCGAGGCGCTGATGGCCGGCGCGCGCGGCTACCTGCTCAAGGGGACGCGCGCCACGGACCTGGCCGAGGCGATCATCGACGCGGCCGCCGGCCAAGGGCGGATCGCTGGCCCGGTGACCCGGCCGGTGCTCGGACGGCTGGTCGAGGCGCTGAGTCAGGAGCGCGAGACGCGCAAGGCGGCCGAGGAGGCGCGCGTCACCCTGGAGCGCCTCAACGAGCGTCAGCAGCGGTTCGTGACCATGGCCGCGCACGAGCTGCGCACCCCGGTCACGGGCCTGCTCGGCTCGCTTGCCACCCTGGAGCGGCTGCTCCGGCCCGAGCACGTCGGCCCGGCCGAGCTCGAGCTGCTGGTCGCCTGCACCCGCCAGACCAGGCGGCTCGGCCGCCTGGTCGAGGACCTCATGGTGGTGGCCGACGAGGGTCACGGCGGCATCAGCGTCAACCTCAGGAGGGTAGAGGTGGCGCAGTCGATCGCCGCGGTCGTGGCCGACCTCGACCACCTCGGGTCGGAGCGGGTCAAGGTGACGGCCGCGCCGGAGCTGGTGGCCTGGACCGACCCGGACAGGCTCGGTCAGGTGCTCACCAATGTGGTCCGGAACGCGTTGCAGTATTCGCCGCCCGACACCCCGGTCGGCGTGGTCGCCAGCGCGGTGCCGGCCATGATCCCGGCCATGGTCGAGGTGGCGGTGGCCGACTCCGGTCCCGGCATCCCGGACGAGAAGATGGAGCACCTGTTCGACCGCTTCGGCCGGCCCGGCCCGTCGGCCAGCGGGCTCGGCGTCGGCTTGTGGACCGTGCGCATGCTGCTGGACGCCATGGACGGCGCCATAAAGGTCGAGCGCAACCTCGACGGCGGCTCGACCTTCCGCATCACCGTGCCCGCGGCTGATCCCATTCGGGAGGGAGCCCGAGCCGGGGCGATCCCACCGGGGCCCGACCCACCGGGGCCCGACCCACCGGGGCCCGACCCACCGGGGCCCGACCCACCGGGGCCCGACCCACCGGGGCACTCCCCAGGGGTTCCCCGGACCCCTCCGGCCCCGAGCCCCCCCGTTGGGTAGCTCGCCCGGATCCCTGCGGGTGCGTGAGCACCGCCGCCGGCGCGTTTGCCGCTTCACCTGCTACCCGGGGAAGGTCCCGGTGACCTCCTGGGGGCGTCTAGGGTCAATCGCTCCAGGGGTGTGGCGGTGCGCTGCGGCGTGCTCGCCATTCACAGCCTTCTGGTGACGATCGCCACGCCAACCAATCGGCTATCGTGTGAGCTGGCCTTGGAGCGCCGGTCGAGCACCGCGGTGCGCGCCGTCACCGCTCGCTGTCACCGCTCGCTGTCACCGCTCGCTGTCACCGCTCGCTGTCACCGCAGGAGAACCAGGCGCGTCACCGATGCTCGACCGGCGCTCCAGCGTGACCGGACATCGCTGGACAAAGGGGTTAACGATGGCCGAGTTCGAGGAGGTCGGGCAGCCGGCCGCGGACGAGAGCGTGAGCGAGCGGAAGCCGTCGCAGCGGATCGTCGACCGGATCGCCGTCTGGCAGCAGCGGACCGCCATGGGCAAGGAGGTGGTCAGCGCCGCCCTAGGGGTCGTCATCGTCCTGACCACCTTGGGCATCGCGGTGGCCGGCGTGTTCTGGGTGCACGGCGGGGAGGGCCGCGGGGCCGTCAAGGACACGCTTATATTCCTGAGCGGCCTGGTCGGCGTCGTCCTCGGTTACTACTTCGGCAGCATCCCCGGTGAGAGCAGAGCCGACCGGGCCGAGACCGAGGCCGTGCAGGCGCGCAGCAGCCGCGACCAGCTGGTGGCGGGGGTCCGCGAGGTGCTGGCCGCCGCCGGGGTCGAGGCGGGGCCCGGCGCCAGGGTCACGGCCTCCGGCCAGGCCACCCTCTCCTCCCAGCAGGTCGAGCGCCTGCGCCAGCTCCTCCAGGGCCCGTGAGGCGCGTTTCGTCCGCAAGCGAGCGCCGCACGGCCCAGGTGGGTATGTTCTGGTCCGAGCCTGTCATGCCACAACGACCGAGGGCGGTGCAGCGCCGTGTCTGAGCGCCACTACGATCCGACCGACGAGCGGGAGGACGACGAGGAGGCCCTCGACGAGGACATCGTCGAGGGAGGGCCGATCGAGGCGACCCATCCGGGCTTCACGATCACCTGCGACGAGTGCGGCAGCGAGCTCGTCGTGGTAGAGAACGACCTGGAGTTCTCCGCCACGGCCGGGCGGCAGGGCAACGTCTACCTGCGCTGCACCGAGTGCGACGCCGAGACCTTCCTGCTACCGCCGCTCGAGGAGGGAGAGCTCGAGGAAGAGGAAGAGGAGTAGCGCCGCGCGAGGTCGGCCGCCACGTCCAGGATCATGTCCTCCTGCCCGCCCACGGTACGGAGCCGGCCGCACTCCAGCAGGATCTCGCGCACCTCGACCCCGAAACGCTCGGCGGCCCGCTCGGCGTGCAGCAGGAAGCTCGAGTACACCCCGGCGTAGCCGAGGGTGAGGCCGGCGCGGCCGATCACCTGCGGCCGGTCCATGATCGGGCGGACCAGGTCCTCCCGCACCGCCGCCGAGGTCATGATGTCGAGGTTGCCCGCGTAGCGCGGCAGCCAGTCGCCGGCGCCCTCCACCTCGTGGATGGCGTCGACCTGGTCGAGCGGCGACGGCGCCGGGTTGGCGCTCGTCCGCGGCGCCCGCGGGAAACCGTAGTAGCAGACCGTGGCCAGGTCGTCACGCTCAGCCGCCAGGTTCAGCACGAAGGTCCCGCCCATGCAAAAGCCGATCGTGCCGATGCGCGCGCCCACCACGCCTGCCCGCCCACGCAGCCAGTCGATCGCGGCGCTGTAGTCGGCGATCGCGCGCAGGTCGTCGAGCTGTGGGCGGCGGGCGATGGCGGCCTCTCTGGTCTGCTCGGCGAGCGGCCCCTGGCGGAAGAAGCTGTCGGGCAGCAGCGCGTGGAACCCGGCCACGGCCAGGCGCGCGGCCAGGTCCTCGTTGAAGGGGCCGCGGCCGTAGACGTCCGCCACGACGAGCACGCCAGGGCTCTCCCGGTCTGGGTGGGCGTACAGCGCCGGCAGCTCCTCGCCGGTGTCCAGCGGAAGACGCACCTCCTCGAGGGCGTCAGGGACGGAGCTGGGGGTCAGCGGCGCGTCTGGATGGCACACGGTCAGGACTGCCTCCTCATGGAGCGCCATGGCTACCGGTCGAGGCCGGAGAGCCGCGCGAGGGCGTGGTACAGGGCGGCGAAGTCCTCTTTCTCCATGCCGAGGCCGCGGCAGGCCGACAGCAGCTCGTTCACGGTCGCGGTGGTCGGCATGGGCACGCCAGCCCCGCGCCCCGTCTCGAGGGCGAGCTGCAGGTCCTTCTGCATCATCCTGACGTCGAACCAGGCCTGCTCAGGAAGCTCGAACACGAACGGCGCCCGGTAGACGAGCGAGGGCGAAGCGATCACGCTCGCGAGCATCGACTCAACCGCGATGTCGCGCGGGATGCCGCCCTTCTCGGCGATGAGCAGCCCCTCGCTGAAGGCGGTGAACTGCACGGCGAGGTTGAGGTTGATGGCCGCCTTCATCAGCGTGGCCTGGCCGTTGCCGCCGACGTGGATCACCTTGGGGCCGATCGCCTCCAGCACCGGGCGCACCTGCTCGAGCACGGCCGCCTCGCCGCCGACCATGATCGAGAGCTGACCGCGCTCGAGGGTGGTCACGCTGCCGGACACCGGCGCGTCCAGCATGGCGGCGCCGGTGTCGGTCACCCTGGCGGCCAGCTCCCTGCTGGCGCGCGGGCTGACCGTGCTCATGTCCACGTACACCTTGCCGGGGCTGAGCCCGGCGAGAACGCCGTCGCGGCCGTCGGTCACCGCCTGCAGCGCGGCGGTGTCGCTCACCATCGTGAAGGTGATCCGCGACGCCTCGGCCACCTCGCGTGGCGTGTCCGCGAGGACCAAGCCGGCGTCGGCCAGCCACGCGGCCTTGGACTTGGTGCGGTTGTAGCCGGTGACCCGGTGCCCGGCGTCCAGCAGCCGCTTGGCGACACGGCCGCCCATCACGCCGAGTCCGACGAATCCGAGGTTGGTCATCTCAGCACCTGTGCGCCTGTGCATCGCGGGAATTGCTGTGCGTCAGTGTGAGCGCCATCTGGCGTCAGTGTGGGCATTCTGTGCCTTGTGTGGCTTCTGCAATCGTTTGCAGCAAGCTATCTTCCCGGCCCGTTGCTGTCAATGGCGGCCGTCGGTGTCAGGGCCGGCTCCGCAGGCCAGACCACGCGGGGCCTTTCGGGTGTTTGGCCCACCCCTAGGCACCTGACGTTGCCGCGCGTGGTGCAGCTTGCCTTGCGGATGGTCGCTCCTGCGTCCGATATGGGTGGCCTGACCGACCGCAGCGCGGCAACGTGCATCCCACGCGGCAAGCTCAGGTGCCTCGCACAAGGCAAGGTGCCCTGGGCGCGGCAAGCTGGGTGCCACACGCCGCCCCAAGGCACAGGTCTCGACGCACCGCGAACTGGTCAAGCGCGGAGCACCAGCAGCAGGGAGCCGCCGACGACCAGGGCGGCCCCGAGCCAGACCCGGGCGGTCACCAGCTCCTCGTGGCGACCGGCCAGCGGTGGAGCGACCAGCATCACCGTAGGCACCGACAGCAGGCCGAGGGCGAGCACGACCGCAACCGGGGAGCGGTCCAGCGCCACCCAGCGGCTCCAGGTGGAGAGCCCGACCAGCACGGCGGCGGCCAGCTTCGTCGAGGTCGCCTCCCAGGCCATCGGCCGGCTCAGGCCGCGCCGCCGCCGCAGTGCCACGACGAGTCCCTGTGGCAGGGTCGCGCCGAACATGCTGAACGTGACGCCGACCAGCGGCGACGGAAGCGTCTTCAGACCCTGGCGGATGAGCAGCGGGCTGACGGCCCAGCACGCGGCGGTGCCGAGCCCCGGCAGCGAGTCGCTCCACCCCGCCAGCTTCCCACCGATCCGCCCCCGGCTCCCGCGGCCCGAGGCCCTGGCAGCGCCCGGCCCCCCACCGCCCGCGCTGTCTGGGCCGCCCGCGCTGTCTGCACCGGCAGCGCGGGCCCCACCGCCGGCCCGGCCCGCGCCTCCCGAGCCAAGCGTGACATAGACCCCAGCCATAATGAGCAGCATCCCGGCGACCGTGACCACCCCGGGGACCTCCCCTAGCGTGACCGCGGCGAGGATCGTGCCGAACAGCGGTGTGGCGGCCAGCAGCGGGCTCGTGCGGGCAGCGCCGATGCGCTTCTGGCTGACGTTCAGCAGCGTCCAGCCAAGGAAGAAGTGCACCAGCCCGGCGGCCAGGAACGCCACCAGTGCGCCGTGCGACGCCGACCAGACCATGTCGGCGTCGTCGGTCGCCAGTGTGGCCGCCAGCAGGATGACCGTCGACACCGACAGCTGCAGGAAGGTGGACTGCCATACGTCCATCCCCCGGATCGCCTGCCGGTTGAGGCTCTGGAACAGCCCGAAGCCGACCCCGGCCAGGGTCGCCCAGACCGGGCCGCTCATGGCCTGGCGCCGCGGCTGATCGTGCCCCCGAGGTAGAGGTCGGCCATCTCGGGATGGTCCAGGATCTCCCGCGGCGGCCCGGCCAGGCGGACCCGGCCGCTCTCCAGCACTACCGCCGAGGTGGCCGCGCCCAGCCCGACCCGCACGTTCTGCTCGACCAGCAGGATGGTGACGCCCTGCTCGTTCAGCAGCCTCACGAGGTCGTAGACCTGCTTCAGGCTCGCCGGGTCCAGGCCCAGCGAGGGCTCGTCGAGCAGCACCACCGCCGGCTCGACCATCAGCGAGCGGGCGAACTCGACCAGCCGCCGCTGGCCGCCAGAAAGGTTGCCGGCCTTGCGGTCGGCCCACTCGGTCACAGCCGGCAGGGTCTCGGCCACGTGCTGGTAGCGGCGCCGCACCAGGTCGCGGTCACGGCGCAGCACCCACGCCCCCATCATCACGTTGTCGCGCACGGTCAGACCCGGGAAGAGGCCACCGTGCTGGGGCACCTGCACCACGCCGGCCTCCAGGACCGCGGCGGCGTCCAGGCGGCCGATCGCCCGCCCATCCAGCGTGATCGTGCCCTTGCGCGGCGGTAGCAGGCCGCTGACCGTGCGCAGCACGGTCGACTTGCCGGCGCCGTTCGGGCCGATGATGCAGGTGACCGAGGCAGGCTCCACGGTCAGGTCGACACCCTGCAGGACGTCGCTGCCGCCGTAGCCGGCCACCACGCCCTCGAGCTTCAGCAGCCCGCCCATCACACCTCACGTCCCACCGGAGGGTGATCCACCGGAGGGTGATCCACCGGGGCACTCCCTCGGGGTTCCCCGGACCCCTCCGGCCCTCGGCGTTCCCCCGACCCCTCCGGCCCTCGGGGTTCCCCGGACCCCTCCGGCCCTCGGGGCTCCCCGGACCCCTCCGGCCCTCGGGGTTCCCCCGACCCCTCCGGCCCTTGGGGTTCCCCGGGCCCCTCCGGCAGGCGCTCGGTCTGCTGCCCGTCGCCGCCCAGGTAGGCGCCGAGCACCCGCGGGTCGCGCTGGATGGCCCGCGGCGGGCCCTGCGCGATGGGGCGGCCGGCGGCGAGCACCACGACCGGGTCGCACAGCTCGAGCACCAGCGGCATGTTGTGCTCCACCACCAGGAAGGTGATCCCCGAGCGGTTCAGCTCGCGGATCACCTCGGCGATCCGCTCGATCAGGGCCGGGTTGACGCCGCCGGCCGGCTCGTCCAGCAGCAGCAGGCGTGGCTCCAGCATGAGGACCTGGGCCAGCTCGACCAGCTTCTGCTGGCCGAAGGAGAGCGCGCCGGCCTGCTGGCCCGTGAAGGCGCCGAGGCCGACGAGGTCGAGCAGCTCCTGGGCCCGCGCTGCCTCCGCGCCGCTGCTGCCACCCGCGGCGAGCTGGCGCCAGGAGAAGCGCCTGAGCGGCGCGACGACGTTCTCGAGCACGGTGAGCTGCCTGAACAGCCGGGTGATCTGGAAGGTCCGACCGATTCCCAGCGCGGGGCGGTCCCATGACGGGAGCTGGTCGATACGGCGCCCCTGGAAGCGCACCTCGCCCCGCTCGCCGGGCACCATGCCGCTCACCAGGTTGAACACGGTCGTCTTGCCGGAGCCGTTGGGGCCGATCAGGCCGGTGATGCTGCCCTCGCGCACCGCGAAGGAGCAGCCGTCGAGGGCGGTCAGCCCACCGAAGCGCTTGCTGAGCCCGTCCAGCTCGAGCAGCGACGCCTGCTCCTCCGCCCCCGCGGCTGGCTGCGAAGGCGGATCGAGCCGTTCCGCGACCACCGCGGCGAGCTGCCTGGCCTGTGTGCCCGCGGCCTCCCCGACTGGCTGGGCTGCCGAGCCGGCCTCGGCCGCTCCGGGCGCGGGACCGCTCGCCGCGCCCGCGGGCGCGGCGAGCGGTCCCCTCGGCTGCTCGATGAACAGGGCCGCTTTGCCGCGCTCGCGCCAGCGCCGCACGACCTCCCGCACCGTAGGGATGATCCCTTTGGGCAGGACGACCACGACGGCACCGAGCAGCACGCCGAACACCAGTAGCTGCAGCCCCTGCTGGGTGCCGAAATGGACGTTGACGACCTCGCTGAGCGGCTGGATGACCACGGCGCCGAGCGCCGGGCCCCACACGGTGCCGCGGCCGCCGAGCATCGCCGCCAGCACGATCTGCACGCTGAGCAGGATGTCGAACATGCCGCGCGGGTCCACGAAGGTCAGGAAGTAGCCGTAGACCCCGCCGGCGACGCCGATCAGCACCGCACTCGCCATGAAGCCGAGCAGCTTGTAGGCGGGGGTGCGGATACCGATCGCGGCCGCCTTGCCCTCGTCCTCGCGGATGGCCAGCAGTCCCGCACCCAGCTTGCTCCGGCGCACCCAGGCGCCGAGCGCCACCGCCAGCACCGCCAATATCAGCATCGCGTAGTAGAAGGGCAGCTCGCCGATGTCCCGGCTCCAGGTCGGCAGCGGCAGCGTCAGGCCCGCCGAGCCGCCGGTGATGCTCGCCAGGTTGAGGGCGAGCGTCTGCATGAGGAACAGCAGCGCGATCGTGATGATCACGAAGGCGTGGCCTCTGGTGCGCATCGCCACGAGACCGAGCACCGCCGACACGACGACGGCGGCGATGCCGCCCAGGGGCACCAGCGCGAACGGCGAGACGTGGGTGTGCAGGGAGATGATCCCGACGGTGTAGGCGCCGACGCCGAGGAACGCGCTCTGCCCGAGCGAGACGTACCCGGCGAAGCCGGAGATGATATTCCAGCCGCTCGCGGTCACCACCAGCAGCAGCGTGAGGATCGCTACCGACTGCCGGTAGGTGTCAGCCGGCGAGGCCAGCGGCAGCACCGCTGCCAGGAGGACTCCGAGCGTCACCGCGGCCGGGCGCAGCCAGCGCCTCGCGCCGACGCCGCGGCGGGCGCCACGGTCGGCGCCCGCCGGTAACGCTCCGCTCACACTGCCCCTAGAGCGCCGGTCAAGTAGGCGGCGCAGCATGCAGCGTCAGACCATGCGTGCAGCTCCTGGCCCTGCGCGCCGCCCCCGGTGGCCACCAAATCACCTCCAAACCGGCTACTTGACCGGCGCTCTAGTGCCGACCCCGGAGGACGATTGCCCGGTCGGCGCCGGGCTCCCGTGGTTACCATCGTGCGCATTTGTATCACCTGGCGAGGCGTCGACCGGGCAAACGTTTGGAGGGGAGGCACTCGATGCACTATCCCTGCTGCCAGGCCGGCTTGGGGTTCACGATCTTGCCGGTGTTGGCCTGGTCCTGCGGCAGCACGATCTTGGACGCGCCACCCTGCCACTGTGCCAGGATGAACGCCTGCTGCGGGGCGCCCTTCTGGTCCCACGACAGCGGGCCGAGGATGGTGTCGACCTTGTTGGAATGCAGCCAGTCCGACAGCTTGGTCTGGTCGTCCACCGAGCCGACCGTCTCGACGGCCTTCTGCAGCACCTGCGCGGCGGCGAAGGCGTCGGCCGCGTCCTCCTCGGGCACGCCGCCGTACTTCTTCTGGTAGGCCTGGACGAACTCCTGATTCAGCGGGTACTTGGAGTCGGGGCTCCAGCTCACCGCGTAGAAGACGCCCTCGGTGTTGGTGACGCCGACGCCCTTGGAGTACTGGTCGCCGTTGGAGGGTGCGGAGGTCTGGAAGAGAATCTTGGGGTTGTAGCCGTTCTTGACGAACGAGCGCACCAGGCCGATGCCGTCCTCGAAGACCGCGCCGTGAGCCACCAGGTCAGCCTTGCTCGCCTTCACCGCGCTGGCGATGGAGTCGAAGTTGGTGGTCTCAGGCGGGTAGACGTTCTTGTACACGGTCTTGATGCCGGCGGCCTCCAGCTTCTCGCGGACGCCGTCGATCACGGGGGCGGCGAAGGGGTCGTCCTGCGCCGGGTAGGCCGCGGTCCTGGGGCGCTGGTCGGCGGGGAGCGACGTCACCCACTGGGCAAACAGGTCGGCCTGATGGACGGCGGTCGCCGGCTGGGCGAAAAAGATGTTCTTGAAGCCGCGGTTGAACATGTCGGGGGAGCCGCACGAGGGGCAGACGTAGACCCGCTGGTTGCGCTCCGCCACCGCCGAGGCGGGGATGTTCAGCAGCGAGGAGAAGCTGCCCAGCAGCAGGTCCACCTTGTCCTGGCTGATCAGCCGGTTGTAGTCGGTGACCACGGTGTTCTGGTTGCTGGCGTCGTCGACGATTTTGAGCTGAACCTGCCGGCCGAGCACCCCGCCCTTGGCGTTCACCGTCTCCTGCCAGATCGTGTAGCCCTTCTGAGAGGCCGTTCCCGGCTGGGAGAAGTCTCCCGTGAGCGGCAGCGAGGCGCCGATCACGATCGGCTTGGAGGTGCCACCTCCACCGCCCGACGATCCCCCCGAAGAGCAGCTTGCGGCCAGCAATACGAGCAGGATCGCTGGAACAGCCGTCCAGCGCCGGAACACTGTCATTGCCTTCCCACCTCCCGTGACCTCTGCGGCCAGGGGCGACCCGGACCTGGAGGCGCCCGTCAATTCGGGCGGAGCGGTATCTATTCACATGCAGTGCGAACATATAGTGCAAACGATTGCAGCAACCTACCACCAAACGAGCCCGTGTCAATACCCGGAGTGGGCCGAGCGCTGCGCGGCCGGCGCCGCGGTGCTGCCGCGGACGATCAGCTCCGGGGCGGTCACCACGGTCTCCGCCGGGCGCTCAGGATGGCCGATGTGGGTGAGCAGCAGGCGGGCGGCTTGGCGGCCAAGGTCGTACTCGGCCACGCGCACGGTGGTGAGCGGTGGCTGCAGGCGGTCGGCGAGCGGGACGTCGTTGACGCCGATGACCGACAGATCGTCCGGACAGCGCAAACCGGCTTCCGCGGCGGCATCGAGCACGCCCAGGGCGACCAGGTCGTTGGCGGCCACGATCGCGGTCACCCGGGGGCGCTTGGCCAGCATGACGGTCGCGGCGCGCCTGCCCTCCTCCTCGTTGAAGCGCTTCGCCCTGGCCACCGGCCCGGCAGGCAGGCCGAGCGAGCGCATCGCGTCGCTGAACCCCTTGGCGCGGCGCGCCCCGGTGGAGGTGTCCAGTGGCCCGGCGATGTGGCCGATGCGCCGGTGGCCGAGCCGGTGCAGGTGCTCGACGGCCAGCAGCATGCCGCCGTGGTCATCGGGAATTACCGCGGAGACCCCGCCGCGGTCGATGGTACGGTTCACCAGCACCAGCGGGACTGGGCCGGAGCGGAGCTGCTCGATGGTGGTGCTGCGGCGCCGCGCCGTGGCCATCAGCAGCCCGTCGACCTGGCTCTGCAGCATCCCGCCGAGCTGCAGGCGTTCCTTGGCCTCGTCATTGTCGGTGTTGGCGAGCACCAGCGTGTAGCCAGCCTTCGCCAGCGCGTCCTCGGCGCCCTTGACCATGGGCGGGAACAGCGGGTTGGTGATGTCAGGCACGAGCATGCCGATGGCTAGGGAGCGCCGCGTCTTGAGCGCCCTGGCCATCCGGTTGACCCGGTAGCCGAGCCGCTCGGCGGCCTGCCGCACGCGCTCGGCTGTCTCCGGGCTCAGCAGGCCGACGGTGTGCTCGCTGAGGGCGCGCGAGGCGGTCGCGGGGTGCACGCCGGCGGCGGCGGCCACGTCCTTCAGGCGCGGCGGCCTCGTGCCCGGTACCGTGTCCCGGCCGGAGCCGTGGCTCGCGCGGCCACGCAGCAGCCGCTCGCCAGACGTGTCGACCTGCCTCCTCGATCACCGCCTCCTGGTTCGGAGGGACCGACGCTCGGCCGTGCCTCGCGTCCGAGCCCCCGAACCCGGGAGGCTCCGTGGCTCCCGGGCGATTGTTGCAGGACCGTAACGGTCGCCGCCGGCCGGGTCAATGGTCGGGCGGCTTAGTGGCCCGGCGCGACGGTCACCTCGATGGTGTGCCAGCCGGTGGCGCCGCTCGGATAGGAGAGCGCCGTCTTCGAGGTCTGCAGACGACCGCGGCCGTCGGTCGCCCGCGCCCGGATCGTGTGCGTCCCCGGTGGGGCGTCCCACTCGACGACCCACTGTCTCCAGCTGTCGAGCTCGCCCGGCCCGAGACGGGCGGGCATCCACGGACCCGCGTCGACCTGCACCTCGACCTTGGAGATGCCGACGTGGGACGCCCACGCCACGCCCGCCACCGGCACCCGCCCGCCTCGCAGCCCGCGGTTCCGAGCGGGCGTGTCGATCCGCGCCATGGTCTTCATCGGACCCTCTTTGGCCCAGCCGCGCTCAACCCAGTAGGCGTCGAAGCTCTCGAGGCGGGTGAGGTGGATCTCGTTCAGCCATTTGCACGCCGACACATAGCCGTAGAGGCCGGGGACGACAAGACGCGCCGGGAAGCCGTGCTCGTCCGGCAGCGGCTGGCCGTTCATGCCGACGGCCACCAGGGCGTGGCGGCCGTCCAGGGCGAGCCTGGTGGGGAACCCGGTGGTGAAGCCGTCAACCGAACGGCTCACCACCTGGGTCGCCTGGGGCCTTGGCCCGGCGCGGCGCAGCAGCTCGTCCAGGCGCACGCCGCGCCAGCGCGCGTTGCCGCTCAGCCGGTCGCCGACCTCGTTGGAGACGCAGACCAGGGTGATGTCGTGCTCCTCCATGGGCATGGCAAGCAGCTCGTCGTAGGTGAGCTGGAAGGGCCGGTCGACCATGCCGTTGAGCTTCAGGCTCCAGCGCCTGGGGTCCACTGCCGGCGGGGTCGTCGCCACGTCCACCCGGTAGAAGTCCCCGTTGGGCGTGATGAAGGGCGACAGACCCGGCACGTCCAGGCCGCCTCGGATGGTCGGGGCGGGCCGGGCCGGCGGCGGGAGCACCACGCCCTCGCGCGCGGCGACGCGTGTGCGCCCCCGCAGCAGGCGCCCGCCTGTGCCCGCCGCGGCGGCCACCACCAGCAGGGACCCGGCCGTGAGCAGGAAAGACCGGCGGTTGGGCAGGCCCACCGCCGGCTCGGGCTGTCGCGCGGGGGTGGACCCGGGCAGTGAGGTAGGCCCGGGCAGTGAGGTAGGCCCGGGCGCCCGGGTGGGCCCAGGCGTGTGCGGTCCCGGCGGAGAGGAGACGCGGAGCATGGCGGCCTCCGCCCGGGCGACAGCGTGAGCCACGGCCACGCCTACGGCTCCGCGTGGCGACCGCCAGACCAGCGCGGCGAGGGCGGCGACACCGGCGGCCATGCCGGCCAGCGCTGCCACCGCCGCACGCCAGAGGTCGACCCCGGGCGGCCGAGCGCCCGCCCAAGCCCCGAGCGCCGCGAAGACTCCCAGCCCCACCACGGCCACCCAGCGTCGACGCCGGGCGGCCAGCGCGAGCCCAGCGCCAAACACGAGCGACAGCGCCACCACCCCGGCGACCAGCACTGGCTTGTCGCGCGTGCCGAGGGTGGCGATCGCCGCCCGCACCAGCCCGATCGGAGCCCTGTCGATGACCACGCTGGCGACCGACTGCACCAGCGACGGCGTGTCGCGCAGAACACCGGCGACGAGCTCGGTCGCGCCCAGCGCGACGGCCGCGGAGACCGCCCCCGCCAAGGCGTGCCGGCCGCGCGGCCCGGCCAGCAGGTCTCGCCCCGGTCTCAGCGCGACTCACCCTCTTCCGTGGCGGCAGTGGGCGGCAGTGGGGGCACTTGAATGCCTCGAGTATCCAAGGATAAGCGCTGACCTGGGCGTTCTGCTTCGGCACGGCGCTGACCTGCTGTGGATGACGATCTTCGCGGGACTCGCGAGCCGGTTACAGTCGGCATGCCTGAAGGCACCAGGATCCCATCGAGGGCCGGGCTGCTCGGATCAGGAGGGCGAGAGGGTGTGGTCGCGGTCGGCGCGGGCGTGGGCCAGGGCGGCGCCCAGGAGGCGGAAGGTGTACTCCTCGGCGAGCTTACGGGTGTCGCAGAACACGATCGGCACCCGCGGGTAGCGGACCTGGACGGCGGCCAGCAGGTCGGCGACGAACCCGGGGCTCGCGTGCTCCAGCTTGAACAGGGAGCTGTAGCGGTCCTCGACCACCACCGCCGCGCGCTCCAGCGTGGCCAGATCGGCCAGGGTGAAGGCGATGCCGCCGTCGATCAGGCTGCCGGCCAGGTCCTTGAGGCTCTTGCGCTCCACCGCCGCGACCGCCACCCCGTCGAGCTCGACCGCGTAGTCCCCGGCGAGCAGCGCCCGCCGCTCCGTCGTCGCCTGCTGGTGGCCGAAGCGGTAGGGATACCGTTCCCGCGTGTCCACCAGGACGTGCAGGCCCGCCTGCCCTGCCGCCCGCCGGCTGGGGATGCGAATGCCGGGGCGGGCGCTGGCGGCCGTACGGGGCGACTGCCAGAAGATCGCCTCGCGCCCGCGCACCGTCGCGAACACCAGCTGCGAGCGGCGCTCCCTCGGACGGTCGAGGACCAGGTCGACCGCGATCCCCCGGCGGATGCAGGAGCGAACCGGGATCTCCTCGAGCACGTCCGGAACGTCCGGCCAGCCGTCGGCGCGGTGACAGTAGACCTTCTCCGTGCGCGGCCACGGCTCCCGCGCCTTGAGCACCAGATCGCCGTCGGCCAACGGCACTCGGATCAGATACGGCAGGCGCGAGCCCGGCTCGGGGTTGCGCGCCACCACGAACGTGCGCGCAGGCATCTCGACCTCCTGGGTCTGGGTAGCGCCGTCCGATCCTGCCACGTCCGGCGCGTTGGCGCTCGTCGCTGTGCCGAGCTCGCCTTGACGAGCCGGCAGCCCAACCGGAATCGTGAGGAGAGGCCGACCCGAAGGAGCGCCGGCGTGAAGATCGACGCCTTCCCCCATATTCTCCCCCGACCCTACCTCGACCGAGCCCGGTCCGGTGTGCGCGGCCCGCTCGCGCGGGTCTTCGACCAGCACGAGCTGCTCGTGCCCTTGCACGATCTCGACGCTCGCTTCCGCGTCATGGATCAGTTCGACGACTACGTCCAGGTACTGACCCTGGCGCAGCCGCCGCTCGACCTGCTCGGCGGCGCGGTCGCATCGGCCGTGCTCGCCAGGTGCGCAAACGACTGCATGGCGGAGCTGTGCCAGCGACACCCCGACCGCTTCGTCGGGTTCGCCGCGTCGGTGTCCCTTACCGACGTGGACGGTGCTCTCGCGGAGGTGGACCGCGCCGTAGGCCAGCTCGGCGCGCTGGGCGTGCAGATCCACACCAACGTGGCCGGCGCGCCGCTCGACGAGCCGCGCTTCGAGCCGTTCTTCGCAAGGCTCGCTGCGCTCGACCGGACTGTCTGGGTCCACCCGTTCCGCACCGCGCAGATCGCCGACTACCCCACGGAGCAGCAGTCGCGCCACGGCATGTGGATGGCTTTCGGCTGGCCGTACGAGACCACCGTGTTCATGTGCCGCATGGCGCTGGCGGGCGTCTTCCAGCGCCATCCCGGCCTCAAGATCCTCACCCACCACGCCGGCGGGATGATCCCCCATTTCGCCGAGCGCATCGGCAAGGGCATGGACCTCTCCGAGCCGATGGGGCTGGACCTCGCCGGCGTCAGCGATCCTGCTGCCCGCCACGCGGTCCTGATCGACCAGCTCAGGCGCTTCCACGCCGACACCGCGCTGTCTGGGGCGACCCACACGGTCGAGTGCGGGCTGGGCTTCTTCGGGCCCGACCGCCTCCTGTTCGGCACCGACATGCCCTTCGACATGGCCGGCGGCCCCGGCTACGTTCGCGGCGCGATCGCCGCGCTGGAGGCGATGGAGCTCAGCGACTCCGAGCGCCACAAGGTCTACGAGGGCAATGCCCGCCGCCTGCTCGGCCTGGCCGGCTGACCCCGAGGCGTCAGCACGGCGGGAGCCCGGGGGAGCCCGGGGAGAGCCCGGGGGAGGCGGGAGCCAGCGTCCCGGTTCCCGGTAGGCGGGCCCCGGCGGAGCTTTCGCCAACCGCTACATGGCGCGCAGGCCGTACAGGACGCGCTCGAGGAGGGACAGGTCGGGCCGCAGACCCAGACCGGCCGGGCGATAGAGGATGACCAGACCCTCCGCGGCCATGTTCCCGACGAGCGCCCGGGCGACGCCCAAGGGCACGTCGAGATGCGCGGACACCTCGGCGATCGAGAGCATCTCCCGGCACAGCAGCACGATCGACTGCTGCTCGGGGACCAGGGTCGGCACCGAGCCCTCACCCACGCTGGTAGTGGAGACCAGCGCCTCCACCTCGAGCTCCTCCGGGGCGAGGTCAGCGTGCGCACCCCCGCCCGTCGTGGCGTACGGCCGGACCAGCCTGGTCGGATCGCTCGATTCGTCGCTCTCCATCGCCCGGCCCTCCGCCCTATCTGGGCAGCGCAGACTGGAGCTCAGCGCGCAGCGCGGGGGTCAGGATCTCACCACACTGGGCGACCAGGAGGGCCATTTCGTACCCGACCAGGCCGATGTCCGAGCTCGGCGCGGCCAGTACCGCGAGTGCCGAGCCGTCGCCGATCTGCATGACCAGCAGGAGGCCCATCTCCATCTCGACGACCGTCTGGCTGACCGTGCCGCCGGCAAAGCAGCGCGACGCTCCCTGGGTGAGGCTGGAAAGGCCCGAGGCGACCGCCGCGAGCTGGTCGGCCCGCGCCCGGTCCAGACGCTCGGAAACCGCCATGAGCAGGCCATCGGAAGAGACCACGATCGCGTGGGCGATGCCGGGAACCCGGCGGGCGAAGTTCGAAACGAGCCAGTTGACGTTCTGGGCTTCCCTGCTGAGCTGTGCCATGGTCGCTCTCGAAGACGATGGAACCGGCGTCCCGCCACCGGTCCTCATTTACATACATACGATTGCACAGATGCGCGCTGGGGGCGGCAACAATGCTCTGGCGAGAACTTACCGCCCAGACAGTGGGAAAGGAAAGACCATCGGTCGACCGTTCACGTCGCGCACTTCGCAACGGCCTCAGCGCTGCGATTAATACCGAATCGCCGCAAGAATGATTAAGCCGATTAGCGGATCGCTCAAGACGATAGCGCATTCAGACTCGGCTCGGAACGTCCCCGCGACCGCATGGGCGGTGACGTTACCGTGAAGCCCCTTTCGGAACAAATATTGGAACGGCCTCCGCGCAGCCGGTGCCCCGCGCCGTTGGCGGAGTCGCCGGACACCGGCAGGACGCCGGCGGGACCCCAGCGGGACCCCGGCAGGACGCCGGCAGGACACCCCGGCGGGACCCCGGGGCGCGACACCGGCGGGCTGTCTGCTATCGGAGGAAGCCGAGGAGGGCCTGGTTGACCTGGTCAGTGTGGGTCCAGGCGATGGCGTGCGGGCCGCCTTCGATGACGACGAGATCGCTGTCCTTGATCAAGCCTGGCAGGCGCTGCCCGGTATTGACAAAGGGCAGGATCCGGTCGGCGTCGCCCTGCACGATCAGCACTGGCACGCCGATCCTGGGCAGGTCGTCGCGGAAATCGGTCTCCCACGTCGGGATGCACGCCACCGCCGCGATGGCCGACGCGACGGTGGCCATATTCCAGCTGGCCTGGAATGCCTGGTCGCTGACCAGGGTGCCGCCGAGCACGTCCATGTTGTAGAAGTTGTCCAGGAAGCCCTTCATCCACGCCGGAGTATCTGCCTTGGCGGCCTGCATGAACCCTTCAAACATACTGCCGGGCAGGCCTTCCGGGTTGTCGTCGGTCTGCAGCAAAAACGGCGGGATCGGCGACACCAGCACGCCCTTGCTGACCCGCCCGGACCCATAGACGCTCAGGTAGCGGGTTACCTCGCCGGTTCCCATCGAGTGCCCGACCAGCGTGGCCTCGCGCAGGTCGAGCCGGTCCATCAGGGTATTGAGGTCAGCGGCGAAGGTGTCGTAGTCGTAGCCGGACGCCGGCTGGCTGGACTTGCCGAACCCGCGCCGGTCGTAGGTGATCACGCGGCAGCCGGCTTCCAGCAGGACCGGGACCTGCTTGTCCCACGCACGGCCGCTGAGGGGATAGCCGTGGATCAGGACCACCGCCGGTCCCGAGCCGTGGTCTTCGTAGTGCAGGTCGATGGATCCCGAGTTCTCCTCGCCAACCCTGATGTACGGCACGTACGTCCCCTCCCCGCTGGATCTGCCCAGGTGAATGGCCGGTCCTTGCATGACCGCGGTGACCTCGTCGATCTGCTCGTCTGGCGCCTCCCTGGGTGGTCCGATCAGCTTGTCGTTCTCGAATTCACCGGCCCTACCGCTGGTTCTGCGTCATCGGATACCCCGCGGTGAACAGATGACGCACGATCAGCTTGTTTACCGCACAGAGGGCGCCGACCGACTGGAATGGGACAGGAGCGCCTCGATAGCATCACTGTCCATGCGCCTGGTGATCGCCCGATGCAGCGTCGACTATGCCGGCCGGCTCTCCACGCACCTGCCCAGCGCGGTGCGCCTGCTCGTGGTAAAGGCGGACGGGTCAGTGCTGGTCCACGCCGACGGCGGCGGCTACAAGCCCCTCAACTGGATGTCGGCGCCGTGCACGCTGGCGGTCGAGGGGGACGTCTGGCGGATCTCTAACCGTACGGGCGAGACCATGACCATCACGGTCGAGGAGGTCCTCCACGACTCCTCCCACCAGCTCGGGGTCGACCCGGGCCTGGTCAAGGACGGGGTCGAGAAGCAGCTCCAAGCGCTGCTCGCCGAGCGGTGCCAGGTCATCCGCCCGGGTCTCACCCTGTTGAGAAGAGAGTATCCAACGGACATCGGTCCTGTGGACCTGCTCTGCCGCGACGAGGGCGGCGGCTACGTGGCGGTCGAGATCAAGCGGCGCGGCGAGATCGACGGGGTAGAGCAGCTGACGCGCTACCTGGAGCGACTGCGGCTCGGCCTGGAGGGCGTGCGGGGCGTGTTCGCCGCGCTATCGTTCGCGCCGCAGGCCAAGGTGCTGGCGGCCGCTCGCGGGATCGACTGCGTGCAGGTCGACTTCGACGGGCTGCGCGGCATCGAGTCCGAGGTGCCCACGCTCTTCTGAGGGTAACGGGCCGGCGGCGCGGACCACCGCTGGCGGGCGGGGAGGCCGGGACTCTGGATGGCCTATGCTCCTGCTGGGAGGAGGCTCCTTGCCAATGTCCGCATGGCCACAAGAGATCGTCGGCCGCGACTCGCCCTCCAGATCGAACGTTTCTGGCGGCGGCGCGCAATTCGCCGCCGGTACGCGCCCTGGCGGCTGAGCCAGCCGGTGGTACCGGCCCTGCGGGGCTGGGCGGTGCAACGGCCACGACGCTAAATTCTATGCGACGGGGAAGTCGCTTGGGTCGACTTCGCGCGTCTGAGCGTTGCCGCCGGCGACGGGCTCGAGAGTGATCTCCCAAGTGGTCCACTCGGTCCGGGTCGCGGTCTGGGTCGTGGCGAACTTGAAGCTGTCCTCGAAGCGCTCGAAGGTGCAGTCGCGGGTGAACGCCCGGGATTTGGGGTCCCAATCGACGCCGGTGGTGGAGAAGATCTGGTAGGTGCCGTCCCGGATGCCGGTCACCTTGTCCTTGGAGCCCTTGCGCACGTACACCGACAACGCCGGTCGCTTGCCCAGCGCGAGTGTGATCACGTAATCGCGGTCGCCGCTGTTGTCAATGGTCAGCTCGCCCCTGCCCGTGCGGCTGCCCGGGCGCACGAACTGGCCGTTGGGCAGGCGCCGGTTCTGCTCCTTCGGGGTTGCCGGGAACGTGAGGTCGACCTGGTAGCCCCGCGCGCCGCCCTTGGCGGCCAGGGCCTCGCTGGCGTCGCGCACGGCGGCCGGACCGTCGGTGGTGCCCAGCCGGGCCATGACCGCGGAGGAGGCGCACAGCGCACGCCCCTCGGCGGCATCGCGCAGGCTGCCCAGGTCGGCGTTGAGCTGCCTGAAGGCCTGCACCAGGTCGGCGTGCTCGGCGCGCACGTCCTGGGGCGGCGTGACCTGCTCGAGCTGGTCTGCCGCCTGGCCGGCCGCCTGCTCCGCCTGGACGAGCCGCTGGGACAGCGCCTCGAGCGCCTTGGCGCCGGCGATGCCGGCCAGCGCCGCGCTCACCGGTTTGGTGGCGCTCACCAGCGCCAACCGGTACGACTCCGGTGAGGCTCCCCGCTGACCCGCGGCAGGGGCGTCCCCGGACGAGGCGTCCCTGGCGACCCCACCGCACGCGGCCAGCAGCAGCCCAGCGGCCAGAATCGCGGCCGCCGTCCGCGGCGCCCGCCCACCCGCCATGGCTTGTCCTTTCAGGCTCCCGCTTGATTCGATTATCAGAGATTTGCTGAGTTCGGTCGAGAGTGGCCAAACGCTTTGTTCGTCTTGCTGTGGCAAGATATTCCCCCTTTCACCAGGAGGTCGGGTTGGAGATTGCACGGTGGGGGGCCGGCTGGCGGCGGCGCGTGGCAGGGGCTTGCGTGTGGCTGGCCGTGGCGGGCGTCGTGCTGGCCGCGTCACAGCCGTCCCTCGGTGACCGGACGGCCGGGAGGAAAGAGATCCTCGAGCTGGTCGTGGACGTCTCGGGCAGCACGCAGGCCACCGACGTGATCCCCACCCGGCTCTCCGCGATCCAGGGGTCGCTCCTGCGTCTGCTCGACCAGCTCCCCCCGCGCGTCCGGGTGGGGGCGGTGTCGTTCTCTGGCAGCGCCACCAACCTCACCCGACCCACCAGCGACCGTGACGCCGCCCGCGGGAAGATTCTCTCGCTGTCGGCCGACGGCCCCACCGCGATCGGCGACGCGCTCAAGCTCGCGCTGGCCGAAGTCCAGGCCGCGCGGCCGGCGCTCCCGGCCACCGTGCTGCTGGTATCCGACGGCACGAACACGCAAGGCAGCAACCCGGCGGAGGCGGCGCGGAAGGCGCAGGCGCTGCACGTGCGTATCCTCGCCGTCGCCGTCGGCAGGCCCGACGGGACCGTGGAGATCCCCGACGAGCAGAGCGGCCAGCTCGTCCGGGTCCCGGTCCCGCCCGACCCGGCCCAGCTGTCGAGCATCGCCGGCCCGACCGGCGGCCGCGCCGCCCAGGCCCGCTCAGCTGCCGAGCTGGACGCCGCCGTGCACGACCTCGCCAGCCAGGCCGGCCTGATCGGCGATCCGCGCGAGCTGACCCTGCTGTTCGCGGCGGCGGCGTTGCTGCTGCTGGCCATCGCAGGCGCGCTGTCGCTGCGGCGCCGGCCGGCACCAGACACCCGGCTCGGCCGGCTCGCCGCGGTGTGGCCCCCGGCGCCGTCCGCCGCGCTGCTGCTCGCCGCGGCGAGGGCTGTGACCGCCTGGAGCCTGTGGGTGCCGCCAAGTCCGCCGTCCAAGCCGACGAAGCCCGGGGCGGCGGCAGCCGCCGCCGTGATCGTCACCCCGTCGCCCAAGCAGCCCGTGCTCCAGCCGCCGCCGTTCATCTCGATCAACGCCACCAGGCGGGACCGTGTGCTCTTGGAGCAGGCCGCCGCTCTGCTGCGTCGCCACGGAGAGCTGGCCGCTCAGCGGCAGGCCGAGATCACGCGTCGCCACCTGAACCAGGTCGCGGCGCTGTCGCTGAGCGCCTGCGACGTCTGCAAAGGCGGCCCGTTGACGGTCAACGGCGGCTACGAAACGCTCAATGGCAGGTTCCTCGAGTGCGCCACGCTCCTCAACACTGGCTTCATCCGGCAGCAGGCGCGCCGCTGGCAGCTTCCCGTCCCCGATCTGGTGGCGATGGCGGTGCTGCACGAGCAGGAGCTGTGCCTGCAAACCGACCACAGCACCACCTCCCCCGTCGACGCCGAGCAGCGCTTCGCCCGCAAGCTCCACAACAGCCGGCTCTTCGACCGTTTCTACGCGCAGATCCACGCCGGGCCGCGCGACCGCCAGACGGTGGAGCAGGCGCTGGCCGTCGTCCGCGACCACGGCGAGCTGGCCTTCCAGCGCCGCGACGACCTCCGCAGGCGCAAGCTCAACCAGGTCGACCCACTGCGGATCACCGTCTGCCGCTCCTGCCGCAGCGACCGCACCGGCGAGGCGGTCACCACCGAGGAGCGCGGCGACACCGTCGCCTGCGAGATCCTGATCGACATGGCCGGCGTCGAGGAGAACACCAGGAGCTGGAGCCTGTCCGTGACCGAGGTCACGGCGGTGCTGCTGGCCCATGAGCAGGAGCACTGCGTCCGCGCCCCCGACGACCGCGAGACGCCCGCGGTCGACGAGGAGGCGCGCCTCGCTCGCAAGCTCGGCAGGGCCCGCCTCATCGAGTACGTCACCGCCAGCTACAGCAATCTCGACAAGACGGGCCACTGGAAACGGTGACCGCTCGGGCGCGGGGAGAGCTGGCGGTCAATCGCCTCCCCTGAGCGGCGATGCGGAGCAGGCGGCGGAGCAGGCGGCGGAGCAGGCGGCGGGGACCGCGCCCACCGCGGCCTCGGCGGAGACCTCGGCCTCGACCTCGGTGGCGGGCTCGGCGCCGGGCTCGGTATGGGTGCGGGGGGAGCGCAGGCCGAGTGCCATCGTGCCCGCGCCCAGGATGGCCGCGACCAGCGAAACGACCCAGGCGGCGTGGAAGCCGTTGAGCACCGCCTGCGGCGTGCCGCCGGGCCCGGCGTTGGCGTTGTTGACGGCGGTGACGACCGCAAGGACCAAGGCGCCACCGAACTGGAACGAGGTGTTCAGCAGACCCCCGGCCAGCCCCTGCTCCTCCGCCGCGATGCCATTGGTGGCGGCGATGTTGAGCGGCCCGTAGGCCAGCGCGAAGCCCAGACCGGCCAGCAGGAAGGTCGGCAGCATCGCCCGCGGGTAGCTCGAGTCCAGCCCGACCGGCAGGAACAGCGCGTAGGCGACCACAGTCGAGCCGAGCCCCACCAGGATCAGCCGGGTGACGCCGAAGCGCGACACCAGCGGTGCGAGCCGCGTCGAGCGCCGCTCCGGACGGCCAGTGTCCGGGACCAGGCGGACCGCAGCCGCCAGGGTCACCAGCGCCACTACCACCGGCAGGAAGAACACCCAGCGCCAGCCGACCTGGGTGAGCAGGCCGCTGAAGACCAGCCCGAGGGAGAACCCGGCCGCCCCGGTGGCCGTGTAGACGGAGATCGCCTTGTTGCGGGCAGGACCCTCCGCGAAGCTGGTGGTGATGATGGACAGGCCGGCGGGGGCGGTGAACGCGGCGCTGACGCCCTTGACGAAGCGGGTGGCGATCAGCAGCAGCCCGTCGTTGGCCAGCCCGCCGAGGGCGGAGGCGACGATGAACACCGCCAGGGAGACCAGGAACATGCGGCGGCGGCCGAGCAGGTCGGCCGCCCGGCCGCCCAGCAGCAGGAAGCCGCCGTAGCCGAGCACGTACGCGCTGACGACCCACTGCAGTGAGCTGGTGGACATGTGCAGGTCGGCGCGGATCGAGGGCAGTGCGACGCCGATCATCGAAACGTCGAGGGCGTCCAGGAACAGCGCGCCGCACAGCACCAGCAGCGCGCCCCAGGCGCGCCTGCTCAGCCGCCCGGCGCCGGCGTCCAGGTCCAGAGAGGGTGACCGCGGTGTGGACACGATTGACACGAACAGCTCCTGTCCTGTCTGGGGAGGGACTGACTCCGGAAGACGAGGAGCGCTGGCGGCCGCCTCGCCGTTGAGCTATCGTTCGATGAGTACCGTACATAGATGTTCGATGAGTGTCAAACAATGAAGCAGCCCAGACCCCAGCCGGCCGACTCCGGCGATTCGCCGGATCTGGACGGGATCGATGTCGTGACCGTGCTGCACGCGCTGTCCGATCCCGTCCGGCTCGAGATCGTGCGCCAGCTCGCCGGCTGCGGCGACGCCGGCGAGCTGTTCTGCGGTCAGATCGAGGTTCCGGTCGGGAAGTCCACGACCAGCCATCACCTCAAGACGCTCTCCTGTGCCGGCGTCATCGCCGAGCGCGAAGAGGGCACCCGCAAGTACCTCCGGCTGCGCCGGGCCGAGCTCGATCAGCGTTTCCCGGGGCTCATCGACTCGGTGCTGCGGGCCGCGGGCTCGCCCCCCGCTCTCAGAGCCGCCGCCAGGCTTCGCTGAGGACGTCGCGCAGGACCGCCTCTATCTGGTCGAACTCCTCCTGCCCGCAGATCAGCGGTGGGGCCAGCTGGATGACCGGGTCGCCGCGGTCGTCGGTGCGGCACACCAGGCCCGCCTCGAACAGCCGCGGTGACAGGAAGCCGCGCAGCAGCCGCTCGCTCTCGGCGTCGTCGAAGGTCTCCTTGGTCGCCTTGTCCTTGACCAGCTCGATCCCGTAGAAGTAGCCGGCGCCGCGGACGTCGCCGACCATCGGCAGGTCGAGCAGCTTCTCCAGGGTGATGCGGAAGGCGGCCTCGCTGGCGCGCACGTTGCCCAGCATGTCCTCGCGCTCGATGAGGTCGAGGTTGGCAATGGCGACCGCGGCGGAGACGGGGTGGCCGGCGAAGGTGATGCCGTGCAGGAAGGTGCTGGCGCCCTCGAGGAACGGCTCCATCAGGCGGTCCCGGCAGATCATCCCGCCCATCGGTGAGTACCCGCTGGTCAGGCCCTTGGCCATGGTGATGATGTCGGGCAGGTAGTGGTAGCGCTCGGCGCCGAACCAGTAGCCGAGCCGGCCATAGGCGCAGATCACGTCGTCCGAGACGAGCAGCACGCCGTAGCGGTCGCAGATCTCACGGACCCGCTGGAAGTACCCGGGCGGCGGCGGGAAGCAGCCGCCGGCGTTCTGCACCGGCTCCAGGAACACCGCCGCGACCGTCTCCGGGCCCTCCATGAGGATGCGCCGCTCGATGTCGTCGGCGGCGTGCAGGGTGCAGTCCGGCAGGTCAGCGCAGCGCTCGCAGCGGTAGTGGTTGGTGTTCTCCACCCGCACCGAGCCGGGCACGAGCGGCTCGAACGGACCCTTGATGGCCGCCAGGCCGGTGATCGACAGCGCGCCCATGGTGGTGCCGTGGTAGGCGATCTCCCGGCTGAGCACCTTGTAGCGCCCGGGCTGGCCGATGGCTCTGAAGTACTGCCTGGCCAGCTTCCAGGCGCTCTCCACCGCCTCGCTGCCGCCGGTGGTGAAGAACACCCGGTTCAGGTCGCCCGGCGCCAGCGAGGCGAGGCGCTCCGCCAGCTCGATGGCGCGCGGGTGCGCGTAGCTCCACACCGGGAAGTAGGCAAGCTCGGCGGCCTGCCTGGCGGCCGCCGTGGCGAGCTCGCCACGGCCGTGGCCGACCTGCACCACGTACAGCCCGGACAGGCCGTCGAGGTAGCGCTTGCCGTGCTGGTCGTAGACGTAGGCGCCGTCCCCGCGCATGATCACCGGCACTTCGTGGCCGGGCCCGTAGCTCGACATCCGGGTGAAGTGCATCCACAGGTGACGCTGGGCGGACTGCTGCGCCAGGTCGGGCGCTGTGCCGGTGAACGGCGGGCTCTTGGGTGTCGTGCTCATCTCGTGCCCCACGTGTAGGTTTCCTTCACAAGCCGCAGGTAGACGAAGGACTCGGTGGCGCTCACCCCCGGGATGGTGCGGACGGTGTCGTTGAGCAGCCGCAGCAAGTGCTCGTCGTCCTCGCAGACGAGCTCGACGAGCAGGTCGAAGGAGCCCGCGCACAGCACCACGTAGTCGGCCTCTGGGATGGCGGCCAGCTTGTCCGCCACCCGGCGCACGTCGCCCTCGACCTTGACGCCGACCATCACCTGCCGGTGGAAGCCGACCCGCAGCGGGTCGGTCACCGCGACGATCTGCATGACACCGGCCTCGAGCATGTGCTGCACCCGCTGGCGCACGGCCGCCTCCGACAGGCCGACCACTCTGGCGATCGCGGCGTAGGAGCGGCGCCCGTCCTGCTGGAGCTGCTCGATGATCTTGCGCGAGACCTCGTCGAGGTGCACCGGTGGCATACTCCAGCGATACTGCACCGCGCACGCGCGCGATGCAATCGAAATTCGCCTGACCGCGACCGATTCCGCGCCAATGTGGGCGCTTGCTGACGGAATCCCTTGTCGCCATCCTGGGTCTTGTCCGTCGTTGCCCACGCCCAGCAAGCTTTACCCATCGGCCACAGAGGTCACCTGGAACGGGGAGATCCCGATGTCACATGCTGAGCTGCTCGCGCGGCACCGGGCGGTGCTGCCGTCCTGGATCGCGCTCTATTACGACGAACCGATCTCACTGGTCGACGGGCGGGGCTGCCGGGTCGTCGACGCCGAGGGCAGGCGCTACCTGGACTTCTTCGCCGGCATCCTGACCACGATGATCGGCTACAACGTGCCGGAGGTGGTCGAGGCCGTCCGTGAGCAGGCCGGCCGCATGGTGCACACCTCGACCCTGTACCTAATCGAGCCCATGGTCGAGCTGGCCGAGCGGATCGCCGGTCTGTCTGGCATTCCCGGCGCCAAGGTGTTCCTCACCAATTCGGGCACCGAGGCGAACGAGGCCGCCCTGCTGCTCGCCACCACCGCGCGCCGCTCCAACCAGGTGCTGGCCCTGCGCAACAGCTACCACGGCCGCTCCTATGCGGCCATGGGCGTGACCGGCAACCGGGGCTGGTCCGCCTCCAGCCTCACCCCGGTCAACGTCAGTTACGTGCACGGCGGGTACCGGTACCGCAGCCCGTTCCGGGATCTGTCCGATGCGGACTACATCCGGGCGTGCGCCGACGACCTGCGCGACGTGATCGCGACCACCACTGCGGGCGACGTGGCCTGCATGATCGCCGAGCCGATACAGGGGGTCGGCGGCTTCGCCACGCCGCCGGACGGGCTCTTCGGCGCCATGAAGGAGGTGCTGGACGAGTACGGCATCCTGTTCGTCTCCGACGAGGTGCAGACCGGCTGGGGGCGCACGGGAGAGCACTTCTGGGGCATCCAGGCGCACGGCGTCACCCCGGACGCGATGACCTTCGCCAAGGGAGTCGGCAACGGCCTGGCCATCGGCGGCGTGGTGGCGCGCGGCGACCTGATGGACGCAGTCACCGCCAATTCGATCTCCACCTTCGGCGGCAACCCGCTGGCCAGCCGCGCCGCGCTGGCCACCATCCACTACCTGCTCTCGCACGACCTCCAGGCCAACGCCCACAAGATGGGCAGCCGCCTGCGCCAGGGGCTCGACGCGGTCGCCGAGCGCTGCGACGTGGTCGGCGAGGTGCGCGGCAAGGGCTTGATGATCGGGATCGAGCTGGTGCGGCCCGGCTCCACCGAGCCGGACCCGGCGGCGGCCACCTGGGTGCAGGAGGAGACCAGGCGCGGTGGCCTGCTGATCGGCAAGGGCGGCCTGTACGGCAACGTGCTCCGGGTGGCACCGCCGCTGTCGGTCGGCGAGGCCGAGGTGGACGAGGCGCTCGGGATCCTCACCGCGGCTATAACTGCCGTACAGAAGGAGGCGCGAGGATGAGGCACATCACCCACTGGATCGACGGCAAGCCCTGGAGCGGCACCTCGGAGCGCCACGGCGACGTGTACGACCCGGCCACCGGGCAGGTGAGCGGGCAGGTCGACTTCGCGTCGGCCGGCGAGGTCGACGCGGCCGTGGCCGCTGCCGCCCACGCCTTTACCACCTGGCGGCAGGCGTCGCTGTCCAGGCGCGCGGCGGTGCTGTTCGCCTTCCGCGAGCTGATCGAGCGCCACCGCGGGGAGCTGGCCGGGCTGATCACGGCCGAGCACGGCAAGGTGGGCCAGGACGCGCTCGGCGAGGTGACCCGCGGCCTCGAGGTGGTGGAGTTCGCCTGTGGCATCCCGCACCTGCTCAAGGGCGACTTCTCCGAGAACGTCTCCACCCGCGTGGACAGCTGGTCGATCCGGCAGCCGCTGGGCGTCGTCGCTGGCATCACCCCGTTCAACTTCCCGTCGATGGTGCCGATGTGGATGTTCCCGATCGCCATCGCCTGTGGAAACACCTTCGTCCTCAAGCCCAGCGAGAAGGACCCCTCACCGTCGATCCGGGTGGCCGAGCTGTGGGTCGAGGCGGGCCTGCCCGCCGGTGTCTTCAACGTGGTCCACGGCGACAAGGTCGCGGTCGACCGCCTGCTGGACCACCCGGACGTCAAGGCGGTGAGCTTCGTCGGCTCCACTCCCATCGCGCGCTACGTCTACGAGCGCGGCACCGCCAGCGGCAAGCGGGTGCAGGCGCTCGGCGGTGCCAAGAACCACATGGTGGTGCTGCCCGACGCCGACCTCGACCTGGCGGCCGACGCCGCCGTCAGCGCGGGCTTCGGCTCGGCCGGCGAGCGCTGCATGGCCATCTCGGTGGTGGTGACGGTGGGCGAGGTGGCCGACCCGCTGCTGGAGAAGATGCGCGAGCGTATCGCGCGCCTCAGGGTCGGCCCGGGCACGGATCCCTCCTCGGAGATGGGCCCGCTGGTGACCGGCCCGCACCGCGACAAGGTGGCCTCCTACCTGGAGTCAGGCGTGGCCGAGGGCGCCACGCTGGCGGTCGACGGGCGCCAGCACCCGATCGAGGGGGACGAGAGCGGCTTCTGGCTCGGGCCGACCGTGCTGGACCACGTCACCCCGGAGATGCGCGCCTACCGTGACGAGATCTTCGGGCCGGTGCTCTCGGTGGTCCGCACGCCCACCTACCAGACCGCCCTCGACCTGGTGAACGCCAACCCGCAGGGCAACGGCACGGCGATCTTCACCAACGACGGAGGCGCGGCGCGGCGCTTCCAGAACGAGGTGGAGGTCGGCATGATCGGCATCAACGTGCCGATCCCGGTGCCCATGGCCTACTACTCGTTCGGCGGCTGGAAGGCGTCGCTGTTCGGCGACACCCACGTGCACGGCGCCGAGGGCGTCCACTTCTACACCCGCGGCAAGGTCGTCACCTCACGCTGGCTCGACCCCAGCCACGGCGGGGTCAACCTGGGGTTCCCGACGAACGTCTAGGGAGTGTTCGCATTCGGGCAGCCCGGGCCGGGGCCATCCACCGGGACCCGACCCACCGGGGCGCGGACAAGCGCCGATATCCGTCCAGCTCTAACCGACCGGCCTGGAGCTTGGCTCCTCGATGGGGGTTGGGCTTGGCATCTGGCTGACGAGGTCGCGGCCGAGCTCGTCGATGAGGCGCCGCAGCTCGGGGTGCTGGTCGGGGTCCCAGCCGGCGAGGTGCTCGCGCAGGCCGGCGGATCGTGCGGCCACGAGCCGTTCGTAGCCGTCCCGGCCAGAGGCCGTCAGCGCGATCAGGCTGTCCTGGCTGTCGACGAGCGACCGCGCTCGTAGCTGACCGAGCGTGTCGACGATGCCCCCGTCAGCCGGCAGTTGCTGGAGCAGTTGCGGCTGGCTGGTCGGCGGCCGCTCGCCGAGCCGGGCGAGCAGCCACAGCTGCGGTGGGGACAGATCGACACCCGCTCGGGCGGCGAGGCGCTGGTAGAGCTCCCAGCGGTGCTCGCGGCTGGCGAGCAGGCTGAGCGCCCGCTCGATCTCGCGGAGCGCGTCATCGTCGCGAGGCGCAGCGAAGCCCTCCCCGACCCCTGCGGTCTGCGCGGTCGCCCTGAGCGGCACCTCACGCAGTAGCCAGGAGAGCCCAAAGCCCACCACGGCGGCCCCGGCGGCGGCCAGGAAGATCGGCCGCAGGGATGCGGTGACCGCGGTCACGTAGACGTCGTGGACGGCCGGCGGGAGCTGCTTGACCGCGGCCGGGTTCGCGGCGGTCGGCGCCGGCGTGCCGGGCGGGAGCTTGCCGGCGAGGTTGCTGGTGAGCTGGTTGGCGAAGATCGCGCCGAACACCGAGACGCCGATCGAGCCGCCGATCGAGCGGAACAGGGTCGAGCCGGAGGTGACCACGCCGAGATACCGGTAGTCGACCGCGTTCTGGGCGGCGAGCACGAGCACCTGCATCACCGACCCGATGCCCAGCCCGACCACGAGCATGTAGGCGGAGCTGATCCAGGTCGGCGTGTCGACCTGCAGGCGTGACAGCAGCACCAGACCGACCGCCATGACGGCCGTCCCAGCGATCGGGAACGGCCGGTAGTGACCGTAACGGCTGATCAGGTTGCCGCTGGTGATCGAGGTGAGCAGCAGACCGGCCACCAGCGGCGTGATCAGCAGCCCCGAGATGGTCGGGCTGTGGCCCTTGACGTTCTGCAGGTACAACGGCAGGTAGGTGATCGCGCCGAACAGCGCGATGCCCACCACGAAACCGACGGCGCTGGTGACCGCGAAGACCCGGTTACGGAAGATCTCCAGCGGCAGGATCGGCTCCGCCGCCCGCGCCTCGGCGAACAAGAACCCGACCAGCAGCGCGACGCCGACGGCGATCAGCACGATCAGCCCCACCGAGTCCCACGGGTAGGTCGTGCCGCCAAGGCTGGTGAACAGCACGATCCCGGCCAGGCCACCGGCCAGCAGCGCCGCGCCGAGGTAGTCGATCCGGTGGCTGACACGCTCGGTGCGCGGCTGGAACACCGTCGCGATCACCGCCAGCGCAATCAGCCCGATCGGCACGTTGACGTAGAAGATCCACTGCCAGGAGAGGCTGTCGACGAAAAAGCCGCCGAGCAGCGGGCCCGCGACCGTGGCGATGCCGAAGACGGCCCCGAAGTAGCCCTGGTAGCGGCCGCGGTCACGCGGCGCGATGATGTCGCCGACCGCGGCGATCGTCACCACCAGCAGGCCTCCCCCGCCCAGCCCCTGCAGCGCGCGGAAGGCGATCAGCTCGTTCATGGTCTGGCTGAGACCGCAAAGCGCCGACCCGGCCAGGAAGATGACGATCGCCGCCTGCAGCACGATCTTGCGCCCGTACTGGTCACCGAGCTTGCCGTACAGCGGGCCGACCACCGTCGAGGTGAGCAGGTAGGCGGTAACCACCCAGGAGAGCCCGGAGACGTTGCCCAGATCCCCGACGATCGTCGGCAGCGCCGTCGCCACGATCGTCTGGTCCAGCGCCGCCAGCAGCAGCGACAGCATCAGCGCGCCGAAGGTGAGCCGCACCCGCCTGTCCATCCTGGTGGGGTACCCGCCTGCGTGATCGACATGCTCAGGATCCTGTCCCGCAGCGAATCCCGGCGCCACCGGTCACGAGGGACTAGGCTTGACCTCCATGAGCACTACCACGCCGCCCCCCGCGGACCTGCACGTCGTCGTCGGGTACGACGGGTCTCCTCCCGCCAGCCGTGCGCTGGACGCCGCGGCCGGTCTGCTGCGCGGCCGGACGGGCCGCATCGAAGTGGTATACGTGGCGCACATTTCCTCCACGGCCATGCTGTCGGCCAACGCCCTGGCCGAAATAGAATCCGGCTTCGATGACATCGAACAGGAGCTTCGCACCGAGGCCGAGCAGCGGCTGCGCGGCCGCGAGGACGGCTGGAGGTTCGAGCGGCGCCAGGGCATGATCGTGGACGAGCTGATTGCGGTGGCCAAAGACATCCGCGATGCCCACGCCAACGCCAACGTGGTGATCGTAGTCGGGAGTTCGTCCCAGGCCATGCACCGCGTGGTCGGTTCGGTCGCCGTCAGCCTGGCCCGCCACTCACCGGTGCCCCTCGTGATCGTGCCCTAGTCAGTGGGCAGTGAGCTCGTAGACGGAGGCGTGCCAGCGGCTGGAGTCGGTGAAGGGCTCGCGGCGCCAGCCGCCCCAGCGCTCGCGCAAGCGCAGGCCGGCGAGGCGGGCCATCAGGTCCAGCTCGGAGGGCCAGGCCCAGCGCAGGATGCCGGGGACCAGGCGCACGCCCTCCTGCCCGACCTGCACGAACTGCGACTCCATACGCTGGGTGGTGAGGTCGAACCTGGACGCGACCAGCACCACCGAGTCGACCGTGACGCGCTGCACCCGCAGGCTCTGCTGCTCGCGGAAGCGGGCGGGATCGGGAAGCTGCGCCTCGACCACGAAGACCCCGCCGCCGGCCAGCCGGGAGGCGACGCTGGCAAAGCAGCGCACCTGATCCTCCTGCGAGGGAAGCATGAAAATCGTGTTGGCGGCCACGAACACCAGCGAGAACGGTCCGGCCACGCCGATCTCGGCCATATCGCCGATGCTGGCGTGGACGCGCTCCCCGCCGGGCTTGGCCCGCAGCCTCGCCAGCATCTCCGAGGAGCTCTCCAGCCCATGGACCTCGAGGCCGCGCTCGGCGAGCGGGATCGCCAGCCGGCCGGTGCCGACCCCGAGCTCGAGCACGGGCCCCCCGCCGGCCAGCTCGGCCAGCAACTCCACACTCTCGGCGGTGTTCAAGAGGCCCTGGTACCAGTCGTCGTAGAGGTCGGCGACACGGTCCCCGTAGGTCTCGGGCCCGTAGCGCTCCATGTTGGCATTGTGCCGTACCGCCGCCGTGGTAGGCGCGTGGCGGCCGGCTGCTCCGCCGGGCGTAGCCGCGAAGCCCTCCCCTGCCCGACGCGGCGCGCGGCCACGCGAGCCACCATGGACGCGAAACGACGAGATCGAGCACGAGAGCACGAGATCACGAGATCGAGCACGAGGAGGGGACGAGGGGACATGGACCGCGAGGGACAGGACGAGCGACAACAGGGCGTCCGCGCCTCGGACGCGGACAGAGATCACACCATCACGCTGCTCCGGCGGCATCACGTGGAGGGCCGGCTGGACTGGGACGAGTTCTCGGAGCGGCTGGACCGCGCTTCGCGGGCGCGCACCCGCGAGGAGCTGCGCGAGCTGATGACCGACCTGCCGCCGACGGCCGAGCAGGGCGCTCAGGCCACGCCGACGCGGCAGCAGTCCACAGGGCCATGGTCCGGTGGGCCGAGGCCCAGTGGGCCGACGCCTGGCGGGCCCTGGTACGGTCGACGGTACGGCCGCCGGTGGCCCGGCGGGTGGCGTCGGCCCTGGCTGATCCCGCCGATCGTCGGGCTGGTGATCCTCGGCGCGGTGCTGCTCGGCGCGTGGGCGTTCGGCGGCCCCGGACCCTACCACCGCGGATTCTTCTTCCCGGTCTTCCCGCTGCTGTTCTGGGGGTTCCTGCTGTTCAGGTTCATCCTCCCGCGGCGGCGCTGGGGCCGCTGGTAGGTCGTGGCGACGAGCCAGTCGCCAGCGTTGGCGCAATGGCTGCGTGTCCTGCGGCGGGTGCCCGCCTTGGGCGGTGGGCGCTGGTGGCGGCTGCCCGGCACCCTGCTCGCCTGGCGTGATGCCACTCCGTTTGTGCGCGTCCACTTCCTCGCCGTGGCCACCGACCTCGGCCTGCTGGAGGAGCTGCGCCGCCGACCGGCGACCACCGAGCAGCTCGGCGCCCGCCTGGCCATCGGCGACCCAGCGCTGTTGGATGCGTTCCTGCGGCTGGGCGCGGCGCTGGGGGAGCTGCGCTACCGGGCTGGGCGCTGGTCGCTGCGGGGCCAGCGTAGCAAGGCCCTGGCCGCGCCCGAGGCCGACACGATGCGGGCCATCGTGCAGGAGGCCGTCGGCTACGACGCCGCGGTGTATGCCGGGCTGGCGGCGCACCTTCGCGGCGCGCCGCCAGGTGACTACCAAAGCGCGACCGGTGCGGTGATCGCCCGCGCGTCGTGCCTGGTCGAGCCCGTCCTGGCACCGTGGCTGCGGTCGCTGGTGGCCGAGCGCCAACCGCGGCGGCTCCTCGATGTCGGCTGCGGCACCGGCGTGTACCTGGTCCAGGCGGCAGCGGCCGGCGGCCCCAAGCTCACCGGCCTCGGCGTCGACCTGGATGCCGGGGTCGTCGACCTGGCCCGCCAGCGGCTGGCCGGCGCCGGTCTGGCCGCGCGGTTCGAGGTGCGCCATGCCGACGTGCGCACCGCCGAGCTGCCAGCGGCCTCCTTCGACCTGGTGCTGCTGTTCCAGAACGTCTACTACTTCGCCAAGGACGAACGGCCCAACCTGCTGCGCCGCCTTGGCGGGCTGCTGGCTCCGGGCGGCGCGCTGCTGCTCGCCTCCCTGCTGGCCGGCCGCTCGCTGGCCGTCGCCCACTACGACCTGCTGTTCCGGGCCACCGCGGGCACTGCCCCGCTCCCCCGCCGCCAGCAACTCGACCGCCAACTCCACGACGCCGGCTTCACCACCACACGGTGGGTGCAGCTCATCCCGCTGGAGTCGTTCCACGCGGTCGCAGCGGAGCGCTGAGGCTTGCACGCCGCTGCTTGCGCGGTGATGCGAACTGGTGTTCGATATCACTGGCCGAGCGCCGGCTCGGCCTCTCGCCCGGGGGACGCGCGGCTCATGCCAGACGACTTGGACCATGAGGTCATCGACAGCCCGGAGGCCCTGCTGCGACACCTCTATGAGGCGCACGGGGTCGAGGAGGCACGCGACCTGGACCCCGCCACCGCGCCGGTCCAGTTCTGGCTGCGCAAGCACGTCGAACTCAAGCACGTCGAACTGGAGCGCGCCGGCGGGGGGCCAAGGACCCCGGCGACGGGGCCGCGGACCCTGGCGCCGGGGCCGCGCGCGCCGGAGCCCTGGCCGGAGC
>JBKPDO010000012.1:0-13705 GCA_046727955.1 bacterium | reverse complement strand
GGCGGGGTGGTGGTGCGAAGCAGCGGGAACTCCAATAACAGCGACAACGGTGTCATTCGACCACAACCCAGTCTGTACCCAGTCGTATTCCTGCAGCTCAGCGGCTACTTCGACGCCGAGTTCTTCATGAGGAAGTAGCTAGCTGGCCTATGGCGTGGTCAGGGGGATGGGACGTGGAGGCGGGACAGGCGGGCGGTGCGACTGCCGGCGGATAGGGACGTCCGAGGCCTCGGCAGGCCAGCTGCATCAGCCGGAACTCGCCGAGGGTTGGCGCGGCACCTCCAGGACCCCGACGACCCGGTGCGTCTCCCCCGTCTGGGGGTTGGTGAAGGTCTGCTCGAAGCGGCAGGTCGTGGTCGCGGTCCGCGCGGCCGCCTGCTTGCTGACCGAGAAGGTGGAACTCTCACCGGTGGTGAGGCTGGTAATGGTCAGCTCCAAGCTGAACGGGACCAGCACCGCGTTGCTGGTGGTGACCAACGCCGGGGTCCACTGACCCTGCCTGGGCACGACGACCACCGTGTAGGTCGTATGGTCACAGGTGATGGGGAACGGTTGGACGTTGGGTGCGTTGGTCGGGTCGGCACGGGCCGGCGCTATGGAGACGCCGAGCACCCCGAGCACCATGGCGGCCGTCGTCACCCATCGCCTCATATTTTCACGTTCGCCTCCTCACTGGACGATGCGGAAGAAAGGGTCGGGTCATACCTCGCCGTGACGCGCAGCCGGTCCGCCGGCGGATGCGGACCGATCTTGGCGAGGCAACCAGCCATTCAAATCTGTGCATCTCGGCCAAAGGTAAAGAAGCGGGCGACCCTCTACTCGCCCAGGATGAGGGTGGCGACCTGCTGCGGCTGGTCGACTTGGACGAAATGCCCTGCCCCGTCGAGCAGGTGCAGCTGGCTGTTGGGGAACAAGGCGGCGAACTGCCTGGCGACCCGAGGATTGAGGTCCCGGTCGCGCGCCCCGAAGATCACGCGGACCGGTCGGTCGAAGCGGCGCAGCTCAGGGATGCGCCGCCGGCGGCTCAGCACCGTGCCGAGCAGGTCATCGTTGAGTCGCCAGAACGCCGGCCGGGCGGGCAGGAACTGCTCGTACAGCTGCGCGACCAGCGGCCCGCGCACCTCGGCGTCGTGGATGAAGTGGCCGACCTGCCAGGCGTACAGACGCCGGTCCAGGTCGGGTCGCCAGCCAACCAGCGCGCGGGCGACGGTGCGGACCACCGGCGTGGAGTACAAGGCGATGGCCGGCGGGCGGCGCAGGCTCGGGGTCCAGTGGTAGTAGGTGTTGAGCAGCACCAGCGTGGCGACCCGCCCGGGGTTGGCCAACGCCCAGTCGATCGCCGGCGGGCCCGACGCGTCGTGCGCCACCAGCGTCAGCTGGCCGGTGTCGAGGTGCTCGCCGACGGCGGCGACGACGGCGGCCAGGTCGCCCACCTGGTTGGTGGCCGTGTACGGATAGCCCTGCGGCTTGTCCGAGCGGCCCCAGCCGAGGAAGTCGAAGCGCACCACCGGCCGGCGCCCGGCCAGGTGCGGAGCAGGCAATCGTAGAGGTGGGTGCTGTCGGGGAAGCCGTGCATCAGCACCAGCGGCACGCCCGTCCCGGGTGTCAGCTCGGCATACAGCCCATACGGTCCTCGCGGCACGGTCAGCGTGTGGCTGGTCAGGTCCACCACATTCCTCCTTGCTCGCACGAGCGACCACTCCAACTATTTCGCCGACGCCGGGGCACGGCCGCCGGGACGTTACCGATCGGCTGGCGGCCCACCGTCACTGCCGGGCCCCTTGGTCGCCGGTGGGATGTTTTGGTCGAGCTGGAACAGGTTGGTCGGGTCGTCGTGACGCTTGACCGCCACTGGCCGATCCCAGGTCGGCCCCGGTCCCTCCAATGCTGCCAATGCTGCTGCCGGCTCGCCGTGGTCGCGGCCGGGTGTGGCGGCCCGGCCTGCGGCGTCAGGCGGGCTGCCAGGGCCGCTGGGCGAGGTATCGGGGCCGTAGGATCCGGCGGTACACCAGGTGTGCCGGCCGCGGCAGCTCGGCCCAGACCGCGGCGGCGTCCTCGTCGCTGGCCCCATCCAGCACCCAGGTCAGGAACTCGGGCCGCTCCCTGGGCGAACGCCGCCGCCGTTCGGTGCGCAGGAACCGCCGCCACTCACCCTGGGACAGGTGCCGCTCCAGCAGCGGGAAGACGTGCTGCTCCTCATGGTCGAGATGGCGACCAAGGACCTCCCCCAGCTCCCGGGCGGCCGTCGTGACGCCGACGCCGCTGGCCAGGGCGGCATCGACCGCGTCGATCGCCGCCGTCAGGCCGCGGTGCTCCTGGACCATCAGGTCCACCTGGTGGAGGTCCTCGGCATCGGTGAGGTAGCTGCGCAGCACCGGCCACAGGTCGTCGTCTTCGGCCGCGTGGTGGACGTGCAGGGTCTGGCGGAATGTGGCCCAGCCCTTCGGCGCCTCCGCTGCCGTTGGCACACCGCCTGGCGGTTCGAGCCGCGGGGCGAGGGCTTGCAGGCGGGCGGCGTCACGGCGGAAGCCGGCGTGGATGGCACGCATGAAGCCCAGGTCGGCCGACCGGTCGGCGTTGCGGGCTTCCTGTTGCTGGCGTTGCCGGACCCGCCGGGCGGCAAGCACCACCCCGACCCCAACCAGGAGGAGCACCCACGGTGGGCGCCTGCGTCGAGCTGCTGTGGCCATCAGGCCTCCCTTCTCTCCGACTCCAGCACCTTGAGCGCCGCCTCCAGCGGCTCACAGCGGCTCGCCTGCGACGGTCTCGGAGTCGACGGGTCACTCCAAGGTTGGGGTCGGATGCTGAGGTTGCGGTCCGCCAGCTCGAGGACTTCACGCTCATTGTCTGCTGTGGTCACGACCGGAATCTCCGGTCTTGGTCGGCTGGGTGAACTCGCGGACCCGCGCGACCCAGGCGGCGTCGTCGAGCCGCGCGCGTTCGGCGAGCATCCACGCCGCGTCCTGCCCGATCGGCACCCGCAGCCGGCCATCGGTGGCGGCGATCGCGTCGGCGATGGCGCCCGCCACCTGCTCTGCGGACGCCCCATGCGCCCGCACCTCCTCGAACGCCTCCTGCTGGGCGCGATCAAGATGCGCGTACGCCGACGAGAAGTAGCGCTCCTGCCGCTGGTACATCCCGGTGGCAACCCCGCCGAGCTGGACGACCAGGACGCGGATACCCAACGGGCCGGCCTCCATGGCCAATGCCTCGCTGAGCGCCTCCAAGGCGTGTTTGCTCGCCGCGTGCACGCCGTTGAGGGGGAACACCGCCTGCCCGGCCACCGAGGACACGTTCACCACGGTTCCGCCGCCACGCTCCCGCATGCTCGGCAGGAACGCCGAGATCAACCGCAGTGGCCCAACGACGTTGGTGTCGAACATCGCCAGCGCCACCTCGGCCGGGGTGTCCTCGACGGGCGCGGCGACGCTGACGGCAGCGTTATTGACCAACAGGTCGACACGGCCGGCCGCCGTCGCGGCCGCCGCCACCGACGCGTCCGAGGTGACGTCCAGCGGCAGCCGAGCGGCGGCTGGCAGATCAGCGAGGTCGTCCACCCGCCGGGCGGTGGCGACCACCTCGACCCCTCGGCCGGCCAGTTCCGACACGAGGGCTCGTCCGATACCCCGCGACGCGCCGGTCACAAGCGCACGCTGCATGGCTCCTCCTTTCGCCGACGATCACCTCAGACAGTTCCCCCAGGCGCTAGGAGACGGCCAGGCAACCGCTAGGACCCCCCGTCGGCGGACCGCTAGGAGCCGGCTCCCGCCCATGCCCGCAGCGACGAGGCGATAGTCGGGAGTGCGCGCGCCCTGCTCGCGTGCGACCGTGGCGGCGGCCTCGCGCGCGGCCCGCGCCTGGTCGTCACGGCCCAGGGCAGCCAGCACCAGCCCGCGCAGGTGGTGGAGCCCGGGCGTCTCGAAGCCCCCACCGCGAGTGGCCGACTCGGCCAGAGCGTCGTCAAGCACCGCGAGCGCGCCGACGGGATCGCCGAGCCCCAGGATCACCTCGGCCTGCAGTCCGCGGTGGAGCGGGGTCAGGATCCGCTGCCCCGAGTCGTGCAGCGCGGCCAGTCCACGCTGGATGGTGGCCAGGCCGGTTTCCGGTTCTCCCCGCCCAGCCTGCGCCCAGCCAAGAGGGATCGCCGCGTGCTTGGCCAGCAGCGGGAAGCCGCGCTCGTCGGCGAGGCGGATCGCCTGGATCGCGGCCGTCGCCGCGACCTCCAAGTCCCGTGCGATGGCGGCCAGTCGCGCGTGGAAGCTGTGCACGAACGCCACCGGGTAGGGCTCTCCGGCCGCCTTGGCGGCGAGCAGGGCACGGGCGATCTGCCGCCGCGCACCGGCCAGGTCCCCCATCAGACAAGCGGCGAGCGCGTCATAGGAGGGCGCCATCACATCGGGCCGGGCGCTGGGTGGCGGACCGTGCAGCACGGCGTCCGGGACCGTAGCGGTGTCGCGCCATGCGGCCAGGGCGGCCTGGAAATGCCGCCGGGCCGTCGGCAGCTGTCCCCGGTAGAAGGCGACGATGCCGACTCCCTGGTGGCCGGTCGCCATGGCGGACCGGCCGGGCACGTGGCGGGCCTCCGCCAGCGCCGCGTCGGTGAGCTCGCGGGCGGCGGCCAGATCTCCCCGGACCACCGCGGTCGCGCCCAGTCCCCGCAGCGCGGCGAGTAGGTCGCCGCGCCGGTCCAGGCGCTCCGCCAGCATGCGGGCGCGGTCGAACGCCTGGCGTACCTCCCGCGTGTAGCCGCGCCGGGCGCTGCGCAGCGAGCCGAGCCGGATGTGGACCTCGAGATCGACGTCGGGTGGCGCCGCCGCGGGCGGCAGGGACCGCAGCAGGGTGGACGCCCGCCCCAACTGCGCCTCCGCCCGCTCGTAGGCCAAGCCGGTCCACGCCACGTCGGCGGCACGTGCCTGTGCTCGCAGGGCCCGCTCGGTGTCGCCGGCTGGCAGCGCTGCCCAGAGGTGCTCGGCGACCTCCGCGGCGTGCTCGTCGTCCTCGCCGTACGCGTCCAGCAGCGCCAGCGCGATGCGCTCGTGGAGCCGCGCCCGATGGACCCGCGACAGGTCGGCGACCAACGTCTCCTGGACCAGCGCGTGGGTGAACCGGTACCCGCCGATCCTGCCCGGGACCTCGGTCAGCAGGCCCTCCGCGACGGCCGTCGCCGCGGCCTCCAGACCCGCGTCACCCTCGAGCCCGCACAACCCGCCCACCAGGCGAAGGTCGACGTCACGACCGGCGAGCGCTGCGGTGTCGAGCAGCGTGCGGGCCGGGTGCGGCAGGCGGGCGACGCGGCGGCGGACCACGTCGCGGATCCCGGCCGGTACCGGCCCGTGCGTCAGCGCCGGGGGATCGTCCAGACGCAGCAGCTCGCTGACGAAGAACGGATTACCCTCGGTACGGCGGTGCATCGCCGCAGCCGTGTCGGGGGTGGGCTCGGCGCCGGTGTGCGCCCGCATGAGGCTGGTGACCTCGTCGAGGTCCAGGCCCTGCAGCGCCACCCGATCGGCCCCGGGCAGGCGGGCGAGGATGCCGAGGGTGCCGGTCAGGCGTGGTGCCCGCGGGAGGTCGACCTCCCGGTAGGTGCCCAGCACGAGGATGCACACGTCGGCGAGGTGCGCGGCGAAGAACTCCAGCAGTGCCAGGGACGCCACGTCGGCCCAGTGCAGGTCGTCCAGGACCAGCAGGAGGGGCCGTGCCTGACCCCGTTCCCGCAGTATGTCGGTAAGGCCCCGGTTGAGCTGCCCGCGGGCGACCTGCGGGTCGAGCAGTGCATGCCGCGGCACCAGGCCTGCAATATCGCGGTCGTCCCCCAGTGCGCGCAGCACCTGCGCCCACGGCCACAACACAGGCGCGCCCCCGCCTTCGGCACAGCTTCCCCACGCCGCCAGAAACCCCCGCGCGGCGGCCTCGGCGGCAACCTTCTCCGCCAGCCGGGTCTTGCCGACACCCGGCTCGCCCTCGACGAGCACCACCCGGCCCGACCCCGTCTGGGCAGCGCCGAGATGGGCGCGAAGCACTGCCAGCTCCGCCGACCGGCCGACGAACGGGCCGGAAGTGCCGGGCAGGCGGTGCGCAGCGCGCGGGGCGACCGGCCGGACCGCCTCCAGCCCGGGATCCTGCCGCAGGACCTGCTCCTGCCGGCGCCGCAGCTCGCCACCGGGGTCAAGGCCGTGCTCCTCAGCCAGGCGTCGCCGTACTTCGCTGTAGACATCCAGGGCCTCCACCTGCCGGCCCGCCCGGTACAACGCGAGCATCTGCAGGCCACGCAGCCGCTCCCGCAGCGGGTGCTCGGCGGCGACCGCCGCCAGATCGTCAACCACCTCGTCGTGGCGCCCCAACGCCAGCAGCACCCCCGCGTGTTCCTCGACGGCGGCCAGCCGCAGGCCGTCGAGGCGGGCCCGCTCGTGCAAGGCGAACGCGGTGAGATCCGCCAACGGTGGACCCCGCCACAACGCCCTGGCCTCCCCGAGCATTGCGCCCGCCACCTGCAGATCGCCGGCCGCGCGGGCCTGCCGGGCCCGTCCGAGCAGCCGCTCAAACCGCAGCCAGTCGACGTCTTCCGGCGCCACCTGAAGCACGTAGCCCGATGCCCGCCACACCAGCAGCCGGGCCGGCTCGCCCGGCCGCCGCGCCGGCTCCAGAGCACGACGCAGGTTCGACACGTACGCCTGCAGGGTCCCAACCGCCCGCGCCGGCGGGTCATCCCCCCACAGGCCATCCATCAGGTGGCGCGTAGACACCACCCGGTTGGGTTGGAGGACCAGCAGCGCCAGGACCGCCCGCTGCATCGGCCCGCCCAACGCCACTGCGCGGTCGCCGTCGACCACCCGCAACGGGCCAAGCACCCCGAACTCCATGAACCACACCTCGTGTCCGGTCGGCGCCATGGTTACGCACGATCGCGCGCCACCACGTGCAACGCCCCGGGACCGCCTCGAATCTCATCAGGAACTACCGCTGCCGGGCAACCGCCATGATTGAAGCTACACGCCGGCACCGGCGACCACGCCTCCGCTGACGCAGTTTCCGCAGCCAACTGCTGATCTGCCGCGGTACACCCCAACCGGTCGCGATTCCTGGTCCCGACAGCGGGACCTGCGGCACGCTCTTGCCAGAAGACCTCCAGATCCGTAACATCAGTTAGATAGATCGCAAACTTGACGATCTGGGTCGAAACCCCGCGCCGACTGCGACAAGAGCCATCTTCAGGTTCTCGAAGATCTGCCTGACCTGCGCTCGCGGGTCGCCCGGCCCACCAGGAGATATACGGATCGGCCCTTGTGGGGCGTGGTGGTCATGACGCCTCCTTGTTGGTCAGATGACGATCCAGCCAGCCGGTGGCCGCGGCGTCGACCCATACGGCGTTGGGAGTCTGTGGTGCCGGGTCCAGACCAGGCTCCTCGGACGGCGCGTATCCCATTTCCGGCACGACCAGCAGTCCCACCCGACCGGGGTCGTGGTAGTGGTCAGCGAGCGTGTGCCACAGTTCCTCGACCGGTTCGCGGACGCTGGCGTCGTCATGGATACCGGTCTGCAGCAGCACCGCCGGCTGCGGGTTCCGCCCGGCGATCTGGTGGGCCCGAGCGACGAAGTCCAGCCGCTCGGCCACCGCCCGGGCCGCCCCGGCCCATTGGTGGTGCAGGTCGTGTCGTCGCTGGCTGGCCGCTACCAGCCGCTCGAGCTGGACCACCGGGCGAACCAGGACCGCCGCCTGCACCGGCACCTCACTCTCAGCCAGCGCCAGCAGCGCGACGGTGGCACCCGCCTCCTCGCCGAGCAGCCCGACCGGTCCGTCGTTCAGCTTCAGCTGCACGCGCAGCGCCGCTACCACGGCCGGGAACTGGGCGAAGGCCTGCTCGACCGTCGGGCCGACCAGCTTCAGCACGAAGTCGTCGGCGCCCAGGCGCGCGGGCTGCTGCAGGCCAGCGGCGGGCGCGCGGGTGCCCGCCATCGGCAGGCCGAGGTACACCCGCCAGGCCTGCAGTCGCGCCAGTGGCAGCGCCGCCGCCATCGCCTGCTGGCTGCGCGGCGGGTCCAGCCCGGGCCAGGCCACCACCAGCGGCGCCCGCCGCCGCTTACGGGTGGGCGGCAGCGCCGCGTACGGCACGCCGGCCGCCACCCCGACCAGCGGGACTGGTGCGGGGATGCCGGTGTGGTGCATGCGTTCCATGCGCCAAGGACACCGCCGCCGCAGCCGCCACGTCCAACAGCTGTTTGGGGCCGGGTTGACAACCGCTGGTTGTCGGCCAAGCTCAGCGCATGGAGCTGGACCTGAACCAGGTGCGGGCGTTCGTGGAGGTCGCCGAGCGGCGGCACTTTGGCCGCGCTGCCGCGCGGCTGTTCCTCACCCAGCAGGCGCTGTCCAAGCGCATCCAGCGGCTGGAGCACACCCTGGGCGAGCGGCTGTTGGTACGCGGCAGTGGTGGGGTGGAGCTGACCGAGGCCGGCCAGCGCCTGCTGCCGCATGCCAAAGCGTTGCTGGTCGCCGCCGACGCCACCGCAAAGATGGCTCGGCCCGGGTCCTGGCCGCTGCGCCTGGACGTCTGGGGGCAGGTGCAGGCCCCGCTGCGCATCGTCGGCCGCCTGCTGGACCAGGACCCCGAATTGGCCGTCGAGCTGAGCATGCGTCGCAGCCTCGGCGCCGCCTTGGAGGCGCTCAGGCGCGGCGAGCTGGACGCCTGCTTTGGCCGCGTCCACGACCTCGACCGCCCGTGGCCCGGCGGGCTAGCCCACCAACCGGTGGTGCTGGAGCGCCTGGCGGTGGCCGTCAGCGCCGACCACCCGCTGGCCAGCGCCTGTCTGCTGCGCCCGGCCGATCTCCGCGGGACCGGCTTGTGGTTGCCCACCAGCGGCAGCCCGTCCGAGCTACTGGGCGCGTACCGGCGGGTCACCGACCACCTCCGCATCCCCCTGGACACGAGCGGCCACAACCTGGGGCTGGAGCACACCATCGACCAGCTCCGCCGCCCCCCGCACCGGGTCATCCTCTTCGGCGCCGACTGGGCCATCCCTGACCGTGCGGGCATCCGGCTGATCCCCCTGGATCCGACACCGTGCTATCTGTGGTCGCTGGTCTGGCGCGACGGGGACCGGCAGCCGCTCCTCGAGCGGCTGCGGCAGCGCGCCATCGAGACCGGCTGCACGGAGGGGTGGCTCGCCTACCACGCCGAGCGCGACTGGTTGCCAGAACCCGACCTCGCCGAACTGCGCCGCCACCAGTAGGGAAGGCCGCCTCGGCGATCATGGGATGTCCATGCCCTGACCGCTGAGCATCCCATCTGCCCGCGCTGCCAGGCGACTGAGGTTCGAGCTGGCGGACCTGCCGTCGGGAGAGAGCGCCGTCAAGACCCTTGCGTCGTTGTCAGCATCTCGGCGCGACCCTCCGACCGCACGGAGCTCCCATTCTTTTATGAGCTATGACACGCGGCCGCAGTTCCTTATGGTCTGACCCCTATTACGGCCTCGCCGAGGCTTGCGGGCAGCGCGATCCCCGCGGTGAGGCGAACGACCTGGGGTTGCATCTCTGGCGGGTTCGTGCCGCCGAAGCGACCTGCCCGAGCGCCGGTAGGTCGGCCCGAGTGCCTGTACCCGGCGACCAAGTCCCGCAGGGTCCGCTCACCGCCGGGCACCACCGGAAACAGCACCTGGCGGACGGTATCGTCGGGGTGGTCGACGGCGGCCTGGCGATCCGCAACAGGACGGTTCCTTGCCGGTGACGCGGGTGAACTCGCGGATCAGCTCCTCGGTGATCTTGCGCTCGGCCCGCGCGCTGATGCGGTGCACCGTGGCGATCAGCAGGTCGACCAGCGTGTCGGTGAGCCCCGCTCCCACCCCCTCGTCCGGTGAGGTGCCTCGCCGGCGGTCGAGGACGCGATGGTGCCTGCCATGTGCCTGCGTGACCTGCCGCACGAGGAGCGTTAGGGCGTCCGAGCGGCTGCGCCGAGCCTGCGTTGAGCGGATTGCCAGGCTGGCTGGCCGGGTCAACAGCAGCAAGGCCGCCGGGCCCGTCGTCTGGTGTTCCGGATGCGGTCCTCCCGCTCGTGGCGGTGCGTTCCACGTTGGTCGACAACCGCCGGTTGTCAACCCGGTCCCCAACAGCTGTTGGACGTGCCGGCTGCAGTGGCGGTGTCCTAGCGCGTGGACGACATCGGCATCCCCGTACCTGTCCCGCTGATCGGGGCGAACAAGGAGGAGGAAGAGCAACCGCCCAGCCGACGACGCCAGCGGCGCCGGCGCCGACCATCGAAGCGTGACCAACTGGCCGTGACACGACATGACTTGGAGGTGTCCCAATGCTCCAGATGCAGGAAACACCCGAGACCCGCGGCGTGAGCGTGGCCCGCGACGGCACCGCGACGCTGGTCCCCGTGGCCGTCGACGCCGTCGGGGACGTGGCCAGCATGCTGGTGGCGCTGCACGGCCGCATCGAGCGGCAGCTCGCCCTCTACCAGCAGGCCGAAGGCGCCCAGCGCCGGCAGTACCAGCTCATGCACGCCATCGGGACCGCGCTAGCCACCACGTCGCGCTGGAGGACGAGCTGCTGTACCCGGCGCTGCGCGACCACACCGCCACCCACGACCCCGAGATCGAGCGGCAGCTCGAGCAGGACCACCTGCTGGACCTGCTCATGGTGGAGCTGGGCGGCATGATCCCCGCCGACCCACACTTCGACGCCAAGGTCCGGGTGCTCATGCAGGTGTTCCACCAGCACGCGCGGGACAGTGAGGCGCTGCTTTTGCCCGAGCTGCGGCGGCGGCTGGACCCGGGCGAGCGCGAGCGGCTCAGCCATCAGCTGCTGGAGCGGCTCGGCCAGCTGGAGAGCCGACCCTGGCGCCGCGGCTGGTAACCAGCCAAACGACCCGCCACCCAGCGAACACCGCGCTGAGGTGAAGACCCCCGGCAACCAACATGGAGGCACGCGATGGAAGCGGCACCAAGCCCAAGGCGCGAGCGTCGACCGCCCCCACGCCGGCAGTTCCGGGTGACCAAGCGGCAGCACCAGCGCCGGCCGCGGGACCCGATCGACCGACGCACCCCTTCCGGCCGGCTCCTGCCCTTTTGAATGCCATGAAAGGACAGACCCTCTGGAGGGGTGACGCGGGAAATCGAGCTGTCCGCAGGCACGATCGAGTACGAGGACAAGGCACAAGTGGGAGAAACAACAATGAGCACGTTGGCTAATTTTCGGAAGACCGCCAGGCGCTCGGTTGCCCGCGGCGAATATGGACTGAACCTCGGAGGCAGGATCGGCACAACGCAAAGGCTTGCGGCCCTTCCGTGTGGACCCTGGAGCAAGTGGGTCGTTCTCGTCTTCTGGGTGGTGGCCTTCGCCCTCGCCGGGCCGCTTGCTGGCAAGCTCAACAGCGCCCAGAAAAACGACGCGTCCGCCTGGCTGCCAAAGACCGCCGAATCGACCCAGGTCGTAGAGCTAGCCAAGCGGTTCACGGCAGGCGACACCTTCCCGGCCGTGGTGGTCTACGAGCGTGCCGGCGTGGTCACCGCGGCCGACCGGGCCAAGGTCGCCGCCGACGTCCGGCGCTTCACCGGCGTCAAGTCCGTCAACGGCAAGGTCCTGGGACCGATCCCGGCCAGGGACGGCCACGCATTCCAGGTGATCGTGCCGGTCAAGGTCGGGGACACGGGCTGGACCGCGCTCCCCTCGGTGGTCGGCGACCTGCGCTCTATCGCAGGGGCGGATGCCGCAGGGATGGGCGTCTATGTGACCGGGCCGGCCGGCTACGGCGCCGCCTTCGGCGAGGTGTTCTCCGGGTTTGACTCCACCCTGCTGTACATCACCGCGCTGATCGTCATCGTCATCCTGCTGCTGACCTACCGCAGCCCGGTGCTGTGGATCCTGCCGCTGGCGTGCGTGTTGGTCGCCTTGACCGCGGCGCAGGCGGTGATCTACCTGCTGGCGCGGCACGCCGGGCTGACGGTCAACGGCCAGAGCGCGTTCATCCTGACGGTGCTGGTGTTTGGCGCCGGCACCGACTACGCCCTGCTGCTGGTGGCGCGTTACCGCGAGGAGCTGCGCCGTCACGCCGACCGGCACCAGGCGATGGCCGTGGCCCTGCGCCGGGCCGCGCCCGCGATCATCGCCAGCGGGTTCACCGTGATCTTGAGCCTGTTGTGCCTGCTGGTCGCCGAGCTGGCTTCCACCAAGAGCCTGGGGCCGGTGATGGCGATCGGGGTGGCGGTGGGCCTGTTGGCGATGCTGACGCTGCTGCCGGCGCTGCTGGTGATCTTCGGCCGGTGGATGTTCTGGCCGCTGCGGCCCACGCTGGGCTCCGCTGAGCCGATCGAGCGGGGGCCATGGGCGCGGATCGGTGCCCGCATCGCCCGCCGGCCCCGGATCACCTGGGTGGTGACGGCCGTCGTGCTGGGAGCGATGGCGCTGGGGCTGACTGGGCTGAAGGCCAACGGCCTGCAGAACAAGGACGCTTTCAGCAGCAGGCCGGAGGCGGTGACCGGGGAGCTGGCGCTCGCCCGGCACTTCCCAGCCGGTGCCGGTAACCCGGTCCAGGTCATCGGCAACGCGGCTGCCGCGCCGCGCCTGCAGGCCACCGTGGCGGCCACTCCAGGAGTCACCGCCGTCACCGCGCCCGTGGTGAAGGATGGTCTCGCCTACCTCGAGGGGACGCTGACCAGCAACTCCGACAGCACCGCCGCCTACCGCACCATCGACCGGCTGCGCGCCAGCGTCCACGCCATCCCGGGCGCCGACGCCAAGGTCGGCGGCGGCAGCGCGGTCAACCTTGACATCCAGCGGGCGTCTCGGCACGACCGCAACCTGGTCGTGCCGCTGGTGCTGCTGGTGGTCCTGGGCATCCTGGGTGTGGTGCTGCGCGCGCTGGTCGCGCCGCTGCTGCTGATCGCCACCGTGGTGCTGTCGTTCACCGCGGCGCTGGGCGTCAGCGCCCTGCTCTTCACCCATCTATTCGGCTTTGCGGGCGCCGACCTGTCGCTGCCGCTGTGGGTGTTTGTGTTCCTGGTCGCGTTGGGTGTGGACTACAACATCTTCCTGATGACCCGGGTCCACGAGGAGTCCGCGCGCCAAGGCACGCGGCGGGGCGTGCTGCTCGGCCTGGCGGCCACCGGCGGGGTGATCACCTCGGCGGGCCTGGTGCTCGCGGGCACGTTCACCGCCCTTGCCACCCTGCCGCTGGTGTTTATCACCGAGATCGGCTTCGCGGTGGCCTTTGGCGTGCTGCTGGACACTTTCATCGTCCGCTCGGTGCTGGTCACCGCGCTGAACCTCGACGTCGGCCGCTGGATCTGGTGGCCGAGCCGCCTGGCTCGCAAGCGCGACGTCGACCTCGACGAATTCGAACACCAAGCGGCGGCGCTCGTCGCCCGCTGAGCACACAACGCTGCGGGGGCCGATGTGCCCCCGCAGCCGTCATGTGCAAGCAGCAGGAGGCGGAGAAGACGTCGCCGCTACTGCGAGTTCGCCGAACTGCCGCCAACGGTAGTCTCCGAGCGAACTGCCATGGGTGCAGCTCCTCTGTAGGGACCTGTTGAGCTGGGAGGTTGCTGGTTCGGCTGCGTGAGAGGATGACCGTCACGTAGGGTGCGGTGACGGAAGGAACGACGATGGGTTCGTTGATGGCGGAGCTGGAAGCGCGGGAGGCTGCGGCCCAGGCTCGGGCGGAGGCGTTGCGGGCGCGGATTGCCGCCCTGACCGAGGAGTTGGCCGCCGAGG
>JBKPDO010000011.1:0-39965 GCA_046727955.1 bacterium | reverse complement strand
GTCGACTTCACCCACCCAGCCGGGACGTTTGCGACTTCGAGCTTCACGAGCTGGCCCATATCATCGACAACACGATCATCTTTGGCGATCCAGATGATCCGGACCGGGTCATCACGCAGGAGACCGCCTACGTCACCCACGGCAACGTCGACACCGGCTACACGCTGACCGAGGTCGACCACCTCGTGTTCCAGTTCGACGCCGCCGGTGCCCGGCTCAAGGTGGTGGGGCTGAACTGGCACCTGCGCACGCCAGACGGCAGGCTGGTGGTGGTGGGGGCGGGGCAGGCGGTGTTTGACACCAACACCGGTGAGCTGGTGAAGATCACGCCGGCACTCCCCCCGGACGGCGCGGCGGTGCTGTGCGCGGCCCTGGGCGGGCACCCCGCGAGCTAGCGGTGCACGAGGAAGGGCCGGGCACGAGGGCAGGGGCGGCCGTCAGCTTGGGAGGTGGCTGTCCCTGCTCGTCGGCGGGCGTCTGAGCGCGCCCACCAGGCGTCGAACTCGAGCGGCGGCGGGGGCGCTGCGGCGTGGTGTAGGCGGCCTGGTCGCCTCACCGACCGCGTCGCCCGCCACAAGCTCCGCGATCGGCGTCCGCTGGGACGACCTCACCGACCGCCAGCTTGCCTATCTTTCGAGCTGGCGCCCGTCCTCGTGGTCGAGGTCGGGGAGCAGCGCCGCCCCGGCGCACACCCCGGTGCCGGCGGCGAGGGTGACAGGGTCGAGCGGGTGGTGCGCCGCTCCGGCGACCATCGGCGCCGCGGCGAGCCACCCGGCGGCGCCGAGCAGGGCGTGCGATCTGGCCATCATCTGAGCTGCCTCATCCTCCCATCCTCGTGCCGTGGGCATCGGGCGGAATCATGCCCGACACCCCTGACAGTGGGCGGCTACTCGGGGGGGTCGGAGAGGGGGCGGCGGCCGGCGAAGCCGGTGTCGGGCCAGTGCCACCAGGCGACCTCGGGCTCGTCGACCAGCCAGCAGAGCCAGTACTGCCGGCCGCTCGCCGACTGGGCTGGGAAGTCCACCAGGCCGTTGTCGACGTCGCGGAGCACGATCCCGTCCCTGGTCAGCTCCTCGAGCGCGCCCTGCAGCTCGGAGGCCTGCTCGTCGCTCGGCGCATGCCCGTTGCCATGGATGCGCCCGACCGCTCGCTCGGCCTGCTCGCGCCGCTGCCCCACCAGCGCCTGGATGCGCCGCACCGTCTCGCGCACGCGCGGCAGCGCCTCGTTCGCTTCCTCCACGGTCCAGTACGGCTCGTCTCTGCTCATACCCATGATCTGCTCGGCGCTTCGGCTCGCCCCGCGGCGAGGGTCCCCTCCCGCCTGGAAGATACGCGCATCCGAGCGCCGAGCAGTCCACCCGCGCGCACAGGTCCCTGCGCTGCGAGAGAATGACCGCTACGCGCTACAAGGCCCATGGCGGCGTGGGAGGGGAAGTGCGATGGAGCCTGTGACGGACATGGTGCCTGCAGGGACGACGGCGTCCGATCAGATCACCCGCGAGGAGTTGCAGCTCGCCACCCGCAACCATGGCATGCCGCTGGAGGCGCTGCGCTACCCCGTGACCCCGCTCGGGCTGCACTACCTGCTGATCCACTACGACATACCGATGGTCGACGCGGGCGCCTGGCGCCTGGAGGTCGACGGGCGGGTGGGCAGCCCGCTGACGCTGTCCCTCGGGGACCTGTGCGGGCGACCGAGCCGCACGCGGCGGGTCACGATGGAGTGCGCTGGCAACGGGCGGGCGCGCCTGGAGCCGCGGCCGATCAGCCAGCCCTGGCTGGTCGAGGCGGTCGGGACGGCCGAGTGGACCGGCACGCCGCTGTGGCCGCTGTTGCGGGAGGCAGGGGTGGCCGAAGACGCAGTCGAGGTGCTGTTCAGCGGGCTCGACCGCGGCATCGAGGGGGACATCGACCAGCGCTACCAGCGCAGCCTGCCACTGGCGGAGGCCAGGCGCGACGACGTGCTACTGGTCTGGGCCGTCAACGGGCAGCCGCTGCCGCCGCAGCACGGCTTCCCACTGCGGCTGATCGTGCCCGGCTGGTATGGCATGGCGAGCGTGAAGTGGCTCGCCCGCGTGACCGTGATCTCCGAGCCGTTCCGCGGATACCAGCAGGCCAGGTCGTACCGCTACCGGAACGTGCCGGAGGAGGAGGGGCAGCCGGTCACCCGGATCGCGCCGCGCTCGCTGCTGGTGCCGCCGGGGATCCCGGAGTTCCTGTCACGCCGGCGCTTCGTGCCGCCGGGCCCGATCCGGCTCGAGGGACGGGCCTGGTCGGGCTGGGCGCCGATCAGCGGCGTGGAGGTGAGCGTCGACGGCGGCGGCACCTGGGCGGGCGCGCAGGTGGATGCGCCACAGGAGGCGGGCGCCTGGCAGGCCTGGTCGTACCTGTGGGAGCCGCCAGGGCCAGGCGGGTACGAGCTGTGCTGCCTTGCCACCGACGCGAGCGGGCGGCGGCAGCCGGTCGAGCCGCGCTGGAACCTCGGCGGCTACTCGGGCGACGAGGTCCACCGCGTGCCGGTCACCGTGACCGAGTGACCAAGTCGGCGGCTCCAGCCGCCGCGGCTCAGCGGTGAGGCGGCCGCGGAGCGGCAAGCCCTCGACCTTGGTCGCCATGACGCTCGCTCCCTCCTGGTGGCCGGCACAGGCGCTTTTGGGGGGCCGTGGGGGGAGCTCGCTCCCCCACGTGGGCAGGGGACCGCCGTGTGGAGATCTCCACCTGATCGTGTCCGGCGGCGCGGCTAGCAGTGCAGGCCGTCCAGAGCGGTCGCCACGATGGGGTCCTCCGGCGGCGTGTCGGAGGACATCGACGGGGCGCTGGAGTTGTCCAGGCGGCCGAAGTTCTGTGTCGCCCAGGCACGGCCGGCCGAGCAGACCACGGCGATCCCGACCGAGTCGAAGCCTGGCTGGAGCATGTTGGCGCGGTGGCCGTCCGAGTGCATCCAGCCGATGTGGAGCTGGTAGGCCTCGTTGGGATAGCCCTCCACCCAGGCGATGTTCTCGCCGAGGGCCGAGAACTTGCTGATGCCCGGCAGCCCCGACGCCGAGCCCAGGTCGCGGTGGGAGAAGTCGCCGGAGTCGGCCATGTGCGTAGACCAGCCGGCGGCCATATTGGCCAGGTCGGCGTCCCAGGTCAGGGCCGCCAGCCCGCGCGCCTTGCGCTCGGCGTTCAGCCGGCCGAACAGCTCCTGCGTGATCCTGTCCGCGACGGTCGCGCCCTGGCTGGTGGCCGGTGTGCTGGACGGCGGGGGCGCGGCAGTGGTCCTGGGCGGCTGCGTGGTCGAGGGCGCGGCGCTTGTCGCCGGTGCTCTGGTGGTTCTGGTGGTCGCCGCCGGCCCGCGCTTCGCGCGGGTTGTGGTCGGGTGCCCGCCCCCGGCGCGGTCCTGGCCACCGCCCCCGATGATCTGGCCGACCCGGGCGGCGTCGGCCTGGACCGAGTCGCTGGCGGACTTGGTGGGCTCGCCCGCGGGACCCATCGGGCGGGCGTGGGCGGGCAGCAGGAACCACGCCAGCACCAGCGGGAGCACGATCAGCGCGATCATGCGCAGGTTGACGACCCAGGAGGACGACGGTCGGGCGTGCTGCGGGGCTGCCCTGCGGCCATGGGGTCGCTCGTCTCGCACCGTGCCAGCCTCTCGTTCGGAACCGACGGTCGGGAACACGACGTCGAGTGCCCCGCGGGCACTCGAGCGACAGGTCGCTGACGCCGCCGACTTTTGGGGGACTTCGGGGGAATAGCCAGCGACTCGCTAAACGCTGTCAAATCAGCCCGTCAGATGTCAAGCTGGAGCGCCGGTCGAGTCGCGGCGCAGCCTATAGCGCCGAACCATACGTGCAGCTCCTGGCCCTGCGCCGCTCCCGGCGACCACGCAATCCCCTCGAGCCAGTACTACTTGACCGGCGCTCTATCTGCTCGCGGGGTCAGCTCAGCCGGCGGGGGAGGAGCTCGACCGTTGCCCACACGACCGTCAGCAGCGCGGCGACGCCGACGAGCACCAGAGCCGGCGGCAGCACCAGCGCGAATTGCTCGCGCAGCCAGGGGATGGCGAGGACGCCCACCGTGGAGCCCACCATGGCGGCGATCACCGTCACCCGCAGCGGGTTCAGCGGCCGGCACAGCGACCACAGCACCAGCAGGCCGGCGCCGGTCAGGGTGATGGTGGCGGTGGTGCGGGCTTGTTCCAGCGGGATGTCGGGGTTGCGGTGGGCGAGCCAGTAGGCCACCAGGGTGACGACCGCGGCGACCAGACCGGCGGGCGCGGCGAACGCCAGCACGCGGCGCACCAGGTCCGGCTTGCCGCGCCGCGTGTTCGGCTCCAGCGCCAGGAAGAACCCGGGGATGCCGATGGTGAGGCTGGCTACCAGAGTGAGCTGGCGGGGCAGGAAGGGGAACGGCAGGCGCGCGATCCCCACCGCGACCGCCAGCGCGGTCGCGTACACGGTCTTGGTGACGAACAGCTTCGCCACGCGCTCGATGTTGGCGATCACCCGGCGGCCCTCGGCCACCACGTGCGGCAAAGTGGCGAAGCGGCCGTCCAGCAGGACGAGCTGCGCCACCGCGCGCGAAGCCGAACTGCCGTTGCCCATGGCGATGCCGAGGTCGGCCTCTTTCAGCGCGAGCACGTCGTTGACCCCGTCGCCGGTCATGGCCACCACGTGCTCGCGCGACTGCAGCGCCTCCACCATCTCCTGCTTCTGGTCGGGCACGACCCGCCCGAACACCGAGCGCCGCTCCAGCACCTCCGCCAGGGCGTCCACGTCGTCGGGCAGGGTGCGGGCGTCCACCGGGTCCTCCGTGTCAGGAATGCCGACCCGGCGGGCGACCGCCGCCACCGTGCGCGGATGGTCGCCGGAGACGACCTTGGTGCGAACGCCCTGGTCGAGGAAGTAGCCGACGGTGGCCGCGGCGTCGCCGCGGACCCGGTCGCCGAGCACTACGAACGCCTGCGGCGCGAGCCTATCCGGGAGCTTGCCGTCCAGCCCCGGCGCGCTGTCCGCCGCCGCGAGCAGCACGACACGGCGGCCCTCCACCGCGATGGCCTCGGTGCGGCGCAGCAGGTCACTAGGCCCGGAGACCAACACCTCCGGGGCGCCGAGCACGAAGCTGCCGCGGCCGCCGAAGCTGGCCGCGCTCCACTTGCGGTCCGACGAGAAGGGCACCACGGCGCTCGTCGTCCAGTCCTTGGGGGAGGGGTAGGCGGTGCCGATGGCACGCAGGGTGGCGTTCGGGTTGGGGTCGGTGGCGGCGATCGCGCCGAGCGCGGCGGCGGCCGCGGCCGCCGAGCCGTTGCCATCCAGCGGCACCAGCTCCTGCACGGCCAGGTCGCCCTCGGTGATGGTGCCGGTCTTGTCGAAGCAGACCACGTCGACCAGAGCCAGAGTCTCCACCGCCGGCAGCTCCTGCACCAGCACCTGCCGGCGGCCGAGGCGCACCACGCTGAGGGCGAAGGTCACGCTGGTGAGCAGTACCAGGCCCTCGGGCACCATGGCGACCGTACCGGCGACCGCACCCCGTAGGCCGCCACGGAGGTCCTGGTGGCCGGCGGTGAGCTGGGTGGCGAACAGCAGCGCGGCGGTGGGAACCAGCACCCAGCTGACGAAGGTGATGATGCGGTCGATGCCGGCCCGCAGCTCCGACCGGACCAGGGTGAAGCGCCGGGCGCGCTCGGCCAGGCGGGCGGCGTGGGCGTCGCGGCCCACCCGGGTGGCGCGGTAGGCACCGGAGCCCGCCGCCACGAAGCTCCCCGAGAGGACCTCCTCGCCGGGGGTCTTGGCGACCGGCTCGGACTCGCCGGTGAGCAGCGACTCGTCCACCTCGAGGCCGAGCGAGTCGAGCACCTCGCCGTCGACCACCAGCTGGTCGCCGGGGCCGACCTGGATCACGTCGTCGAGCACCACCTCGCCGAGCTGGACCTCGCGGGGCTCGCCGTCGCGCACGACGCGGGTGGTGGGCGCGTTGATCAGCGCGAGCCGTTCGAGGGTGCGCTTGGCGCGGATCTCCTGGACGATCCCGACCAGGGCGTTGGAGACCAGGACGACGCCGAACAGCGCGTCCTGCAGCGGGCCGACCAGCAGGATCACCACCAGCAGCGACCCGAGCAGGAGGTTGAAGCGGGTGATGACGTTGGCGCGGACGATCTGGCCGATGGTGCGGGTGGGCGCTTCTGGCACGTCGTTGACGAGGCCACGCGCGACCCGCTCGCTGACCTCGGCGCTGCTCAGCCCCGCCAGTACCTGCCGCCCCATCGTCCCCTATGACCGGGATCATTAGGACGCCGCGGGTCCCCGGCCGCAGTGGCGATCGTACCAGGCGAGTCCCCACGCGCCGTGTCCCCGTGCGCCGGCGGGGCCCGTGCGCCGGCGGGGCCGTGCGCCGGCGGGGCCCGTGCGCCGGGTCCCCACGCGCGCGAGAAGGAGGTTACGATACTCAATACGCGCGAAAGACGCGAACTACTTCCTTTTAACCAGTCAGCAGCTCTCGGCGGGGGCGGCGGGAGCCCGGGAGGTGCCTTGCATGGACGACCGCTCGCACGACCAGGAGCCCGAAGAGGCGCAACTGGGCCGCCCCGAGCTGCTCGAGCGGCATGAAGCCGACGGTCATGGAGTCGACGACCCCTGTGACGAGGTCCTGCCCACCGGACGCCAGCTCGAGCTGCGTCGCGGGAGCGTCCGGGCGATCATCACCGAGGTCGGCGCCACCCTGCGGGTGCTGGAGGTCGGCGGGCTCGACGTGCTCGACGGCTTCCCCCGCGACCACCTCCCCGACGCTACGCGCGGGCAGGTGCTGATCCCCTTCCCCAACCGCGTCGACCATGGCCGCTACGTCTTCCACGGCATCGCCCAGCAGCTCCCGCTGGACGAGGCTGATCGCGGCAATGCCGTACACGGTCTGGTGCGCTGGCTCAACTGGGCGGCACTCGGCCACAGCCCGAGCCGCCTGGTGATGGGCCTGGTGCTGCACGCGCGCGATGGCTATCCCTTCGTACTGTCGCTGCGCGTGGCCTACACGCTGACTGAGGCCGGGCTCCGCGTCCGTCAGACGCGCGCAACCTCGGCGCAGGCCCGGCGCCGTACGGAGCGGGCTTCCACCCATATCTGTCGGTGGGGACCTCGCGGATCGACGATGCCGCCTTGCGCCTGCCCGCGCAAACCTACTTCCTGGCGAACTCCCGGCTGATCCCGACCGGCCGGGCCACCGTGGCCGCCACACCGTTCGACTTCCGCCTCGCCCGGCCGATCGGCGACACGGTGATGGACGTCAGCTTCACCGACCTGGTCCGCGACGACGACGGCCTCGCCCGCGCGGAGGTCTCCGCGCCCGACGGCGGTCCCCGCGTCACCGTACTGCTCGACCGCGCCTACCAGTTCCTGCAGGTATACACGGGCACACCCTTCCTGACACGGCCGCGCGTCGCCGGGCGATCGCGATCGAGCCCTGCACCTGCGCCCCGAACGCCCTCAACAACGGGCTCGGCCTGCGCGTCCTCGCGCCGGGCGAGACGTTCTCGAGCGTCTTCGAGATCTCGGTGGCCCTGTGACCCCTGTGACCCTGTGACCCTGTGACCCCCCAATGATCCCAAGGCCCCCGGGAGGACCGGGTCGCCATCGCTACAGTGGTCGTAAGTATCCGGTTATGCCGGTGCTGTGGTGTGCTCAGGAGGCCGCCCGTCGCCGTTGTGCCAGGTCACAGGGTCGCCCGGGCTAGCCCGCCAGGGCAACGAACCGGCATAACCGAATACTTACCAGTGGTCCAGGGTTCGGGAAGGGGGCTGTCACGGGTCGATGGCGGGAGCGCCGCTCCGCTCTGGCGCGTCGCCGCGCCGCAGAGCCGGCGGCGGACGGGCTGTTCGCGCCCGCCCAGCGCGCGCTCACCGTTGGCCTGGTGCTGACCGTGACGCTGGTTGCCTTCGAGGCGCTGGCGGTCATCACCATCCTCCCGACGATCAAGGACGACCTCAGCGGAATCCGGCTGTACGGCTGGGTAACCAGCGCGTTCTTCCTCGGCACGCTGGTCGGCATCGTGGTGGCCGGCAGAGAGGCCGACCAGCGCGGCCCGGTCCCGCCGTACCTGCTGGGCATCGCGCTGTTCGCCGCCGGACTGGCCATTGGCGGCCTGGCCCCGAGCATGCTGGTCCTGGTGCTGGCCAGGGCCCTGCAGGGGATCGGCGCCGGAGCGATCCCCGCCACCGCCTACGCCACCATTGCCCGGGCCTATCCGGAGGCGCTGCGGCCGCGACTGTTCGCGGTGCTGTCGACCGCCTGGGTGGCGCCGGGCCTCATCGGTCCGGCGCTGAGCGCGCTGGTGGCGACCCATCTCGGCTGGCGCTACGTGTTCCTCGGCCTGCTGCCGCTGGTGCTGCTCGCCGCCTTGCTCGCCCTGCCAGCCCTGCGGCGTCTCGGCCCTCCGGCGGAGCCGGCCATCACCGCGTCCGGGCCGCCCGAGAGAGGGGAGGACCCGAGCGCTGGCCCGCCGGTGTCCAGGGGCGCCGGCCTGCTCGACGCCGTGCGGGTCGCGGCCGGCGCCGGACTGCTCCTGTCGGGCCTCACCAGCCGCTCGCCCCTGCTGGCGCTGCCCTTGGTCGCCGCGGGCCTGCTGGTCGGCGTGCGACCGCTGCTGCGCCTGTTACCCGGCGGCACGCTGCGGGCGCGCCGTGGCCTGCCCGTCGCCATCCTCTCCAGAGGGCTGCTCACGTTCGCGTTCTTTGGCGCCGATACCTATGTCCCGCTCGCAATCACCGCGGTCAAGGGGGAGAGCACCGCGGTGGCCAGCATCGCGGTGACCGCGACCACACTGACCTGGACCGCCGGCGCGTGGGTGCAGGAGCGGCGCGCAGCTGTGTGGAGCAGCCGGCGCCTCGTCCGGGCGGGCCTAGCTTTGCTGGTGGCCGGCATCGCCGGGGTGGGGATCTCGCTGCTGCCGTCCGCGCCTGTCGGCGTCGCGATCGCCGGCTGGGGCGTCGGCGGCCTCGGCATCGGCCTGGCCTACTCTCCGATCTCGGTCACGGTGCTCGGCCTGGCGCCGGCGGGACGGCAGGGGAGGGCCAGCGCTCAGCTCCAGCTCTCCGACACCCTGGGCACTGCCCTGGGCGCCGGCCTGGGCGGGGTGCTGGTCGCTGCCGGCGCTGCCGAGGACTGGCCGCAGTGGGTCGGCCTGGCCGGCGCCTTCACCATGACCGGAGCGGTCGCGGTCGCCAGCTTCTGGCTGGCCCGGCGCCTGCCGGACCGCAAGGTGCCGGCGCCGCACGCGGCGGCAGGTCCGGAGGCGCCGGCGGTCTGACCCCGGCCCGCCCGCACCGGCTCGACGGGCGGGGGATCGGCGGATGGCTCGGGGGGAGTCGTCACCTGCTCCTCCTTGGTTATCCACAATCTGTCGTCAGCATGCCCGTCGAGGCTCGGGCTGTGCCATCCTCGCTCGGCGGAGAGTGCGACGGGGCAGCGGAAGTCCAGCGTCACAGAGCCAGCTCGGAGGGAGCAGAGCATGGGAAACGGCAGCGAGTTCGGCATCACCGGCCTGGCGGTGATGGGACAGAACCTGGCTCGCAACATGGCCAGGCACGGGATCCCGGTGGCGGTCCACAACCGGACCGCCGCCCGCACGCGTGAGCTGGTGGAGCGCTACGGGGGCGAGGGCCAGTTCACCCCGACCACCTCGACGGAGGAGCTGGCGGCCGCGCTGCGACGGCCGCGCCGCATCCTGATCATGGTCAAGGCCGGCGCGCCAGTGGACGCGGTCATCGACGAGCTGGTCCCCCACCTCGAGCCGGGGGACGTCCTGATCGACGGCGGCAACTCCTACTTCGAGGACACGCGCAGGCGTGAGCGGACCCTGCGCGACCACGGGCTGCGCTTTGTCGGCACCGGCATCTCCGGCGGTGAGGAGGGCGCGCTGGAGGGGCCGAGCATCATGCCCGGCGGCTCGCCGGAGGCCTACGAAGCGGTCCAGCACGTGCTCACGGAGGTGGCGGCGAAGGTCGACGGCACCCCCTGCTGCACCTACGTCGGGCCCGACGGCGCCGGCCACTACGTGAAGATGGTGCACAACGGCATCGAATACGCCGACATGCAGCTCATCGCCGAGGCCTACGACCTGCTACGGCAGGGGCTCGGGCTCGACCCCGGCCAGCTCGCCGAGATCTTCGCCCGCTGGAACCAGGGCGAGCTGGAGTCGTACCTGATCGAGATCACCGCCCAGGTGCTCTCCCACGTCGATGGGACCACTGGACGGCCGCTCGTCGACCTGATCCAGGACGAGGCCGAGCAGAAGGGCACCGGCCGCTGGGCGGTGCAGTCCGCGCTGGAGCTCGGGGTGCCGATCACCGGCATCACCGAGGCGGTATTCGCCCGCATGCTGTCCGCGCGCAAGCAGGAGCGGAGCACGGCGGCCAAGGTCCTGGCCGGTCCCGACGGCGCCGCCCGCCACTTGGGCGACGGGTTCGTCGACGACGTACGCGACGCGCTCTACGCCTCCAAGGTGGTCGCCTACGCCCAGGGATTCGAGCAGATCGCGGCCGCCTCGGAGAGCTTCGGCTGGAGCATCGACCTCGGCGCCATGGCGACCATCTGGCGGGGCGGCTGCATCATCCGTGCCCGCTTCCTGGGCCGCATGAAGGTAGCCTACGGGCAGGACCCGGAGCTGCGGAACCTGCTCATGGCGGAGTATTTCCGCGACGCGGCGGCGGCGGCCCAGGGCGCCTGGCGGCGGGTGGTGGCGACCGCGGTCGAGATGGGGGTGCCGACTCCGGCGTTCGCCTCGTCGCTGGCCTATTACGACGGGCTGCGGCGCGAGCGCGGCCCGGCCAACCTGCTGCAGGGGCTGCGGGACTTCTTCGGCGCCCACACCTACCACCGGATCGACAGGCCGGGCACCTTCCACACTCGGTGGGCGCAGGACGGGCAGGAGGTACAGATCGAGTCGTGATGAGGGCTGGATTCGCTGAATTCGCTGGGTTCTGACGACGGTCGCGGCGGGAGCCGCGCTGCGCCCGGTCGCGCTCGAACGTGCGCCGAATTGACCGCGGTTCGGCTCTGGTGGGAAGCGAACGGTATGGTAGCTCTGACCGAGCACGAGGAGTCGGACATTCCAGATAACTCGGTCAAGTTCCGGTTGATCCGCCGTTCAGCCGGCACCTGGCCGGCGCCGCCCGACAAGGGGCGCCTACGCGAAGTGGGCTGTAGGTAGAAGACCCGAAGGGAGAGCCCGTGCCTGCGGTGGCACGACCGGCCAAGATGTAGGAGGGGTGGAGCGCATGGGGCACGCAAGCCGATCGGGGTACATGACGGCCACCGAGGTGGCTGCGATCCTGCACGTTACGCCAAAGACAGTCTCCCGCTGGGCGAAAGAGGGGAAACTGCCGTACATGCGGACGCTGGGGGGCCACCGCCGTTTCCCCGCGGACGCGATCGAGGCGCTGGCGCGGGAGCTGCAGATGCCACCGTCGTCACAGGCCTCCGAGGACGCGGAGTGACGGCCGCGACGGTCATTCCCGCCCGCCGCTTACGCCGTGCCCGCCCCGCTCGGCCTTCTTGACGCGCTCCGATCCAAGGGCGGCCCGCGCCGCCGGGGGCCCCGCGCCGGGGCGGGCCGCGGCGGAGGAGGCTGCGCCGGGGTGGTCCCGCGGGAACGGCGGGCACGGCGGGAACGGCGGGGAGGGAGCGTGACCCGAGAGTGACCGAGGACAAGGCACGAGCGTTCGTCGCGAGCAACCACAGGGCGGTGCTGGTGACCCGAAGGGCCGCCGGCGGTCTGCAGACCTCGCCCGTCCTGGTCGGCGTCGACCAGGACGGGAAGATCGTCATCAGCAGCCGCGAGCCCGCCTACAAGACCCGCAACCTGCGGCGCGACCCGACCGCGACCGTATGCGTCTTCAGCGACGGCTTCTTCGGCCCCTGGATCCAGGTCGACGGCACTGCGGAGGTCGTCTCCCTGCCGGAGGCCATGGAGGGGCTGGTCGACTACTACCGCGGGATCAGCGGGGAGCACCCCGACTGGGACGACTACCGCCGTGCCATGGTGCGGCAGCGGCGCGTGCTCATCCGGGTTGCGATCGACAGGGCCGGACCGGTCCACACGGGCTGAAATGGCGCAGCTCCGGTACGGTGAGGTCGGTGTGGCCGCCTCGAGGAAGGACCCCGCCATGCCGATCTACCGCCTCAACCACGCCGTGCTCTACGTCCGCGACGTCGAGCGCAGCGTCGCCTTCTATACCGACGTCCTCGCCTTCCGTCCCGTCATGGCGTTGCCGGGAGCGGCGTTCCTGCAGGCGCCTGGCTCGACCAACGACCACGACCTCGGCCTGTTCCAGATCGGCGCCGCCGCCGGGCCGTCGCAGGCGGGCAGCGCCACCGTCGGCCTGTACCACCTGGCGTGGGAGGTCGACACTCTTGCCGAGCTGGAGCGGCTGGCGGACCGGCTCGAGGCGGCCGGCGCGCTGGTGGGCGCGTCCGACCACAGCACCACCAAGAGCCTGTACGCCAAGGACCCGGACGGCCTCGAGCTCGAGGTCGCCTGGGTCGTGCCGGCCGCCCTGCTCGACGAGGAGACCCTCGCGCGCCGCGACGGCATCCGGCCACTCGACCTGGAGCGCGAGAAGCGGCGCTACGGGGCGGACACGCGCGGCGGCATCGGCATCTCCACGCCCGCGGAGGTGTGAGCCGTGGCGCTGCGACCCGGAAGCAAGACCCGCGCCAGGGTGCGGGTGGTGTCCGGCGGCGAGGAGTGCCGCCGCGGCGACTACCTCGCCACCGAAGAGCCGCTCGAGATCCGCCTGATCGGCGGCGGCCGCGGCGAGCGCCTGGCGGTGACCATGCGGACCCCTGGCAACGACTTCGAGCTGGCCGCGGGGTTCCTGCACGGCGAGGGCATCGTCGCCGCCCGTGAGCAGGTCCGCCGGATCAGCTACTGCACCGACCCGGAGCTGGCCGCCGCCCAGCAGTACAACGTGGTCAGCGTGGAGCTGGCCGGCGACGCCATGCCGGACCTGCGTGGCCTCGAGCGGCACTTCTACACCTCGAGCGCCTGCGGGGTGTGCGGCAAGGCGAGTCTCGACGCGATCGAGCTGCGGGGCTGCCCGCTGCCGCCGGCCGGGCCGCAGGTCTCCGCTGAGGTGCTCTACAGCCTCCCCGATCGGCTGCGCGAGGCCCAGGGCCTGTTCGAGTCGACCGGCGGCCTGCACGCCGCCGGCCTCTTCACCCCCGAGGGCAGGCTGGAGTGCCTGCGTGAGGACGTCGGCCGTCACAACGCCGTCGACAAGCTGGTCGGCTGGGCGCTGCTGCGGGGCGAGCTGCCGCTCATCGATCGCATCCTGCTCGTCAGCGGACGCGCCAGCTTCGAGATCATGCAGAAGGCGCTCGCCGCCGGGGTGCCGATCGTGTGCGCGGTGTCGGCCCCGTCGAGCCTCGCCGTTGACGTCGCCGAGCGCTTCGGCATGACCCTGGCCGGCTTCCTGCGCGGTCGCCGCTTCAATCTCTACGCGGGCCACGACCGGATCGAGCTGCCAGCTGCGGGGGCCTGGGCCCCCGCATACCCCCAAAGCGGTGAGGGCTCCGCCCTCGAAACTTGACTGGTTTGTTGACCACTAGCCCGCCTCGGCGGGCTAGTGGCGCAGGCACCTCAGAGCGTGGAAAGTTAGCGGCACTGATCCTCGACGGAGAGGGGCGCGACGATGGTGGGACGTCGGCGGACGCTTGGTGTGGTGGGGCTCGCTCTCGCCGTGGCCCTGGTGGCCGCGGCCTGCGGCGGCGGCAACGAGAAGGCCGGCGGTGGGCAGGCCGCCACGGCCCAGCGAGGCGGGGTCTTCCGCACGGCCCTCGACGACTTCGGGTTGACGGGCGGCTTCGACCCGACCGGCGAGTACGTCGGCATCGCCTTCAACTCCTACCACGCTCTGCTGCGCACGCTCCTGTCGACCAGGCACGTCAAAGGGACCGAGGGCAACAAGCTCTTCCCGGACCTCGCCGTCGACCAGCCGACCATCTCGAGCGACGGGCTCACCTACACCTTCAAGCTCAAGCCGGGCGTCAAGTTCGGCCCGCCGCTGAGCCGCGCGGTCACCTCCAAGGACGTCGAGTACGCCTTCGAGCGCATCAACGCCGCGCCGCTGGTCGCCCAGTACGGCTTCTACTACTGCGGCGTGATCAAGGGGATGGACTGCAAGGCGCCGACGCCCAAGCCGGTCTCCGGCATCGAGACGCCCGACGACTCGACCATCGTCTTCCATCTCGACCAGCCGACCGGGGACTTCCTGTACCGGCTGACCATGCCGGCCACCGCGCCGATCCCGCAGGAGGTCGCCAAGTGCTTCACCAAGGCCGGTGACTACGGCCGCTTCGTGATCTCCTCCGGCCCCTACATGATCAAGGGCTCCGACCGGCTCGACATCTCCTCGTGCGCCGCCATGAAGCCGATCTCGGGCTTCGACCCGAGCAGGAGACTGCTGATGGTGCGCAACCCCGACTTCGCCCAGTCCACCGACACGCAGCTCGCGGACTACCTCGACGGCATCCAGATCTTGGTCGACACCAACGTCAACGACATCTTCAACAAGGTCCAGTCGGGGGCGCTCGACGCTTCGTATGTCAACACCCCGCCCAAGTCGGTCCTGGCGCAGTACGTCACGGATCCCGCCAAGCGGCGCTTCCTGCTCACCAGCCCCGACGACCAGACCTGGTACATCACCATGAACCTGGCCCAGCCGCCGTTCGACGACCTCCACGTCCGCAAGGCGGCCAACCTGATCATGGACAAGGCCGCCATCCTGCAGGCGTGGGGCGGGGCGGTGTCGGGTCAGGTCGCCACCCACGTCATGCCGCCCACGATGCTCGACAACCAGCTCACGCAGTCGTACGACCCCTATGCCACGCCGGGCTTCCACGGTGACCTGGCCAAGGCGCAGGCGGAGATGAAGCAGTCCAGGTACGACACCAACAAGGACGGCACCTGCGACGCGCCGCAGTGCAAGAACCTGGTGATCATGAGCCGCAACGTCACCCCGTTCACCGACATGGAGCCGGTCGTGCAGTCGAGCCTGAGCAAGATCGGCATCGGGGTGACCCCGCGAGAGCTGGCGACCGGCGCCGCCTACACCACCATCCAGACGGTCAAGAACAAGATCCCCATCGGGCTGAACCCGAGCTGGATCAAGGACTACGCCGACGCCTACACCTTTGCGGCGCCGCTGTTCAGCGGCTCGTCGATCAACCCCACCGGCAACGTCAACTACTCGCTGGTCGGCCTGACCCCGAGCAAGGCCCGCGACCTCGGGATCCCCTTCCCGCAGGGGGCGACCGTCCCGAGCGTGGACACCGACGTGGCCAACTGCGAGCAGATCCCGGCCACCAACCCGGAGCGCACGACCTGCTGGGTGAACGTGGACAAGAAGCTGATGGAGCAGGTGGTCCCCTGGGTGCCGTACCTGTGGTCGAACAACATCACGATCCTGTCGCCCAGCGTCACCAAGTTCGAGTTCGACCAGTCCTCGGCGTACATCTCGCTCACCCAGATCGCCGTCAACAACAAGGTCGACCCCGCCACCCTGAGCTGAGGACGCCCAGGGACGTCCGGGGACGCCCGAGCGCACTCAGTCGAGGAGCGTCTCGAGGTAGGCGCGAAGGCCCGGGGGGCCGTCGACCACGAGGTCAGCGCTGGCGAGCAGCTCTGGCGGGGCCTCGCTGGAGCCGACCGCGATGCGGAGGCCCTCCAGGCCCGAGCGCTCGGTCAGCTCGGCGACCGCGTCGAAGGCGGGCAGGTCGCCGCGGTCGTCGCCGGCCACCACCACCGCACTCGCGCCCGAGGAGGCGACCACCTGCCGCACGGCGTCGCCCTTGTCGCGCCGCACGGCGGGCTTCAGCTCCCACACCAGCCGGCCGCTGAGGACCTCGAGCCCGTGCCTGCTGGCGACCTCGCGGACGGTGGCATCTATCGGCGCCGCCCAGCGCTCTGGCTCGGCCACGCGGCGCAGGTGCACGCCGAGTGCGCTGCCCTTGTCCTCCAGGTAGGCGCCCGACTCCAGCACGGCCGGCGCGGCACGCAGGTCCGCGAGGGCGGCGCGCACGGCCGGCTGGGCCGCGGCCAGCGCTGGGTCCGCCCAGACCTGGCCGTCGCGGACCTCCTCCAGTCCGTACAGGCCGAGGAACTGCACGCCGGCCGCGACCTCGACCCCGGCGACGGTGGCCTGGGCGGCCAGGAACGCGGCGGGACGGCCGGAGATCACCGCCACCGCGGCGGCGCGGGCCGCCAGCCGGCCGAGCAGCTCCATCGTCCCCTCGAGCGGCCTGGCGGCCTCCGGGTCGGGGACGATCGTCGCGAGGGTGCCGTCGAAGTCCAGGCACAGCGCGGTCCGCTGCAGCGGCGTCGCCAGCCGCGCGGCGGCCGGGCTGCCGGCGTCGTCGGGGGTCCTCACGCCAGGGTCCTCATGCCAGGGGTCCTCTCGCTCAGCGGCCTCATGCCAGGGGTCCTCTCGCTCAGCGGCCTCATGCCGGGGTCCTCTCGCTCAGCGGCCTCATGCCGGCCGCTCCAGCTCCAGCTCGACCGTGCCGCCGGGCTCCAGGTCGACCACCTTCTCGCCGAGGCCGAGCTTGAACGGCCGCGCGGGGCCCGGGCGGGTGGCGATGCGGAAGCGCTCGCCGGTGATGCTCACGTCCACCCGCTGACCGCGATAGTGCACGCTGAAGCGCACCTCCGGCAGCTCGGCGGGCAGGCCAGGGTCGAACCAGAGCACGTCGCCACGCGCCTGCATGCCGCTGAAGGCGCGCTGCACGATGTCCACCGTGCCCGCCATGGCGCCGAGGTGCACCCCCTCCGCGGTGGTGCCGCCCTGCACGTCCGAGACGTCGCTCTCCAGGGCTTCGAGCAGGAACTTCCAGGCCCGCTCCCGCTCGGAGCGGGTGAGCACCCAGGCGTCCACCACGCTGCTCAGCGTCGACCCGTGCGAGGTGCGGGCGAGGTAGTAGGCAATCGTGCTCGGGATGGCGTCCGGGGCCAGCTCGTGGCCCAGCCACGCGAGCAGCTCCCGCAGCTCGTCCTCGGACAGCAGGTAGAGCAGCATCAGCACGTCGGCCTGCTTGGAGACCTTGTAGCGGTTGGTGGTGTCGCCCTCGGCCTCGAGGATGCGGTCGAGCCGCTGGATGTCGCCGTACTTGCGGCGGTAGGCCTCCCAGTCCAGCTCCTCGAGCTGCTCGTAGCCCTCGAACTGGCTGATAACTCCGTCCTGGTGGAAGGGCACCCGCATCTTGTACGTAATGTCCCGCCAGCGCTCCAGCTCGATCTCGGCGAGGCCCAGCTCGCCGACCACCTCCTGGCGGTAGTGGGGCGGCAGCATCTCCAGCGTCTCCAGCGCCCGCAGCAGCACCCACACCGTCATGACGTTGGTGTAGGCGTTGTTGTCCAGCCCTGGCCGATCGCTGCCCGGGTAGGCGTCGTGGTACTCGTCCGGCCCCATCACCCCGCGGATCTCGTAGCGGTCCAGTGCCGGGTTGTAGCTGGACAGGCTCGCCAGGAAACGGGCGATCTCGACCAGCATCTCGGCGCCCTGGAAGCGCAGGAACTCGATCGAGCCGGTGACCTGGTAGTGCTGCCAGACGTTGTAGGCGATGGCGATGTTGACGTGGCGCTGCAGGTGCGAGTTGTCGGGCAGCCAGCGCCCGGAGCGGGGGTTCAGGTGCACCTGCTGAGTCTCCTCGCGCCCGTTGGAGCCACTCTGCCAGGGATAGCAGGCGCCCTCGTGGCCGTCGTCGCGCGCCAGCCAGCGCGCCTCGTCCAGGCGGCGGTAGCGGTAGGCGAGCAGGCTCCGGGTCAGCGTGGGGCTCTCGAAGTTGAGGAACGGGAAGATGAACAGCTCGTCCCAGAAGATGTGGCCGCGGTAGGCCTCACCGTGCAGGCCGCGGGCGGGCACGCCCACGTCCAGGTCGATGGTATTGGGGGAGACCGTCTGCAGCAGGTGGAAGATATGCAGGTTGAGCACGAGCTGGGGGCGGCTGTTGTCGCCGCTGATGGCGATGCCGTAGCGGCTCCAGAGGCGGTCCCATGCGCGGGCGTGACCCACCAGCAGCTGGTCGAAGCCCCCGGCCCGCTGCACCGCGGTGCGCGCCTCCAGCCGGCACTCCGAGATCGCCCGGTCGCGCGAGGTGTACAGGGCGACGATCTTCTCGACCGTGACCGGCTCCCGCGACTGCAGCTCCACCGTCAGCTCGTGCGCCACGTAGCCGCCGCTCGAGTGCACCTCGCGCCGCAACGGGGCGGGCCCGCCGGCCTGCGCGACGCGAGTGCGGGCCGCCTCGGCGACCCGCACGTGCGACTGGCTGGTCTGCACCTCCAGCTCCACCACCTCGCCGTCGGCCGCCTCGGCGGCGAGGGTCTCGAGGTGCTGGTTGGCGAGCGCCCGGTAGCGCTGCACCCCGGAGTTGGTCACCCCACCGTCGAGCCCGGAGCGCACCTCCAGCGCGCCCGACCAGTTCTCCGCCACGAAGGTGGTCTCGAGCCCGGCCAGGTGCGGCGTGTCCATGTGGACGAAGCGGCGCTGGTCGATGCGGGTGACGCGACCCTGGTCGTCGCGCCAGCGCAGGCGGCGCGCCAGCACGGCCGTGCGCAGGTCCAGCTCCTGGCGGTGCTCCAGCAGCTCGACCTCGCGCGGGTCGAGCCAGGACCCGCCGTCGAGCCGGAAGTCGAGCGGCAGCCAGTTCGGCGCGTTCACCATGTCCTCGTTCTCGATCGCCCGGCCCGCGATGTTGCTGGTCAGCCGGTTGTAGAGGCCGGCGATGTAGGTCCCCGGGTAGTTGACGCCGTCCGCGCGCGTCTCCGGCAGCGCTCCGCGGGTGGCGAAGTAGCCGTTGCCGAGCGTGCACAGCGCCTCTCGCAGCCCCTGCCGGGCAGGGTCGAACCCCTCGTAGACAAGTGACCACACGCTCATCGCCGCTCCACGCTCCCTGCCGAAGCTGCTGCAGCGACTCGCGCCAGGCCCGTTCGTGGGGCGAGTCCACCAGCACGCCGTCGATGTCGAAGATGACGCCATCCACGCTCATAGCCTACTCATTACCCCGTGGCGCACGCCCTGCGCACCTGGCACCATCCTGGGAATCTTTGGTGATGCATCGCAGGCTCGATTTCAACCGATGAGGAACGCCGATGGACAAGGCACGAGCACAAGAGCTGCTCGCGAACGAACGCGCCCGGCTCGAGCGCCTGCTCCGGACCGAGATCGGCGCCACCGCTCCTGACCAGGGCGACGAGGTCGACGACGCCAACTGGCGGATCGCCGAGGAGACCGGCCGGGCGGTCAGCCGCTCGCTCCGGGACCGCTGGTCGGCGCTGGAGCGGGCGGAGGAGCGACTGGCGCGCGGCGCCTACGGCCGCTCGGTGCTGAGCGGCAAGCCGATCCCCGAGGAGCGCCTCGAGGCGGACCCGCTGGCGGAGCTGACCGTGGAGGAGGCGGCCAGCGAGGCGCTGAAGGCCAGGTACTCGCCCGAGCCGGCCAGCAGCCTCAGCTCGACCCGCCGCACGCTCGCCGCGCTCGTCGACCGGGACGAGACCAGCGACGAGGCGGTGGGTGGGGTGAGCGCCGACGACGCGGAGGAGGAGACGGAGGCCGAGGACGCCGAGGCGGCCGAGGCGGCCGAGGAGGTCGACGTAGTCGCCGAGGACGCCGACATCGACGTCGACGAGCTCGAGGGCGAGGAGCTCATCGAGGGCGAGGAGGGCTTCGAAGGGGAGGACGAGGAGACCGAAGAAGACGAGGTGGTCGAAGTAGACGAGAAGGATGAGAAAGCCGACAAGGACGAAGAGGAGCCCGGGGTGGCCGCGGAAGAGCGGCCGCGGCGCGGGCGCCGCGGCCGCTAGCCAGGCCTGGCCAGGCCGTCCGACCTAGCCGAACACCTTCGTTCGCGTAGCCACTGCGGTGTGAAGGCCTACCCGGTGCGTCCGAACATCGCCAGCAGGCGGGCCTGCGGGTCCGCCCGCGGCGGCAGCTCCGGCCTCGGGCCGACCACGCCGCCGGCACAGTAGGCGTCCTCGACTCCCGCGAACCAGGCGGAGCAGGCCTCGACCAGCTCGGGATCGAGGCGATCGTCGACGCCGATTGGCTCTCCTTGACTACGATCACCCGCGAACCAGGGGGTCCGGGAGGGAGAGCGCGGTGCGCAAGACGTCGACCCGGCTGGCCGACGGTCGCGAGCTGATCTACTTCGACGAGGTGGCCGGCAACGAGCGCCACGCCGACGCCCGCGACCTGCCGGCGACCGACACCAGCTCGCAGATCCGCCGTGACCCGGTACTGGACGAATGGGTCGTGATCGCCTCGCACCGGCAGGGTCGCACCCACCTTCCCCCCGCTGAGCAGTGCCCGCTGTGCCCCTCGACTCCGGATCGGCTGACGGAGATCCCCGCCAAGGACTACGACGTGGTGGTGTTCGAGAACCGCTTCCCCTCGCTGGCCACCGGCGTGCCGCCAGTCCCGGAGGAAGGCGGTCCGCTGGCCCGCCGCGCCGGGACCGGCCGCTGCGAGGTGCTCTGTTACACCAGCGACCACGACGCCTCTTTCTGGCGGCTGCCGGAGCGCCGGCTCCGCACTATCGCCGCGGTCTGGGTGGACCGGACCATCGAGCTGTCGCGCCTGGCGGGGGTCGAGTACGTGTTCTGCTTCGAGAACCGCGGCGAGGAGATCGGCGTCACTCTGCACCACCCGCACGGTCAGATCTACGCCTACCCGTTCGTGCCGCCGCGGCTGGAGCGGGCGCTGCGCTCGGCCGAGCGCCACCGCCGCCGCACCGGTGGCTGCCTGTTCTGCGATCTTGCCGCCGGCGAGCAGGCCGGCGGCGAGCGGGTGGTGGCCAGCAGCGAGCGCTTTGTGGCCTTCGTGCCCTGGGCCCCCCGCTGGCCGTTCGAGGTGCACGTCTACCCGCGCCGCCACGTGCCGGACCTGCCGGCCCTTACCGAGGACGAGCGCGACGAGCTGGTCGTCCTCCACGCCGACGTGCTGCGGCGCTTCGACGGCCTGTTCGACCGGCCAGCCCCCTACGTCGCCGCCTGGCACCAGGCCCCGGTGTCGGTCGACCGGGAGCTGGCCCATCTCAGCCTGCAGGTGCTCACCGCACGGCGCTCGTCCACCAGGCTGAAGTATCTGGCCGGCAGCGAGTCAGGCGCCGGCGTGTACATCAACGACGTGGTGCCTGAGCAGGCGGCCGAGCTGTTGCGCCAGGCTGGAGGGTGAATCCACTCCCCCTCCCAGCGCCAGGCGGGTCAGCGCGCCCTGGCTGACCCTCCAGTGAGCCGGCAGGCGCTCACCCACAATGCGGGGTCCAGCGCGGCGCCGCGGCTCGGGTCGCGGCCAACCCAGGCAGCGCATTCATCGATCGCTCCGACGAGCAGAGCGCGGAGCATCCCGTCCGGGTCTGGCACGCAGGCGTGCGCGATCCCCTCGACCGCGCTGTGGACAATGCTGGGCGCGGCGTGCCGGCGGAAGCGCTTTGCAGAGGTCACGACGCCGCTCGTGAACTGGCGGGCCCACTCCGCGGCCCGCGGAACCTGAGCCAGCGCGGAGCTGCTCTGCTCCTCGACAGTCCCCGGCCGCCGCCCGTCCAGCTCGGCCAGGACGCGCTCGCACGACAGCACGGAGACCGCCATGATGCGCTGGCGCTCGTCCGACACGACGGGCAGTGCCATCGCGGCGCAGCGCAGCGCGATGCGGGCGTCGATGCGGACGTCTTCGCCGGTCAGGCCGATCACCGACGGGATCAGCTCGGCCAGCCGTGGACGGGCGGAGTCGGAGGTGTGGTCGTTGACGTACCTGGCGACAGCGGCGAGCAGCGGGTGGGTGCACGCCGGATGGTCACTCCAGCGCTCGCCCGCGAGCAACGAGGCAAACTCCATGAAGCACGCGCCCTTGCGCGGGCTGCGGTGCTTTCCTCGAGAGAGCACTGGGAGCAGCTCTGGCAGCTGACCTTGATAGCTCGACATAAGGCACCCCACGAAGATCGGGCCTGGTAGGACCTAGTCTGCGCCGTCGCCGACGAGCATTCCAGTCCCCAGGTGGCGAGACCGGAGCGGGGCCGCCCGGTCGCCTGGATCTCCGGCTCCCCGAGCGGCCGTGCTCGTCCCTCACGGAATTCTCAGGCCGCCTTTATTAGGGGCGCGGATATTTTCCGCGACATTTGATGTCAACCGCCTCATCGTGGCAGCATTATATTGATGCGCACAAATGAAGCGCGGCTTATGGCCCGCCTATTTCCGTGTGCCTGCTGCCAAGGAGGTTGTCGAAATTGGTTGGAACCAGGGTGCTCAGATTGCTGGCGGGCGTGCTCGGCCTGACGCTGGTAATGGGGGCGTGCTCCAGTGGGACCGGCCGCGACGGCGGGTCGGCGCCACCCGCGGCCAGCGGAGGCGTCAGCCTCAAGGGGGTCTGCCCGGACCCGGTGGTCGTGCAGACCAGCTGGTTCCCCCAGTCCGAGCACGGCGCCGTCTACCAGCTCCTCGGCAATGGCTACAGGATCGACCCAAGTCGCAAGCGCGTCACCGGCCCGCTGGCCGTCCACGGCAAGAGCACCGGGGTGCGCCTCCAGGTCCGCGCCGGCGGCCCAGCGGTCGGCTTCCAGACCGCCGCCGCGCTGATGTACCAGGACCCCTCGATCACCTTGGGCATGCTCAACCCCGACCAGATCATCCAGCTCTCCCAAACCCAGCCCGTCATCGGCGTGGTCGCGCCGATGGAGCTGGACCCCCAGATCCTGCTGTGGGACCCCAAGAGCCATCCCGACTGGCACACCATCGCCGACATCGGCCAGACCGACGAGAAGGTGCTGTACTTCCAGGCCAACACCTACATGGACTACCTGGTCGGCTCGGGCATCCTGCGCAAGCGCCAGGTCGACGGCTCCTACGACGGCTCCCCCTCCGCGTTCGTGGCCTCCGGCGGCAAGATCGCCGTGCAGGGCTATGCGACCAACGAGCCCTACACCTACCAGCACGAGGTCAAGGCGTGGGGCCGCCCGGTCGCCTACCAGCTGATCTACGACACCGGCTACCCCAACTACGCCAACGTCCTGGCCGTGCGCGCCGACAAGCAGCAGGCCCTGTCGGCGTGCCTGGCGCGGCTGGTGCCGATCCTGCAACAGGCGCAGGTCGACTTCATGGCCACGCCCGGCCCGGCCATCGACCTGATCCTCAAGCTGGTGGACGCCTACAAGGGCGGCTTCATCTACACCAAGGGCAACGCCGAGTTCGCCGTGACGCAGATGCGCCGGCTCGGCATCGTCGCCAACGGCCCCGACCGCACCCTCGGCAACTTCGACACCCGCCGGCTGCAGCGGCTGATCGACATCGCCCGGCCGATCTTCGCCGGCCAGCGCAAGCCCATCAAACCGGGCCTGACCCCAGCGCAGGTCGGCACCAACCAGTTCATCGACCCGGCCATCGGGCTGCGGTGACGCCATGACGGCGCGTGCCCGCTCCTTCGACCAGCTCGCCGAGTCGTTCGACCGCTTCGCCGAGCTGGTCGGCGGCCCCCTCGATGCCTACCTGCAATCGCTGCTGCCCGACCAGGGCGGGGAGCGGGCGGTGGACCTGGGCTGCGGCACCGGCCGCCACGCCGCCACGCTCGCGACCCGCTACCGGCAGGTCCTGGCCGTGGACGTCTCCGCGCCGATGCTCCAGCTCGCCCGCGCCCGCCGCCGCATGCCCCGCATCACCTATCAGGAACGGGACCTCCAGAGCGTCCGCGCCGATTTCGACGGCACCTTTGACCTGGTCTTGAGCGCCTACGCCCTGCACCACGTCGACGACCTGGAGCAGACCCTGCGGGGCATCCGCGAGCTCGTCGCCCCGGGTGGGCGGGTGGTGCTGATCGACAACGTCGCCCCCACCCCGGCGGTTCCGCGCCGCTGGTTCGTCGGCGAGGCGGTCCGCATCTTGCTCGGCGACCTGGCGCGGCATCGCCGCCAGTTCGGGAAGGCGTGGGAGCTGTTCCGGCTCAACATCACCGATATCGCTCCTACCTGCGCTGATGACCGTCGACAGCGCCTGCAGTCCGCATAGGCTCCGCAACCGGCTCGCGCGCCGTCCAGATCGCCTCCACCGCCAGCCGCGCCCGCCGGCGGAAGTCCACGGTCGGATGGCCGTACGTCCGCTCGACCTGGGTGACAGTGTCGCCGATCAGCTCGGCGACCTCCACCACCGACAGGCCCTGCACGAGCGCCTCGCTGGCGTAGCTGTGCCGCAGGTGGTGGTAGGTGACGCTGTCCGGCAGGCCAGCCGCCCGCGTCGCCGCCCGCCATGCCATGCTGAACCGGCCACCCCCGACCGGCTTCCCGCCGATGGTGGTGAACAGCAGGTCCCGCTCGCCCGTCCCGTGCAGGCGCAGGTGCTCCGACAAGGCCTCGAGCACATAGGCGGGCGCTGGCACGACCCGCGACGGCGAGCGCCGCGAGTTCTTCAACGGACTGAACGGGTAGGGCGGCTTGGGGCCGAGCTGCTGGGTATAGGCGATCTCGCGGCCGAGGAAGTCCACGTTGCCGAGCGTGAGGCCGCGCGCCTCGCTGATCCTCGGGCCGGTGCCGAAGCCGAGCAGCACCATCGCCCGGTAACGCGGGTCGATCGCATCGGCCAGGTGCTGCACCTGGGTGGCGGTGAGCGGCACCGGCCGGGTGGTGACGATCTCGGGGAGCCGGATGCTGCCGGTGCAGGGCGTCGTGGCGATCACGCCGTCCCGGACCGCGGCGGCAAACATGGACCGCACGTGCGTCCACCTGGCCTGCCGGATCGTGGATGGCGCCGCGCCGTCGTCCTGCCAGCGCTTGACGAGCGCCTGCACGTCGCTCGGGAGCACCCGGCCGATCTCGAGGCTGCCGAGGTGCGGGTAGACGTGCTCGTGCAGGACGCTGTCGACCAGCGCGCGGGTGGTCGGCCGGTGCTGCAGCTGCGCGGCGCGCCACCGCTCCCCGTACTCCCGGACCGTGACCCGCCCGGCCCTCGGGTCGAGCTGCTGCGGCCGGTCCCGCTGCTCGATGCCCTGCCGGCGCCAGGAGTCCGCGTCCACATGGCGGTCGAACGTCTTGCTGACTTCCTTGCCGTTCAGCAGGCGATAGCTGGCTTGCCATCTACCGCCCTGGGTCCGCTTGATGTTGCTGCCGTGGCGGGGCATCAGGCGCCTCCCTCTTTCTGGTCGGGGGTGGCGAGGTAGCCGACCGTGCGGTAGACGGTCCGCAAGGCATCGCCGAACGCGCGTCGCTCGGCATCGGACTCGAACCACAACGAGGCCGTCAGGCCAGCCTGGCCGAGCATCATGTGCGCTGGTATCAGCAGCGCCTGGGAGAACGCCTCGAGCTGGTCGACGGTGACCTCCTCCCGGCGGCGCTGCTCGAGGTTGTAGATGACCTGGTCGGTGACCTCGGGGTGGCCGTGCTTGGCGCACTCCTCGGCGAGCCGGGTGGCGCTCCAGCCGAGGCGCTTGCGGGTCGCCTGGACTATCCGGACGACCCGCTCACTCGTCGTTTCCCGTTGATTCGTCATGTTGACGAGTCTACTCGAAGAGCTTGCGAATCACTAGAAGCGCTTCTAAGATCTGGCAGAGCTGGCGAATCATATCGCTGCCCTGACGAAACGAGGGAGCATGCCCGGTGAGCACTTGAGCCCGGCAGAGCTAGCCGCCCGCGAGGGCGTGTCGCTCGCGGCTGTCTATAACTGGAACTATACGGGCACCGGCCCGCCCTACTTCCGCACCGGCGGCGACGCTGGCCCCGTCCGCTATCCCCTACAGGGCGTCCTCGAGTGGGAGCAGGAGCGGATGGCAAGGCGGGAACGGGAGACGACTGGCCGTGCCTCCTGACGCGGCGAGCGGCCCCGCAGAGCCGCTCAAGCCGTCGGCCGTCGTCCCGGACAGCACCCTGAGTGTAGCCGACCCCGGGGACTGCACGTGTGGCTGCTGCGCCGCCCTGATCAAGGCGCTGGCCGGCATCCGGACTGAGCTGAGCCGTATCCGCGAGCGCCTCGACCAGGGCGAGAGCGAACGGGCCGGGTGGCCGTCGTGACCCGCCGCCGAGTCCGCTATTGCCCACCACGGCCGCGGCGGCGGCCGCGCTGGTGCGCCACGATCGCCGAGCAGTCCCTCGAGCTCGGTTCCCTCGAGGCCGTCTTCACCCGGCTCGACTCCGAGCGCGCCGCCAAGGTCGCGGTCGCCCAGGCACGGCGCCACGAGGTCGCCGAGGCCGTCGCCGCGGTCGCCTGGCACGCCACCGAGCGCGAGGCATACCGCGGGTGGCTTGCCACCCCCCTCGAGACTCCCGAGTGGGCCGACGGGAAGGACTGGTCGGAGCCATGACCGACGACCTGCTCGCCGGCCTCCGCAACGGCGCATGGCTCGACATCCAGGAGTTCCCGCCGCTCGAGTTCGCCGTCCCCGGCATCATCCCCGAGGGCCTCACCCTGAACATCGGCGCACCCAAGATCGGCAAATCCTGGATGGTGCTCGGCCACGGCCTCGGGCTCGCAAGCGGCGGCTACACCCTCGGCAGGATCAAGGTCGGCCCGGCCCGGCCGGTGTTGTACCTCGCGCTCGAGGACGGCGACCGTCGCCTGCAGGACCGCTGCCGCAAGCTGCTCAACCACGAGCCGATCCCCGCCCTGCTCGACTACCTGACCCGCATCGAGCCCGGCCACGTCATCGCCACCATCGCCGCGTGGCTCGAGTCCTACGGCACCCTGCGGCCCCTGGTCATCCTCGACACGCTCGGCAAGGTGATGCCGCCGGCGCTCCAGGGCGAATCGCCCTACCAGCGCGACTACCGCGTGGGCAGCGCGCTCCACGCACTGTGCGACCGCTACCCCGGCATGGCACTGCTGGTCAACCACCACGACCGCAAGGCCGACGTCGACGACTTCGTCGACTCCGTCTCTGGCACGCACGGCTTGGCCGGCGCGGCAGACACCGTTGTCGTGCTCGCCAGGGACCGGCAGGAAACCGCAGGGCTGCTCAAGGTCACCGGCCGCGACGTCCGCGAGGCCGAGTACGCGCTCGAGTTCAGGGACGGCCACTGCTGGCAGCTCGACGGCGACGACCTCGGCGAGGCCGCCACCAAGGCCGCCAAGGTCAAGGCCACCACCAAGGCGACCGCCAACCTTGGCGACCGCGCCATCGACGTGATCCTGTACGCCTACGCCCACCCCGACGGGGTCCGGCCCGCCGAGGTCGCCAAGGCGCTGCCCGATCTCGACCCCAAGACGGCGCAGGTGTACCTCGCCCGCGCGCTCGCCGCCGGGCGGCTCCAGCGCCCACAACGCGGCCTCTACACCCCTGTTGGATCTGTTGGAAGTGTTGGAACCGAAGACGAGACGCTCTTCGCTTCCAACACATCCAACACACCCAACACCCCCCCAGAGGAACGCGAGGACACCCGGCAGGGGCACGCCCGATGATCTTCACCACGCTCGGGCGCTGCGACATGTGCACGCGGCTCCTCCGGCTCCGAGCGGACGGGACCGTACCCCGCCACTACCTGAGCATCCCCGTCTCCGCCCGCGCCGTCCGCACGGTCGGCACCGGCCGGGTCAAACGGCTCTGCTCGGGATCGGGCCGGCTGCCCCGAAGGATCGAACGGTGAACGCCCGCGGGCCCCCGGCTCGAGCCGACCCAGGACAGAACGTGGCCCCAGCCGGACAGGGCCAGGGCCACGGGCCATCACACACTTGGAAGGCTAGCAGCATGATGATCGAGCACAACCCCTCGCTCCGCAGCGTCCTCGAGTTGGCCGCCGCCGAGCATCGCCTGTCCATGAAGGACCTCACCGTCCTCGACAAGGACAACGACCCGTACCGTCTCGACACCCCCGCCGGCCACCGGGACGCGGGGTGGCTTGCCACCACCGCCCGCGACCTCGGCTTGGGCGACCGGCAGATCCACCTCCGCGGCTTGCACTACATGGTGTTGGGCCGCACCAAGCCCAACGGCCTCCCCTACGCCAACACCGAGAAGGACTGGCTGTGGCTGTCCGAAGACGCCGGGAAGGCGGCCCGGTTCCTCGGCTACATCCCCTTCGATCAGATCATCGACCAGCGCAACGCTCCGCCGGTCGTGCGCCTGTTCAAGCCGCCTGAGCCGGAGCCCTACATCAACGTCGGGATCGACGTCTCCATCCCCACCGTGGAGGACATTGTCCCCCAGGTCGACGTCGACGGCTTCGTCGGCACCCAGCCCTACAAGATCGTCCTCATCGGCGAGAAAGCCTCCCTCGGCGAGGTCCTCGCCCCGATCGCTAGGGAACGCGGTGCCGACCTGTACCTGCCGACCGGGGAGTCGAGCTCCACGCTCATCTACCAGATGGCCAAGATCGGCGCGGCGGACGGCCGCCCCATGGTCGTGCTGTACTTCAGCGACTGCGACCCGGCCGGCTGGCAGATGGGCGTCTCCGTCTGCCGCAAGCTGCAGGCGTTCCAGTCGCTGCACTTCCCCGCACTCACCTACGAGGTGCACCGCGTCGCGCTCACCCCCGACCAGGTCCGAGAGTACGGCCTGCCGGAAACCCCACTGAAGGAGACGGAGAAGCGCGCCGACAAGTGGCAGGCCCTCAAGGGCGTCCGGCAGACCGAGATCGACGCGCTCGCCACCCTCCAACCCAACCTGCTCCGCCAGCTCGCCCGCGACGCGATGCTGCCTTACTACGACCGGATGCTCGAGGTGCGGGTCTACCATGCGCGGCAGGCGTGGCTCGCCCAGGCGCAGGCGGCGGTCGACGAGCAGCTCGACCCCGCCGCATTGGAGTCAATTCGCGCCCAGGCCGCGGCTAGGCTTGCGGAGATGCGCGCCGAGATCGACGAGCTGAACAGCGCGCTCCACGTCGCCACCGACGACTTCACCCTCCCCGACCTGCCGGAGATCCCAGGCCCGACCGACCTCGCCGAGCGGGGTGGCTTGCCCCTCCTCGATTCGAGGTGGTCATGGGCCGAGCAGACTCGCCGGCTCATCGACTCCAAGGCCTACCGCGACTGACCGCCAGGAGGATCGAACATGAAGGTACTGACCGCCACCCGCCGCACCCAAGGCGACCGCCCCGGCGACTTCTGCTGGACCATCCCCGGGGAGCTGGTCCGCTTCGGCATGACCTGCGACCGCGACCGGCTCAACCCCGAAGGTCCCTGCGGCTGCGGCCGCTCGTTCGCGGGCCTGGCCTCGAGCAAGGCCACGACCACCGCCGAGGTCCGCGACCTCGACATGACCCGCGACGACTACCTCGCCACCCTGGCCTCCAACCTGCAGCGCAACGGCTGGGACTCGGGCGACCTCCACGCCGACCTCGAGCGGTACGCCGATGAGCTGCTCGACCTCGCTGCGTGGGCAGGAGCCGGTGCCGTGCTCGAGCGCGGCGTCGACTACGTCACAGTGCGCAACTACTACGACGACTGACTGCCCCGATCCGGCCGGCTCCCTTCCCCGGGCCGGCCGGGATCATCACCAGGAGGATCCAATGCCAACCCGTGTATGCCTCGGCCCCAGCCCCGGGCAGCCGTGCCCAGCCCGGCGGCTGGTCAAGGTCCAGCGCGACTCGCACGGCAAGGGCGCCCGTTGCCCCGAATGCCAGCGTGTCCACGATCGGCTGAAGGACGCCAAGCGCGGCGGCCATGGCGACTGGCGCGCCCGCGCCCGCGCTGTCGCCGGCTGGCGCGCCACCGAGGGCGACGTCTGCCCCGGCTGGGGCGTCCCACCCCACCCGGTCATCCCACCCAATAAGCTCTCCGCCGACCACACTCACTCGATCGCCCAAGGCGGGCCGCCGCGCCCGCCCGGCTACGGCGTGCTGTGTGTGGAATGCAACTCGCGCAAGCGCGACCGCTGAAATGGACCGCGTCTTTTTGGGGAGCCAATCCGCTGGTGGCCCCCTGAACACCCCCCTCGCATTCTGTACACATCTGGAGTTCTGAGGTGATCCAGTGGAGAAACCAAGCGCCTGCCTGATGTGCGGCGGCGGCATCGAGCAGCCGGCGACCGGCCGGCCTCGGGTCTACTGCGGCCCGACCTGCCGGCGAGCTGCCGAATACGAGCTACGTCGCCTGCAGAGCCGCCTCGCGGTGGCGGAGAAGCGCGCGATGCTCGCTGGTGAGGTCGTGGCGACCGCCTATGATGCGGGCGAGCGGTCGGCGCCCCGCAAGGGCCTCAACTACTGGCAGGCCGAGGTGCAGCGGCTCCAAGGCCGGCTATTGGCGCTGCTGGCGGGCCAACCAGCCGGGGATTCTCCACCGGAAGACCCCGGATTCTCATAGTTGAGACGGTGTGCGTGGGGTTGTTCAGGGGGCCACCGGCTCGCAGCCCCACTAAAAAGACGGAGGGAACCATGATCGAACCTGACGTGAGCCCAAGCACTGTCTTCGCGCTGCTGCGGGCGTGCCTGGCCGGCGATGAGGCTGGCGCTGCTGCGATCGTCGATACCACCGACGCGGTGCAGCTGGTGTTCGCGCTGGCGAACTGGGCGAACCAGATCGGCGAAGGCCAGTACGGCAGCCCGGAAGCATGGGATCAGCAATTGCAGGTGTTCCTGCGTGAGGGGCCGGTGGACTCGGGGTAGAATCCCCGTAGCGCCTCTCCGCGCGGACGGTGGCGGGCCCCCGGGTCGGCGACACCGTGACCGCAGTGGCAGCCGGGCAGCACCCTACCGACGTGTGCCTGAAGGAGAGGCTGTATGCCCACGATCACCGAGCACATTGGCGCGCTCGAGGAGGCCCGCCGCGCGGCGGAGCGGCGCCAGTCCGACGCGGACGCCCAAACCAAGCGGCTGCTCACCAAGGTCAAGGCCGAAGGCCGCGAGGACCTCTCGGAGGCCGAGGACACCCGCGTCCGGGAGCTGACCGAGGCCAAGCGCACGGCCAGGGAGGAGATCGGCCGGCTGGACGGCCAGCTCACCGAGGCCCGCCGCATCGAGCAGGAGGAAGACGAGTACCAGCGGCGTTCGCTGGAGACCTACCCGACCGGCGCCGCCCGCCATCAGCACGATGCGGACGGCGACCCGCGACGGTTCATCCGCCTGTCGGACGGCCGGCCCGCCGCGGTGGCGCGGGGCCAGTCGTGGCGGGACCACCCGGTAGTCGCCGACTACATGGCCGCCAGGTCGAGGGCGGACGAGGCGGTGGTCGGCCAGCACGGCAGCTTCGGGAACCAGGTCCGCGCGATGACCACCACGAGCGGGAGCGCGGTGGTGCCGAACATCTGGGCGGCCGACATCATCGACCGGGCGCGCAACATCGCCGCCGTCATGCGCGCGGGCGCGCAGCTGGTCCCGATGGACGCCAAGGTGGTCAACATCGGCCGGCTGACGACCGACCCCACCGCCGCGTTCCGCACGGAGGGCAGCACGGTCACGGCGAGCGACCCCGTCTTCGACAATGTGGTCTTGACCGCGAAGACCCTGAGCGCGCTGGTGATCGGGTCGATGGAGTGGTTCCAGGACGCGCCCAACGTGGACGAGGTCGTGTCCAACGCCATCGCCGCCGCGGTCGCCCTCGAGCTCGACAAGCAGGCCCTCTTCGGTGGCGTGATCGCGGGTGGGGAGACCGGTGCGACCGCGTTCAACACCACGTTCCCGACCCCGCCGAACCCCCGGGGGATCCTCGCCAGCCTGCTCGCCGACGCCGCGAGCTCGGTGCTCGGCGGCGCCGCGAACGGCACCACGCAGACCGCGGCGACGTTCTGGAACGAGATCATCGACACGATCTACCAGCCGCAGCTGTTCAACGAAACGCCGAACGCGCTCATCTGGCCCGCGAGGATCGCGCAGTTCTACGCCAAGACCTACGACTCGACCAACCAGCCGATGCGGACCCCGGACGCGGTCGGCCAGGTGACCCGGCTGGTGTCGAACCAGATCCCCGCCGGGTTCACCCAGGGCACCTCGACGACGAACATGACCGACGTGTTCGCGGGGGACTTCGCGCAGCTCATCGTCGGGCAGCGCCTGGACTTCACCGTGCAGACCCTCGTGGAGCGGTACGCGGAGCTGGGCCAGGTGGGGATCATCGCGCACTGGCGCGGCGACGTCGGGCTGGCCAGGCCCAGGGCGTTCGCGGTGTACCGCTACCTGAAGTCCAACTGATGGACAGGGAGGAGCGGGAGCGGATGGCCGAGGAGCGTGCGCAGGAGACCGCCGGCGCCCCGCCGGCGCCGCCGGGCGACGCGGGGGTGCTGTCCCCCGGGTACATCCACTACGGCGACCTGACCTACCTGCCCGGGCAGCTGCTGCCCGCCGAGGTCGCCGCGGCGCTGCGGGCGCAGCGGCCCGACCCGGACGAGCACAACGTGTACCGGGTCAGCCCACCGGCCGGCAGGCGCAAGCCCAGGAGGGAGACGACATGACCACGCCCAAGGCCAAGCGGAAGCTGGTCGGCAAGGTGCAGGGCTCGAGCCGCAGGCCCAAGGGCACCGTGCCGATCGGCCGCGAGAACGGCGACGGCCTGCCCTACGGGATCGTGATCGACGGGGCCGTCCACCCGCTGGAGGGGCAGCCGCCTCCTGCGACCACCAAGGGGTGGGGCCGCGTCCCCGGCTCCTAGACGCGAAGCGGCCCCGGGAGGACCGGCCCGGGGCCGCTCGCCTTCCAGGGTGGCTAGGCGGGGTTGTCGTGCTGCCACGTCGCGGTGACCTGCCGGAGCGCGCCGACCGCCCACTCGAGCCGGGCGGGGTGCTCGCTCACCACGGTGACGATGCTCGAGATGGTCAAGCACTTGCCAGTGGTCGCGTGGGGCCGACGGGTGTCGACCGCCGCGGTCATCGCCGCGGCAATCGCGGCGACCAGCTCGCGCCAGTCCTCCGCCTCGCCGACCCGCTTGAGGGTGAACGGCGCCCGCCGGACGTTGGGGAACGAGGAGTCCGCCGGATCATGGTCGAGCGGCGGGATAGAGTGATCCTGCATCAGGACTGACCTCCTGGTGCCATGCCCCGGGGCGGGGTCCAGCCGCCGCCGGGGCGCTTACGTGGATGGGCATTGTCCGCCGAGCGGCCATTCACGGTCAACCGGGTCAGTCCCGGCCAGGACCGGCCGTGGTGGGTGACAGGGTAACCACGTCTGGCCAGACTTGGCCGATGACCAGCGCGAACGACGAGCCGTTCCTCACCGAGCCGGAAGCCGCAGCGATCATCCGCGTGTCGCCGCGGACGCTGCGCCGCTGGCGCGTAGCAGGCACCGGGCCGCCGGTGGCCGGGTACGCCGGCCGGCGCGCGCTGTACCGGCGATCCGAGCTGCTGGCCTGGCTCCGGCGCAAGCGCGAGGGCGGCTAGGACGCTCCGCAACGATTCCGCTACACGCTTCGCGGCGGGTCGGGACCGATCGAATCCGATCGAACGGTTTTCGCTGGTCAGACGCCAGATGCATCCATCGTCGCAGGTCACGGACGTGGCGTCGCTGTTCCGGCTCAACACCGACCCGGCCTGGCTGGACCAGCTCACCGCCGACCGCTTCCTCAGCCTCGAGCAGTTCGCCCAGCGCTACGGCGCGGTGTTCCCCGGCGCCAGCTTCGCGGCGCTATACCGCGCCCGCGCCATGTGCTGGGACGCCCCTGCGGGCCGCTGAGCGGCCGGTCTACGGCTGGCGTCTCCCGGGGACGGCGTCCAGTACGGTGAGCAGCTCCTGTGGAGTGGAGAGCACCAGGTCGGCGGGGGCGGGGTCTTGGAAGAAATGGCCCCAGCCCGCGGCGACGGCCAGCGCACCGCTGGCCCGCGCTGCCTCCAGGTCGCCAGGGGAATCGCCGACGTAGGCGGCCGCGGCTGGCTCGACCCCGAGGGCGGCGCAGGCCAGCAGGACGCCATCGGGCGCGGGCTTCTGGTGCTCGACCTCGTCCCCGCCGACCACCCGCGCGAAGTACGGGAGCAGACCGCTCGCCTGCAACAGGATCAGCGCGCCGCGGCGGGCCGCCCCGGTGAACACCGCGAGCGGCAGGCGCCCGTGCAGGGCAGCGAGGGTGTCCACGATCCCCGGGTAGGGCAGCGCCCGGGCCGCGTTGGCGCGCAGGCGGGCGTGGTACTCCTCGACGTCGTCCGCGGTGCTGGCGCGGCCGAGCAGCTCGGTCAGTATCCGCTGGGGCGGGCCGTAGTGGTAGGCGGCGATGATCTCGTCGCGGCTGAAGCGGCGGCCGCCGCGCCGGAGGATCGCCGCGATGTACGAGTCCGGCACGGCCGTCGCCGAGTCGATCAGCGTCCCGTCCATGTCCCACACAACCGCCCGCACGCCAACCGGTCCGTCCTGTCGTCCTTGCTCCACACTGCCTCCAACGTCGCTTCCGACACGAGTGGGCTCACGACCACTATGCCGTCTATGCCGGCGCCGAAGGCCCTCGGCCCTCGGCCCTCGGCCTGCTCGGCGTGGATCTCTTCCTGGAGCCCGACAACGGATAACCTAGCTGTGTGAGTCGAGAGCCCTGCCGCTGGAGGGCGCGGTGAGCGCGCCCGTCTCGGCGGACACCCGCGCCACGCTCGAGGCGGTGCTCGAGCGCATCACCTACGCCAACGAGGAGACCGGCTACACCGTCGCCAGGGTGGCGACCTCACGCTCCAGCGACCTGCTCACCGTGGTCGGACCGCTGCTCGGCGCGCAGCCGGGGGAGAGCCTCCGCCTGCAGGGACGGTGGCGGAGCCATCCCCAGTACGGCCGCCAGTTCGAGGTGCACAGCTACGCCACCATCCTGCCGGCGACCGTCCAGGGCATCCAGCGCTACCTCGGCTCAGGCCTCATCAAGGGCATCGGCCCGAGGCTCGCGGAGCGGATCGTCGACCACTTCGGCACCGACACCCTGCGGGTGATCGAGGAGGAGCCGGAGCGCCTGATCGAGGTGCCGGGACTCGGCGGCAAGCGCACCGCCATGATCGGGACGGCCTGGGAAGAGCAGAAAGCCATCAAGGAGGTGATGGTCTTCCTGCAGGGCGTGGGCGTGTCCACCTCGCTGGCGGTGCGGATCTACAAGACCTACCGCGACCAGGCGATCGACGTGGTGCGGCGCGAGCCCTACAAGCTCGCCGCCGACGTGTGGGGAGTGGGCTTCAAGACCGCCGACACCATCGCCAGGTCCGTCGGGATCCCACACGACAGCGACCAGCGCGTGAAGGCGGGGGTGCAGTTCGCCCTCTCGGAGGCGAGCGAGAGCGGGCACTGCTACCTACCAGAGGAGGACCTAGTCGCGCGCGCGGCGGAGCTGCTCGAGGTCGGCGCCGAGCTGGTGCGGCGCTGCCTGGAGGAGCTGGTGGCCGAGGAGGGCGTGGTGCGCGAGCTGACGCCGGAGGGGTCCGGGGAACCCCAAGGGGGTGCCCCGGTGGATCGGGAGGGGTCCGGGGCGATCTGGCTGCTGCCGTTCCACCGGGCGGAGGTCGCGCTCGCCGGCGGGCTGCGGCGCCTGCTCGAGGCGCCGGTCGATCGCCTGGCCTCGTTCCAGGGGGTGGACTGGGAGGCCGCGCTCCGCTGGCTCGAGCGGGTGACCGGGTCGAGGCTCGCGCCGGCGCAGGAGGCCGCGGTGCGCCTCGCGCTCACCGAGCGGGTGGCGGTGCTCACCGGAGGGCCGGGCTGCGGCAAGAGCTTCTCGGTGCGCTCGGTGGTGGCGCTGGCCAGGGCCAAGCGCGCCAAGGTGGTGCTGGCCGCGCCCACCGGCCGGGCGGCCAAGCGGCTGGCGGAGCTGGCCGGGCTCGAGGCGGCGACGCTGCACCGGCTGCTCCAGCTCCGGCCCGGTGGCGACGCGGCCTTCGACCGGGACAATCCACTCGACGCCGACCTGATCGTGGTCGACGAGGTCTCCATGCTGGACGTGCTGCTGGCGAACAAGCTGGTCAAGGCGGTCCCGTCCGGCGCCCACCTGCTCCTGGTCGGCGACGTCGACCAACTCCCCAGCGTCGGCCCCGGCGAGGTGCTGCGCGACCTGCTCGCCGCCGAGCGGGTCCCGCGGGTGCGGCTGACCCACGTGTTCCGCCAGGCGCAGCAGAGCGGGGTGGTGGCGGGAGCGCACCGCATCAACGCGGGACGGCCGCCGCAGACCCAGGGCCTCGACGACTTCTTCCTGTTCGTCGAGGACGACCCGGAGCGGGCCGGCGACCTGACCGTGGACGTCGTGGCCAACCGCCTGCCGCGGCGCTTCGGCCTGGACCCCCGGCGCGACGTGCAGGTACTCTGCCCCACCCACCGCGGTCCCGCCGGCGCGGGCGCACTCAACGACCGCCTCCAGGCGGTGCTGACGCCGCCGCGGGACGGGCTGGCGGAGCGCCGCTCCGGCGGCCGCTCCTTCCGCGTCGGCGACAAGGTCATGCAGGTCCGCAACGACTACAGCAAGGGCAGCGCCGGCGTCTTCAACGGCTCGGTCGGCGTGGTGACCGCGATCTCCCTGGAGGACCAGGAGCTGCGGGTGCTGCTCGACGAGGACGAGGAGATCGTCTACGGCTTCGACGAGCTGGACGAGCTGACCCACGCCTACGCGGTGACCGTGCACCGCTCGCAGGGCAGCGAGTACCCCTGCGTGGTGGTGCCGCTGACCATGACCGCCTGGATGATGCTCGAGCGCAACCTGCTCTACACCGCGGTCACCCGCGCCAGGCGCATCGTCGTGCTGGTCGGGTCGCGCCGCGCCCTCGCCAAGGCGGTGCGCACCCGAGGCGCCGGCCGCCGCCACACCGCCCTCGCCACCCGCCTCGGCGATTCCTGATCTTGCGGTAGCTGTGTCGGTCAACCCCGGGCAGGTCCGTGGTAGCGTCTCGAGCGCCGGCGGCCGAGCGGCCGGCGCCTCGTCGGCTATGGTGGCCCAGATGCAACACGACCTCGCTGAGAAGCTAGGCCGTCGCGAGCGCGACGACTTGGAGTTCAAGCGCAACGTCTCCGATCGCAACGCGATCCGAGAGGCAGTCTGCGCGATGGCCAATGATCTTCCAGGGCGCGGCGTGGGTCACCTGCTGATCGGCGTCGAGGACAACGGCGCGTCTTCGGGGCTGCCAATCAACGAGGCCCTCTTGTCCTTCCTTGCTGGATTGCGGACCGAGGGCCGCATCCTGCCTCCTCCAATCCTTGCCGTCGGGCGGGCAGTATTCGACGGCCATGAGTGCGTCCACGTCGAGATTCCTGGGACACCGTCGCCTCCTGTCAGGTTCGACGGCCGCGTCTTCGTACGGGTCGGACCCTCTACCCGGCGAGCAACACCAGACGAGGAACGGTTGCTGGCCGAGCGTCGTCGGGCGGCCGACCTTCCATTCGACCAGCGCCCGCTTTCCGGAACTGGCCTGAGGGACCTGGACCTCGAGCTGTTCCGCTCCACCTATCTTCCGGCCGCGGTCAGTCCGGAAGTCGTCGTGAATGCGCTGATGCATCGCAACTACGAAACTTCGAATGCACCAGTCTCGATCCGCTGGTTCGCAGATCGGGTTGAGATCACTAGCCCAGGTGGCCCCTTCGGCGCGGTCACCGCGGAGAACTTCGACCGCCGCAACGATTACCGCAACCCCGGACTCGCGGCGGCAATGAAGGAACTTGGCTACGTAAACCGCTTCGGGCGCGGGATCGGGCTGGTCCGCAGTACTCTGGCCGCGAACGGAAACCCCTCGGCTGAATTCGCCATCGAGCCGACATACTGGGGGGTAACCGTGAGGGCGGCAGGATGAGCACCACGATCGCGCTGTTCAACAACAAGGGCGGAGTCGGCAAGACTACCCTTGCCTTCCACCTTGCCTACATGATGGCCCGGTTAGGTCGCAAGGTGCTGGCAGCCGATCTGGATCCCCAGGCCAACCTGACCTCCGCGTTCTTCGACGAGGACCGGCTCGAGAAGTTCTGGGAGGACGACGGGGGAAGCACCGTGCTCGGTGGCGTGCTGCCGATCCTGCGCGGACTAGGCGACATTCGCATCCCCGAGGTGTTGGAGGTGGCCGAAGGGCTCTGGGTCTTGCCCGGCGACCTCGGTCTCAGTCGCTTCGAGGACAAGCTTTCGGAGGCGTGGCCACACGGCTACGACGGCGACGAGGCCGCTCTGCGGGTGACAACTTCCTTTCATCGGATGCTCCGAGGCATCACGGATGCAGTCGGTGCGCAGGTCGTGATCGTCGATGTCGGCCCCAACCTCGGCGCCATCAACCGAGCCGCTCTCCTTGGCGCGGACGACCTGCTGGTCCCGCTCGCGGCCGACCTATTTTCGCTCCAGGGCCTGCGCAACCTAGGACCGACCAGCCGTTCGTGGAGGCATAGTTGGCAGCAGAACGTGCTGCCACGAGCACCCGAAGGGCTTGACGTGCCGTCGGGCGCTATGCGCCCAATCGGGTATGCCCAATCGGGTATGTCGTACTCCAACATGCGGTTCGGCTCGACCGCCCCGTCAAGGCATACCAGCGCTGGCTTCGCCGAATCCCCACCGAGTTTCACAAGTCAGTGCTCGGCGAAAGGCGGCCTCCACCAGAAACCAGCCACGATCCGTACCGTTTGGCCAGTCTCCGCAACTATCGCAGCTTGATGCCGCTTGCGCAGGATGCACGCAAGCCGATGTTCGACCTGCGCCCCGCCGATGGCGCGCTCGGCAGTATGGGCCGCCTTGTCCAGATTTGCTATCGGGAGTTCGAGGACCTGGCGAAGACCGTGCTGACCGTGAGTCAGGAAGAGGCCTTCGGTTCGCCTGGGGGCGGGCTGGGTCTGCCGGAGATGCCGCGTTGACAGGGGGCCTGTCCGAGCCGTAGCTTGCTGCCGCGGTGCCTGCGGCGGCAGAGGGCCTCCGAGTCACGGGTGCCGTGGCGACGTCGAGCCAGGAAGCCGGTGAGAGTCCGGCGCGGTCGCGCCACTGTGACCGGGGAGCGAGCCTCGCTCATGCCACTGCCCTCCAAGGGCGGGAAGGCCGAGGCGAGCGGTGATCCGGGAGCCAGGATACTGGCCGTCGCCACCGTCCGAACGGGGCGCGGGACCCCGAGGAGGTTGCGGCAGATGGCCGACATCACCAGCGCAGTGTCGAGCGGCAGGCAGGGCTCCGTCCGTGTACCCGTGTGGGGCTGGATCGCCGTCGTGGGGCTGCTCGCTGTGGTCTACGCGGTCGGCTACGACCAGGGGATGCTGCTCGAGCCCCTGCTCGGCAAGCTCTCCACCGCGAACAACTACCTGCACGAGTTCTTCCACGACGGCCGGCACCTGCTGGGCTTTCCCTGCCACTAGCGACTCGCGCGCGTTCGCAAAGCTCGAGGGGGTGCCGTCGTGGCCTCGTTGCTGCGCCGCGGCCTGATCGCCGGCCTGCTGGCCGGCCTGGTCGCTGGCTTGTTCTACCTGGTCGTCGGTGAGCCGGTCGTGCGGGAGGCGCTCAGCTATGAGCGCGCCGCCTCGGGCGGGCACGCCGTCGAGGTGTTCTCACGGGGCACTCAGCAGGTCGGGCTGCTGGCCGGGGTGCTGCTCTACGGCACTGCCATGGGTGGCGTGCTCGGCTTCCTGTATGCGCTGCTGGAGCCGCGCCTTGCCGCTGGCTCGGCCTGGGACCGCTCGCTGCGGCTCGCGGCGACGGCGTTCGCCTCCGCGTGGCTGGTGCCGTTCCTCAAATACCCGTCCAACCCGCCCGGCGTGGGCGACCCGGCCACCGGCCCTGAGCGCACCCGCCTGTACCTGGCGATGGTCGCGATCTCGCTGGCCGCGTCGGTGGGCGCGTGGCTGCTCAGCAGGCAGCTGGCCGGCCGGGGCGTGCCGCGCGCCCCGCGCCAGCTCGCGGTGGGCGCCGCCTACCTGCTCGTGATCCTCGCCGCTTACGCCCTGCTCCCGGAGGTGCGGCAAGAGAGCGCCGTGCCCGCCGCGGTGCTGTGGAACGCGCGCAAGGTCTCCGCCGGCGGGCAGGCGCTGCTGTGGCTCTCGCTCGGCGTGAGCTTCGGCTGGCTCTCCCTGTGGGAGGAGGGCGCCCGCTCGCGCGTCCCGCGCTCGCGCGCGGCCGAGCGCGCCGACCCGGCGGGGCGCTGACGTGAGGCGGCGGGCCGGGGGGTCCGGGGGGCTCTCGAGCGAGGCCAGGGCCCAGGCGCCAGGACGCAAAGCGGAGCC